>JBBQTO010000018.1:0-27850 GCA_038234575.1 Candidatus Limnocylindrales bacterium
GCGGCAAGCGGCGGCTCGAGGTACGTCGATTCGAGCGTGGGCCACGCCGTCTCGGCGAACACCGCTGCGGGCGGACCGTCGAGGAGGATCCGGCCCGCCCCCATCACGATCACCCGCTCGAACGTTTCGGCGACGAACCGCATGTCGTGGCTGATCGCGATGACGGTCCGGCCCTCGCCTGAGAGGCTGGCCACGATCTCCTGGATCCGGGCGACGCCGCGAGCATCCTGGCCCGTTGTCGGCTCGTCGAGGACCAGGATCGGCGTGTCCATCGCGATGATCGAGGCGAGTGTCAGGAGCTTCCGCCGCGAGAACCCGAGATCGTACGGGTTCGTCGCGGCCGCCTGGGTGAGCCCGACCGCCGCAAGCGCTCGGTCGACCGCCGACTTCAGCGCCGCGCCCTCCAGGCCGAGATTTGCCGGGCCGAACGCGACCTCCGCACTGACACTTCCGGAGAAAATCTGGCGATCCGGGTTCTGGAACGCGAGGCCCACCTCCCGGGCCAGCTCGGCCACGTGCCGCCGCCCGACCGGCTTGTCCCGGACGAGAACGCGCCCGACTGTCGGTCGCAGCAGGCCGTTGAACTGGCGAACGAGCGTCGATTTGCCGGAGCCGTTCTGACCAACGATCGCCACGCGCGTTCTCGATTCGAGCTGCAGGTCGACCTCGCGCAGCGCGACCGTCCCATCCGGGTACGTGAACCCAAGCTGCTCGCAGGCGATGGCTGCGGCCCCGCTCACGCGCCGAGCACCTCGAGGTCTGCTGCCGCGACGCGATCGCCGAGGCCGGACAATTCTAATGCCCGCCGGATCGATACGGCCTCCGGCGCCCGGACGCCGTGCGCAGCGAGATCGGGCGCGTCGAGAACGGTAGCGGCCGCGCCTCGGGCGACGATCCGGCCCGCGTCCAGCACGACCACCTCCTGAGCGAGGCGGGCGAGGAGGCTCGTCTTGTGCTCGACGATGAGGATCGCCGTGCCGAGTGTGGTCGCGAGGTGAGCGATGGCGTCACCGACCAGGCGCGTTCCCGCCGGATCGAGTTGGCTCGTCGGCTCGTCGAGCACCAGCGCGCCCGGGCGCATCGCAATCACGGACGCGAGGGCCACGAGCTGTGCCTCTCCCCCCGAGAGCCGATGTGGATCCCGGGCGATGAGGCCCGAGATGCCGAGCACCGCCAGGGCTTCCTCGACGCGCTCGACGACCTCGGCAAGAGCCAATCCGAGGTTGCGAGGCCCGAAGGCGATCTCCTCGAAGACCGTCGATGCGGTACCGGACTGCTGCGTGGCGGGGTTTTGGAACAGGATCCCGCAGCGCTGGGCGGCCTCGTAGGGCTTCAGCTCGCGCGTCTCCGTCCCGTCCAGCAGGACCGAGCCCTCGAGCCTGCCACCGATCGATCCGGGAGCCAGGCCTGCGGAGACCAGGCACAGCGTCGACTTGCCGGCATCGTTCGGGCCGACCACCCCGATCACCTGGCCGGGTTCGACCCGGAGACTGACCCCTTCGAGCGCCGTTGCTGTCGCGCCCGCATAGCGGTAGCCAACCTCGGTGAGGGCGAGGCTCACGGCAGTCGGACCAGGCCCGTCAGCGACGCCGCGACGAGCACGATGGTCGCCAGCACGATCAGCCAGCGCGCGGCACGCTGGGTCGGAGAGTCGGGCAGCAGGCGAAGCGTCGTTCGGCGGGCGGGGGCCGAGAAGCCGCGGGCCTCCAGGGCCATCGACCGTTCCTCGACCTCCGAGAGCGCCCCCGAGATCATCGGGCCGGCGAGGGGCACGAGGCCTCGGGCTCGGCGCGAGGGCGATCCCTCCGTATCGAGCCCGCGCGCCCGCTGGGCATCGATGATCTCGGCCGCCCGCTCGACCATCCGCGGGATCGTCCCGATTGCCGATCCGATGATGAAGATCGCGCGCCGCCCAAGCCCTCGTCGCTCGAGGTCGGACAGCAGGTCGTCAGTCGGCGTGGTCAGCGAGAAGACCGCGACGCTGAGCGCAAACGCGACCACCCGCAGCGTCGCCTGGAAGGCGGCGATGAGGCCGGTCCCGGTCGCAGCGAACGGGCCGATGCGGACGAGGACGTCCGTCGCCCCGGGGAACAGGAACGTGTTGACGAGCAGGATCGAGGCGACGAGCGGAATCGTGGCGAGCGCGAATTTCAGCAGGGGCCGGCCCAACCGGGCGATAGACGCCGTCGCCACCACGAGGGCGAGGATCGCGAGCGGCCCGGACCATTCCCGGACGGCGAACGCAATGGCCGCAGAGGCGAGGGCCACGACCAGCTTCGTGGCCGGGTTGAGCTTGCGGTACGCGCCGGTCGGCAGCCGGGTGACGAAATCCGGCAGGCTGACCTGCTGCGCAGGGATCAGGCGATTGCCTCGGCGCGAACCAGGCGATCGCCGTTCGGGAATCGCGCGACGATCCTGGGCGACAGGCCCGTCAGGATGATGAAGACGACGAAGCTCGTGATCGTCTTGTCGATCGGATCGCTGAAGAAGCCCTGGCCGAGCGATGCCGACAGGACGTCCGAGCCGCCCTGGCGTAGCGCCGCCACGATGAGGTCCGTGCCGGACCCGGTCACGCCGCCGAAGACGTATGCGGAGATCGGCGCGGACACGGCGGCCGCGATCAGGCCGGTGATGACGCCGGCCGCGGCGACCCAGAGCCCGGCGAGGTCACGCCGAAGGTAGGTGAACCCAGCCACGACGACGGCGGCAATGACCGCGATCGTGATCGCGGCCGGGACGGCCCAGTCAGGGAAGCCACCGACGCTCGGGTCGAGGTACGTCTTGTTGTTGACGATCGGCAGGACGAGCAGGATCACCAGCCCGGCGGCAACGATCGCCGCCAGCAGGAGCTGGGTGCCACTGGCCGGCCGCGAGCGATACACCCCGAGGCGGCCCCAGATCCCAGCGAGGAGGCCGATCACCGCGGCCACGACCCAGAACGCCCCGATCGCGCCGCCCCCGATTCCGGGCGTGTACTGCCAGATGATGTTCGAGAGGGCACCCGTGAGGGCGCCGGCCAGTGGGCCCGCCAGGACCCCGACGAGGATCGTGCCAATCGAGTCCAGGTAGATGGGCAGCTTGAGCACGGTCTGGACCGTGTAGCCAAGCACGATGTTGATCGCTATGGCGACCGGGATCAGCGTGATCACCCGGGTGCTGAACTGACCGCCCATGAGGCCTCCTCCAGCGATTGCGCCCTTGGGCGAGCGCGAGCTGTGCCTAGCGTGCCACGCGCGGGGTATCGGCTGCCAGCCCGCCGAGCCGCTCGACGAGGAAGCGCAGGAACGCCTCCGAGTTGCCGCTGACGGCGACATCGAGGTTCGGGGGCCGCTTCGTCAGGCCCCGCCAGTCGGCGACGGTCATCGCGTGCGCAGGCCCAGAGCCGGTCTCGACGTCTACGAAGACCGGCTTCGTCTGGACGAGCGGGCGGGTCATGGTCGCGGCGACGGCGAAGGCATCGTGGATGTAGGCCCCGTAGAAGCCGTCGTTCGGCGCGTGGAACTCGAAGTAGAACCGCACCGCATCCACGATGAATCTGAGGATCCGATTGTCCGCGACGGTGCCGACCGCGGTGGTCGGCTCGTGGGCGAGCACCTCGGCATCCGGCGGGCGCGCGCCGGCCCGGACGGCGATCGCGCGAAGGTGCTCGGGGATGAAGCGCGACTGCTCGGTCACGTCGAGGCCCATTGCGAGCGGGAGCGGGATCGTCTCGTCCTTCGCGACGGCGCCCGCCCAGGTTTCGAACGCGAACGCGGCCGCATCGGGATCGACGTGGATGTTCCACTCGGCGGTCGGGGACGTGTTCCCGGGCGTCCTGTACGCGCCGCCCATGAGCGTCCAGCTCCGAAGCAGGCGCGGAAGTTTCGGCTCGCGTTCCAACGCGACGGCGAGATTCGTGAGGGGTCCGAGGGTCACGAGCGCGATCTCGCCGGGCTTCGCCCGTGCCGCCTGGGCGATCAGGTCGGCGGCGTGCCAGTCCGCGAGGGGCTGCGTCGCCGGCGGCAGCTCCGCGTGGCCGAGCCCGCGCGGGCCGTGGGTATCCTCGGCCGTGCCGAGCGGCTTGCGCAACGGCGTCTCGCGCCCGAGCGCGACGGGAATGTTGCCGCGTCCGGCGAGCTCCAGCACGGCGCGGGTATTCTCGCCGACCTGTCGGGCCGGCACGTTGCCCGAGACGCACGTCACGGCGACGACGTCGAGCTCCGGTGAGGCAACCGCCAGGAGGAGCGCGAGGGCGTCGTCGATGCCGGTATCGACATCGATGATCAGCGGCATCGGAGCCGAGGCTCCCCTGCGGGTGATCACGAGCGCGAGGCCTCCATCGGCGATCGTCTTCCTTCGACCATTTCTGACTCGCTCGCCATCGTGACGCCTTCGGCTGCGAACCGCATTGCGACCACCTCTCGCCGAGTTGCGGGGTTCGAGAGGAGTCGACGCGCCCAGGTCGAGCCAGAGGCGCGAACCTGGGCGTCGGATGCCGTCCGGCCTTCGACCAGCCGCAGGCGGAGGGCCTTGAAGGTTTGCGTCGCCGCCTCGATGACGTCGGTCGGGCCTGTCGGCAGGCCATCCAGGCGGTCGCGGTCGGCCGGGGCCAGCAGGAGCTCGAGGGTGCCGCCGGGCGCCAGGAGCTGCGCGATGCCCCGAGCAACGAGCGGATCGGCCCCGAGACAACCACGAAGTAGCGAGCCCCACGGGAAGAGCACGGTGACGCGATCGGCAAGCGTCTGAAGGTTCTTCGGCGGCGCTTCGGCGGCAGCGAGGACGAACATGGCGTTGTCAAAGCCGCCCTTCCGAGCTGGCTCGGCGGCGCGACGTGACGCCTCGGCCATCGACGCGGCGTTGGCGTCGATGCCGATGACGAGGCTTGCCGGCTCCGTGGCGGCGGTCCTGAGCACGGCTCGACCGTCGCCGGTACCCAGATCGATCATCACCCGTTCGTAGCGGGCAACGACCTGGGCGACTTAGCCGACGTCCACCTCGACGACGTGCCGTCCCACGACTGTCGTGATCATGTCGCGGAAGATACCCTGCGGCAGCCCGAACGTCACCCAGCCGTTGGATAGTCGCATACCCGGCGAGGGCGAAGGGCCCGCTTCTTGGCATCCTGGGGTACCAGGTTGCCAGAGTTGTCGCTTGCGGATCGAGCGGTATGAGTATAGGGTACGCCAAGAGTTATCTACTGCGCAGCGAGCGACAAATATTGGACCTGCACCTTTCCTACGGAAGCACCAGAGAACTTGAGCGACTGTTGGCATCGTGGGACGCACAAATCGGAGCGGAAGGCCCGATGGCCCAGCATCGTTGGGCTGACCTGTCCCTGTGGCCAGCGGCTCGCACTGCCACCGTAGCGGGCAGCACCGCGATTGAGGGCAACCCGCTTACGCTGGCCCAGGTCGGCGAGGTCCTGGCGGGCGGTCAGGTCGACGCCTCGCGGGCCGACATTCGTGAGGTTCTCAACTACAGCGCCGCACTCGACCTTGCGAACCGGGCCGCACTCCGGCCCGACTTCGAATGGTCCTCGGAGTTGATCCGCCGCCTAAACGCCACGATCATGCGCGATCTAGAGGACGACGAGCGAGGCGAGTATCGCCACGAGCTCGTGACCGTAGGCAGGATCTTCCACCCACCGGAATGGGAACGCCTGCCGCAGCTCATGTCTGACCTTGTCGATTGGCTGCGGGACCCCACCGAAACGCACCCCTTGATCCTCGCTGGCCTCGCGCACCTGAATGTCGTGTCAATTCACCCTTGGCTGAACGGCAACGGACGAGCGGCGCGGGTCGCGGGCTCTCTAATGCTGATGAGGTGCGGGATTGGTGCGCCCGAGCTGCTAAATGTGGAATCGGAGATTCGGGCGAGCCGTGCTCGCTATTTCGATGTGCTGCAGGAGACACATGGTCCGACCTATCAGCCAACGGAGCATTCGGCTACGCGTTGGCTCGAATACTTCGCGCAGATCTGTGTAAATCGACTCGATGCCCGCAACCGCGCATTGGCCGCACTTCCGCAGGACATTGGCCTGCTGTTCATGGAGTTGAGCCAGGAGCGTCGGGCAGGACCCGAGTGGCCCCCAATCCTCTTGGGGGCTCGCCTGTCACCGCTTCGAACCACGCGTGTTGCGGAAATGCTGGATCTATCGCCAGCTCGCGCCCGTGCCATGTTGTCGGCCATGGCTACGTCCGGCTGGCTGGTACCCATTGGAGAAAGGCGCGGCCGAAGATACGGACCATCTGCTCGTCTCCTGGCGCTTGAACTTCGGACGCCGGACCTCATGACCCGAGTGTTGGGCGCAGGGGCCAGCGAGGCCCTGGTGGCTGAGGAGGCTACGGCTCCCGCGACCTGGACGGCCCAGGGCCGTGAGACGTCCACCGCGACTCGGCCGCCTTCCGAGCGACCTCCGACCGCCGCTCAGGACTGAGTTTCGCGGCCCGGATCTTCCCGCCCTTCCCTCCGCCGAGCTTCCCGCGCGCGACTCGCTCTGGGTCCCTATCGGGCGGCGTCCAGGATCGCGTCGATGATGTCGACCGTCGCCTTGGCGCGGCTGTTCGGGTCCGCTGGCATCTTTTGTTGCTTCAAGGCCGCGCCGCTCCGTCACCGAGTTCCCGGACTCAGGTGATCGCGAGCGAGCCGTCGTCGTTGAAGTCGAATGCGCCGTAGGCGACCTCCCAGAGGTAGCCATCCGGATCCGAGAAGTAGCCGCTGTAGCCGCCCCAGTCGGTGTCGTGGGCAGGCTTCTCGAGGCAGGTGCCGCGGGTCTGGAAGAAGACGATCCCGTCCTCGGCTCTGCGAGTCGTCGGCAGGCCGAGCCCATCCTGATAGAACGCCAGCGATCGCTCGAGATCGGCGACTCCCAGGCAGATGATGCTGATGCGCGGTTCCATCACGCCACCCCGCGGATCTGGCTGATCAGTTGAATGGACCTGCAGGCTATCTGAAGAGCTTCGTCAGGAACGCGCCGCCCTTGTGCGGGCCAACGAGCGTCTCGGCTCGCGCGTGGACATCGGCGACCTCTGGGGCGACGACATCCGCCAGCGCCTTCGTGAGCCGATGGACGGCTTCTCGCTCCTCGTTCGAGCCCTCGACGGGGAATGGCGCGTCTGGAGCCAGGCCCGCCAGCGCGATCGGATCGAGCGCGGGTAGGACCCGCATGATGATTCGGCGGCCGAAGTAGAGCTCGTGATTGCCGCCCAGGATCAGCGGCACGATCGGGGCGCGGTTCCGGAGCGCCATATAGCCCATGCCACTGCCGAGGCGGCGGGTCGAGCCCAGCTCCGAGGCCGGACCCGTCTCGGGCATGAGGAGGAAGACGGCGCCGGCGTCGAGGACCTCGTGGGCGGCCTCGAGGTGCTTCGCGACGACCTTCGGATCGCGGCCCGCGGGAATCGGAATCACGCTGCCGAGCTGGGCGACCACCCACCGCCGGAGCGGCGAACGGGCCATCGTCCGTGCGTCGCCGAAAAACGCCAGCCGCGGCGTCGACGGCAGCAGGATCCACGGCACGAACGGGTCGATCCAGGTCCGATGCGGCATCCCGGCCGCGATCCAGCGACCGCTCGGTCGACCCGAGGCATCCAGCGGCAGGTTCTCGCGCCCTTCGATCGCCATGTGGATCCGGAGGCACTTCGCGAGGAACCACCACAGCGCGCGCAGCAGCCGGTAGGTCAGCCCGGGGCGTGATGTCGCCGCCCCGTGCAGGCCCGCGGACAGCTCCGGCTCAGGTTCCACGACGCTTGGCCTCACCTTGCAATGACGCCCATCCTGCGCTTCCGTCACGCGGCCGACGAGCCGCCTGCCGCCTACACTCCCTGCCGTGACGAGCACCACAGCCAAATCGGGCGTCGGCGAGCGCCCGATCGGACGCTACGAGCGCCGAACGGCCGAGGTCCACGCCTGGGACCCGGCGAGCGTCGACGTTGCCCGGCGGGTGTCGGACCTGATCGCCGGGCGGCGGCCCGATCTCGTCGTCGAGCACATAGGTAGCACCGCGGTACCTGGGCTGCCAGGAAAGGGCATCGTCGATCTCTCGATCGAGACCGAGCCCGCCGAGATCCCCGGAATCGTCGAGATGCTCTACGAGATTGGCTTCCAGCCCCAGCCCGGGCCCGACCCCTGGCCGCCGACCCGGCCGATGCCTGTCGGCTCGATCGAGCACGACGGAATGGAATACCGGATCCACCTCCATGTCCAGCCCAAGGGCGGCGATTTCCCGCGCGACATCGCCTTCCGCGACGCCCTGCGAAACGACCCCGAGCTCACCCGCCAGTACACGGACCTCAAGCTCGGCATCACCCAGGGCGGGGCCGTCGACGGCTTCCGGTACACGCATTCGAAGACGACGTGGATCCTGGGCGTCTACCGCCAGCTCGGGTTCGTGCCGCCGGCGATCCTGCCGCCGGCGACGATCGGCATCCTTGGCGGCGGTCAGCTCGGGCGCATGCTCGCCCTCGCGGCGCGAGAGATGGGTTATCGGATCGCCGTCCTCGATCCAGACGAGCAGTGCCCGGCAGCGTCGGTCGCCGATCGGGTCGTTGTCGGGACATACGACGACCTCGATGCCGCCCGGAGGCTCGCCGACGGCTGCGCCGTGGTTACCTACGAGCTAGAGCACGTCTCGGCCCCCCTCGTGTCGGCGATCGACGACGGCGTGGTCGCGATGCGCCCGGGTCCCTATCCCCTGAAGATGACCCAGGATCGCCTCGCCGAGCGAAAGTTCCTCGAGTCGAACGGCGTGCCGGTCGCCCCATGGCGGGCGGTCTCGTCTGCAGCCGAGCTCCGGGCGGCCGCGGCCCAGCTCGGCTATCCCGTGCGACTCAAAGCGAACATCGGCGGCTACGACGGCCGCAGCCAGCACCGCCTCGCCAACCCCGGGGAGGTCGAAGCCCGCATCGCCGCCGAGTCCATCAAGACGCCCATGCTGCTCGAGCGCGAGCAGCAGTTCCGGGCCGAGTTGTCCGTCGTGGTTGCAAGGGCGACCGACGGCATCTGCGTCTCCTTCCCGCCGGCTCGGAACGTCCACGACGACGGGATCCTGGTCGAGTCCGTCGTGCCGGCCGGCGTTGCCGCCGAGGTCGAGGAGGCGGCTCGCGAGCTCGCCGAACGGCTGGCCACGGGCATGGGCCTGATCGGCGTCTTGACGGTGGAGCTGTTCCTCATGCGCGACGGCTCCCTTGTCGTCAACGAGCTCGCGCCGCGCGTCCACAACAGCGGCCACTGGACGATCGAGGGCGCCGCAACGAGCCAGTTCGAGCAGCACGTCCGGGCGATCTGCGGTTTGCCGCTGGGCTCGGTGGAACTGCGATCGCCAGCCGCGGCGATGGTCAACCTGCTCGGCGGCGGCGATCGCCGGCCAACGGCGATCCAGGGGCTTCGCGAGGCGCTCGCGGTCCAGGACACGCATCTCCATCTCTACGACAAGCGCGACGTTTTCGAGCGTCGGAAGATGGGCCACGTGACGGCGTTGGGTTCCACGAGCGTGGAGGCGCTCGCCCGCGCTCGGGAGGCCGTCTCGCACCTGCGCTGGGACGCGCCCACCGGGGCGCTGGCCGGGGCGCCAAAGGCCTCGAATGCCTGACCGCCCGCCGGTCGTCGGGGTGGTCGGCGGCAGCCGGTCCGACTTTCCGACCCTCGAGAAGGCGACGGCGCTGCTCGAGATGCTCGATGTCCCGTGCGAGCTGAAGGTCGTGTCGGCGCACCGCAGCCCGGATCACCTGTTCCGCTACGCGGAGGGCGCGACGGCACGCGGCCTGCGAGTGATCATCGCGGGCGCGGGCGGAGCCGCCCACCTACCCGGAATGCTGGCCTCGAAGACGCTCCTGCCGGTCATCGGCGTGCCGATCCCGACCCAGCACCTCGGCGGCCTGGATTCGCTGCTCTCGATCGTCCAGATGCCGCGCGGAATTCCCGTCGCGACCGTCGCGATCGGCAATGCCGAGAACGCGGCCCTGCTCGCGGCCGAGATCCTGGCGCTCAATGACGGCGCCCTTGGCGAGCGCCTCGGGGCCTATCGCGCCGATCAGACCCGGATGGTCCTCGAGGATCCTTCGAACGCGGGGACGGCCGGCACGTAGGCCGGGCCCCAGTGGACGATCCTCGCTACGAGCCGGGCATGCCGGTGCTCGACCGGCAATCGGTCCCGGGCCGTCCCCGCCGGATCATCGACCGCATCCCTGAGACGGCGCCGACACCGCTCCAGCACCACTACATCACGCTGTCCGCACCGGCCCTCGTTGCCGGGTTCGTGGCGATCACCGCGCTCGAAACCGGATCGCCGCTGTCCAGCCCCCTCGTCAAGGTCTGCGTCGTCGTCGGGGCGCCGCTGCTGATCATCGCCAACGCCGACGCGATCCTTCGCATCTGGCGGAGCGCCTGGGCGTGGCTGCCGGTGAACCGCGATCGGGGCCTCTTTCGGCTGGCTTGGGTCGCCGCCGGGGTGCTCGGCCTCGTGATCATCGCCGCGGCCGCCGCGGTCGTCCTGGCCTCGTAGGCGCGCACGAGACGTGGCCGGCGACCGGGGCAGCGCCCGGGGTCGCGACGCCCGTTCGACCGACATGGAATCGGGCCACGGCGTCCCCGACTGGATCGCCCGCTCGCTGAAGCATTGTTCACGCTGCGGCGCGGAGCTCGCCTTCGGTGCTGTGGTCGGTGAGGACCGCGATCGACTGGCCTGCGCGAATTGCGGTTTCGTCGCGTATGTCAATCCGCGACTCGTCGTCACGACAATTCCCGTGACGGACGCCGGAGAGGTCGTGCTCATCCGGCGGGGGATCGAGCCAGGGCGCGGATCCTGGGCCCAGCCCGGTGGCTTCCTCGAGATCGACGAGACCGTGGGCGAAGCGGCGGTTCGCGAGACGCACGAGGAGACCGGCCTGATTGTCGAGCCAGGCGAGATCGTCGGGCTCTACACGCGGCTCGAGGCCGCGGTCGTGGTCCTCGTCTTCGAGGCCAGCATCACCGCCGGCGAGATGGTCCCGACGCCGGAAGCGCTCGAGGTCCGAGCCTTCGCGCCCAAGGCCATCCCCTGGGCCGGGATCGTGTTCAAGACGACGTACTTCGCCCTCTCGGACTGGCTGGCCCGGCGCCATCCGAACCTGCGACCTGGCGATCCCGAGGCCTGGCGGCACTGAGACCCCTGGGCACCCACGGCGCCAACGGCCTCAGCTCGGCGGACGCGTCAGCGGACTCGAGATGCCGGCAGGCTCCTCGCCACCGCGGTCCCGGCGACCGGCACGATCGTGGAGCCAACGCGGGCCCCGGTATCGGTGAAGGCATCGACCTGGACCCAGAGCGGCACATTGGCAACGGCTTTGTCCAGGTTGAACCGAGCCGAGAACGAAGGCGCTGCGTCAAGCCGGATCGCGCCGTCAGGGTTCCGAATGCCGAGGAGCATCCAGTCAGCCGTCATTCCGGAGGCCGTCTCGATTCCGACGGTCACCATGCTGGCGTGGATGCCCAGCGTCCCGCTCACGGTGATTCGGTTGCCCGTCGTGACGATCGCGACGCCGAACGGGTCGGGGAATGAGCTCCCCGCCGGCACCGACCACGGAGCCTGCGGAGCCTGCGACGCAACCGGAGCGGCGACCGCGACGGCGGGAGCTTCGGTCTTCGCCTTCAATACCCCAGGCGGCACATTCGAGCTGCCCCGGCCCAGCGCTGCGACAGCCACGGCAAGCACCAGCAGCCCGCCGACGAGCGCGCCGACCAGGACCGGCGGCCTGCCGCCCGCGGCGACGCGGACGGGCGTGAACGTGGCGCTCTCGATCCGCCCGCCTCGGTCGTCGGTCGACGACCGGTCCTCGCTCATCGCAGGTCGATGAAGATGTTCTTCGTCTCGGTGTACAGGTCGAGCGCGGACATCCCGAGCTCGCGCCCGATGCCGGACATCTTGTAGCCGCCGAACGGCGCCTCGGTGTGGACCGAGCTGTTCGAGTTGATCGAGAGCACGCCGGCCTGGATGCCTTTCGCGGTTCGGAGGGCCTTGCCGATGTCGCGGCTCCAGACCGAGCCCGACAGGCCGTACGGCGTGGCGTTGGCGCTCTGGATTGCCTCGGCTTCGGTGTCGAACGGGATGATCGATACGACCGGGCCGAAGATCTCCTCCCGCGCGATTCGCATGTCGTTGCCGACGTTGTCGAACACCGTCGGCATGAGGTACGCGCCGTCCTTCAGCGCCGCGTCGTCCGGCGCTTCGCCCCCGATCACGATGGTCGCGCCCTCACCGAGCCCGATCTCGATGTAGTCCCGGACGCGATCACGCTGCTTGAAGCTGACGAGCGTGCCCACCTGCGTCTTCTCGTCCGACGGGTCGCCAACGATGATTTTGCGAGTCGCCTCGGCGAAGAGCTCGACGACCTTCTCGTGGACGGACCGCTCGACGAGGATCCGGCTCCGGGCGCAGCAGTCCTGACCGCAATTGTCGAAGACCGAGTACGGCGATTCTGCGGCGAACCGCTCGATGTCGGCGTCGGCGAAGACGACGTTCGGGCTCTTGCCGCCGAGCTCGAGGCTGATCTTCTTCACGTTGTTCGAGGCGAGCCGCATGATCTCCTGGCCCGTCGTCGTCTCGCCCGTGAAGGCCACCTTGCCGATCCCGGGATGGGCCGCGATCGCCGCGCCGGCGGTCCCACCAGGCCCAGTCACGACGTTGAGGACGCCCGGCGGGAAGCCGGCTTCGAGCGCGAGCTGGCCGATCCGAAGCGCCGTCATCGGCGACAGGCTCGCCGGCTTCAGGATCGCCGTGTTCCCGGCCGCCAGGGCCGGCGCGACCTTCCAGCTCGCCATCAGCAGCGGGAAGTTCCACGGCACGATCAGGCCGACGACGCCGATCGGCTCGCGGAGGGTGATGTCGAGGCCCGGCTTCGAGACCGGGATCGTCTGGCCGAAGATCTTGTTCGCGGCGCCGGCGTAGTAGTCGAAGACGAGGCTCGAGCCGATGATCTCGCCGCGGGCGCTCGTGATCGGCTTGCCGGTGTTGCGGCTCTCGAGCTGGGCCAGCTCCTCGGAGTTCTTCTTGATGAGCTCGGCGAACTTCGAGAGCGTCCGTCCGCGCTTGCCGGCGGCGAAGCTCGACCAGCCCTTCGGCGCATCGAAGGCGTCCTGCGCGGCCTTGACCGCCCGGTCGACGTCCTCCTTGCCGCCCAACGGCGCGGTGGCGATGACCTGGCCATTCGCCGGATTCACGATCTCGAAGGTCTGCCCATCGGCCGCGTCGACGTTCTCGCCGCCGATGACCATCTGGAGCGTGGTGATATTGGTGCCGGACGCCTGATCGGCCGTCTGTTCGATGGTCATCGTGAGGAACCTCTGCGGGTCACGGCTGGCGCCGGACGGGATCGGATGGGAAGTGCGCCGATCATACCCCCGAGGAACGTGGATCCGGCTTGCCGGCCCTGATGTGGGCACCGATCGGTGGTCAAGGACGTATCGTCTGACGATGCCTTCGCGCAGCGGCCTCGTCGTCGTCGCCCTCCTCGCCGCGTCGGTCTGGGCGATCGGCATCCCGCTGCTCTCTGCCGGAGACCGATTCAACCCTGACTTCGCGGCGGCCGTGACCTACAGCGCGATGCTGGCCTCGTTCGCAGCCGTCGCCTGGCTGATCGTCGAGCGCGCTCGAAAGCATCGATCGATCGTTGCGACCGCGTGGTTCGTCGCCCTTGCGGCTATCACCGGAGCCATCGGCAACTTCGTCGAAGACGGGCTTCGGATGACCAACGTCGGTTCTACGGTCTACGGGCTGGGCTTCTTCGGGCTCCTCTTCGGACTGGTCGCGCTCACGTTGGCCTTGGCCCTCCAACGACAGGTCGTGCTCGCACTTCTGGTGATCCTGTCGCTGATCGGAATGTTCCTGGCGATGAGCGGCGGGACGCCCTTGCTTCCCGTCGCCTGGTTCGGCATCGCGCTCTGGATCCTGTTCCGCGGACCGGGTTTTCTGTCGGCCCCGAAGCTCAGAAGTAGTTCACCGTGATGCCGCCGTCGATGACCATCGCCGCGCCGTTCGTCCAGCGCGACTCGTCGGAGGCGAGGTAGATCGCCATGTGGACGATCTCCTCGGGCTTGCCGAAGCGACCAGTCGGGTTGCGTGCCAGCCGGATGCGCTTCGCTTCCTCGTCCTTGACGAGCCAGCTCATCAGCAGCGGTGTCTCGACAGGGCCGGGGCAGATCGCGTTCGTCCGCACGCCCTTCGGCGCGAACTGGACCGCAAGCGACTTCGTGAGCGCGAGGACCGCTCCCTTCGAGGCGGTGTATGCATCCTGCGGATTGGAACAGCCGACGATCGCGACGAAGCTCGAGATGTTGATCACGGAGCCCGAGCCCTGCTCGACCATCTTTGGGATCGCGTACTTGCAGCCCAGGAAGACGCCGCGAACGTTGATCGCCATGACCCGGTCCCAGTCCTCGACGGATGTGTCGATCACGGAGTGGTCCGCCTCGGGCATGATCCCGGCGTTGTTGTAGAGCACGTCGACCCGGCCGAAGGCAGCGACGGTCTCGTCGATCATCCGCTTCGCGTCGGCCTCCTTGGAGACGTCCACGACAACGGCGACGGCCTGCCCGCCGGCCGCGGTGATCTCGTCGACGACCGCCTGCGCGGCCGACGCCGAGACATCCGCGACGATGACCTTCGCACCCTCCGCGGCGAACATCCGGGCAGCGACGCGGCCCATGCCGCTGGCGCCGCCCGTGATGATCGAAACCTTGTCCTGCAGTCGCATTCGTGCTCCCTCGCTCAGCCTCGCTCCAGGTAGCGCTCGCGATCCCAGTCGTGAACCACGGAGTCGTAGAGTTCTTGCTCGACCCGGGCCGCATTCAGGTAATGGTCGACGACGTCCTGGCCGAAGATCTCGACGGCCGCCTTCGATCTTTCGAGCTCGGCGATCGCCTCGTACAGGGCGCGCGGCATGCGCGGGAAGCCCTTGGCGACATAGCCGTTGCCCTTGAATTCTGGACCGAGCTTCAGGCCGTGCTCGATGCCGTAGATCCCGGCACCGACGGCCATCGCATAGGTCAGGTAGGCGTTCATGTCGCCGCCGGGGAAGCGGTTCTCGACGTGCAAGCCGGGCCCCGAACCGACGAGCCGGAAACCCGTCGTCCGATTGTCGCGGCCCCAGACCACGTTCACCGGCGCCCAGGAAAGCGACGCGTACCTCTTGTAGCTGTTGATGAACGGTGCGATGAACACGGCCAGCTCACGCGAGAGCGACATCATGCCGGCCACGAACTGGCTGAACGTCTTGCTCATCCCGTAGGGCAAATCCGCGGCAGGATCGCTGGTGAGCGGCTTCTCACCGGCCTCGTCCCAGATGCTCATGTGAAGATGGCCCGACGAACCCGTCCACGTGTGATCCGGCTTGGCCATGAAGGTGATGCCCCAACCGTTGAGGTAGGCGATCTCCTTCGCGCCGTGCTTGAAGATCACGCTCCGGTCGGCCGACTCGAGGACGTGGTCGTAGCGGATGTTGACCTCGTGCTGGCCCGGGGCGGCCTCGCCCTTCGAGAACTCGATCGGAATTCCGGCTGCGGTCATCTGGTTCCGCAGGAGCCGGTGCAGCGGCTCGGCCTTGGTCGCCTGGAGGACGTGGTAGTCCTCGTTGTAGGTTCCGAAGCGCTTCGGAACGCCGTAGCCGTTGTCGGCGATGTCCTGCCACGAGTCGCGGAGGACGTAGTACTCGAACTCCGAGCCGGCCTTGACCGTCAGGCCCGCAGCGCGTGCCCGCTCGATCTGGCGCTTGAGGATCGTCCGCGGCGAAACCGGGATCTCCTCGTGCGTCTCCTCGTTGATCGTGTCCGAGAGGACCAGGGCGGTCTTCTCGAGCCACGGCAGCACCCGGAGCGTGTCCCAGACCGGCGCCGCGATCCAGTCGCCGTAGCCCGTTTCCCAGTTCATGAGCTTGAAGCCGTCTGGCGTGTTCATCTCCATGTCCGTGCCGAGGAGGTACGTGCAGAAGTGGGCGCCGTGGTCGATGACCCCGGCGAGGAACGCTTCCGCCTGGACGCGCTTGCCCATGAGCCGGCCCTGCATGTCCGTGAAGGCCACGACCAGCGTGTCGATTTGACCGTCCCGGATCTGGGCCTCGAGCTGCTCGAGCCTGGGGTGCTTCTTGTGCTTGTCGCTCATGAGACCTCTCCGGACACGGGAGTGCCGATGGTTGCGTGAGGGCCGGCCGGCGGTGCCGGCCGGCCCTCGATTGCCAATTCGACGGGCCGGGGTCAGGCCGGTGCCAGGCCCTCGGCCGCTCGCTCGAACTCTTTCTCGATATCGCTGAGCTGCTCCGCCGTGCCCTGCGCGACTGGTCCCCTGAACCGGGACCGAGCCCACACGAGGTAGTAGATCGCCAGCAGCACCACGAAGGCACCAACGATGATCCAAGAGGCGGGATTCAGCGCGAAGGGATACAGGAACACGGGGCTGAACAGGACGATCCAGATGACGGCTAGCCAGGCAAGCGGCCGGCTCCAGCGGCCGAGGCTCCAGGTCTGGCGCTGCCTCCAGGACTGGTCGCCGCGCAGGCCGAGCCAGATGCAGACGCCGTACGCCCAGTAGAGGAGGACGGTGCTCACCGAGGTGATCCCGCCGATGAGGAACAAGGGATCCCCACCAAACGCCTTCGTGAGGACGTAGACGAGCAGGATCAGTAGCCAGCTGAGGACGCTGATGGCGATGACCGCGTGGCTCGGCGTCCGCCAGCGCACGCTGACCTTCTTGAGCCAGCCGCTGCCGGGGACACCGTCATCGCGGCTGAATGCGAACAGCATCCGCCCAGCGGAGGCGATCGACGAGAAGCCGCAGAAGGTCATTGCGAACGCGACGCCGGCGGCAAGCAGCCCGCCGAGGTGGTCGAGGCCCGCGCCGAGGTTCTGTTCGAGGATGTACTGGACGCCACCACCTCCGCCGCTGTTGGCGAGGACATCGGCCGGGCTCGTGATCTTGAGCGTCAGGGCCACGAGCACGATGTAACCGACAACGGCCGATACCGCGACCGAGAGGAACACGCCCCATGCCGATGCCCGACGGGCGAAGACCGTCTCCTCGGCCACATGCGCCGAGGCGTCATAACCGGTGTACGTCCATTGCGCCTGGAGGAGGCTCAGCGCGAACGCGCCAGCCACGCCAAGCGGGATGATCGAGGACCACGGTGCGCCTTTGGCATCGGTGCCCGGCGAGACCTGGAACAGGAACCCGATGTCGTGGGTCGGCTGGCTGCCGAACGCGAAGAGCGCAAGGGTGATCGCGGCGACGAAACCGATGTGCCACCACACCGACAGGTCGTTCATGAATGCCACGATCCGGGTGCCGGCGATGTTGAAGAGGATCTCAACGAAGATCAGGACGCCGGTGATCCAGATCGCGTTCTGAACGCCAGCGGTTTCGAGGTTCGGATCGATGCCGAACAAGGGCTTGAGAATCGTCGCGCAGAGGTAGAAGGCGGCCGCGTAGTTGATCCCGGCCACGATCGAAACCTGGCCGCCGAGGTTCAGCCAGGCGGTCCACCAGCCCCAATCCTTGGTCCGGAGCGTGCTCGCCCAGTAGTACAGGCCGCCCGCGGTCGGATAGGCGGAGGCGATCTCGGCCATCGTCGCCGCGACCATCAGCGTGAAGATCGTGACCAGCGGCCAGCCAAGCCCGACCGCAGCCGGTCCGGCCATGTTCAACCCGAGGTTGTAGAGGATGACCGCGCCAGTCAGGATCGAGATGATGCTGAAGCTGATCGCGAAGTTGCTGAACCCGCCCATGCTGCGCAACAGTTCCTGGGCATAGCCGAGGCCGTGCAGGTCCTGGGTGTCCTGCCGAATCGCCTCTTCGCGGGACCGTCCGCTCATCGAGCCCTCCCTCAAGCCACTCGGTGCATGGACCGCGCTCCGGCCATCAGCGGGCTGCATTACGCCCGAGCCGGTACGAACCCCACGATCATACGCGGGCGTTCATGCGGGATTCGCATATTTTTCGGTGGTTCGCGAGCCGTTCCGATGCCTTCGGCTGGCTCGCTCAGTAGAGCATCGTCGCGTCTTCGGGGAACTCGAAATCGAACGTCGCCAGCGCAAGGCGGGCGTCGGGCTCGAGGAGCACGACCTCGGCGAGGCGGGTGATCTCGCCCTGGACCGACTCGACCAGTCGAGTGATCAGGCCGGTCTCGCGGTCCGCCGCGACCTGGACGTGATAGTCCGGCCGATCGACGTACAGCTCGACGACGCGCGGGTGGTCGCATTCGACCAGGACCGCCTCACGGCCGGCGACGACCTCACTGCCCGAGATCCAGCATCGGCCGGTTGCGAGCACGTTCTGGCAGTACCCGCCGGGATGGATGAAGAGGTCGGCGAGCGTCTCGGCCGGCAGCGGCGTGATCGGCTCGTAAATCCGCGCGGTGCCAGGGAAGTCGCCCGCGACGAGCCCGCGCGGCCGGTTTCGGACCGGACGCAGGGTGCCCAGTCGATGGTTCGCCGAGTACGTCCTGACGGTCGCGCCATCCGAGATCCAGAGCTCGCTCTGGCCGATCGCGCCGGGACCCGGCTCGCTCGTCACGACCCGGGCGTGGCCGGGGTGTCGAACTGAGATATCCATCGTGGTCAGGAGCTCACCCCGGGCGCCGAATGCCCGCTCTTCGATTCGCATCCTGAGCGTCGCAAGGCGCAGCTCCGCGTCGCGCATGAATGTGAACAGCTGCTCGAGCGCGGGCAGCTCCGGCGGTAGCGCCGCGATCTCCGGCAGGCGCTCGCCGCTCGGCGCTGGGAGGACGGCGGCACGGTCCCAGAGGCGGGTCGTCATCGTCGCCCGATTATGCTCGACCCGATGGAGATCGCGTCGGACACCTTTCGACAGGTCATGGGCCGGTTCGCGACCGGGATCAGCGTCGTCACGACCTTCGAGGACGGCGGTGGGCAGCAACCCGTCGGGCAGCAGCCCGGCGGGCGACGCACCGGCAAGCCCGCCGGGATCACGGTCAACGCGCTGTCCTCGGTGTCGCTCGAGCCGCCGCTCGTGATGGTTGCGCTCGATCGAAGCCGGTTCATCACGCCGATGGTTCGCGCTCTCGGGCGGTACGCGGTCAACGTCCTGGGCGAGGACCAGCAGGCGCTCTCGGACTGCTTCGCGCACGCGCCCGTGAGCCCGGGCCGCGAGGCGTTCTGCGGCGCGTCTTGGTCGCCCGGTCCCACGGGTCTGCCGCTCCTCGACGGCGCGATCGCGACGCTTGAGTGCACGGTCACGCAGACCTTCTCGGCCGGTGACCACGACCTGTTCATCGGGCGCGTGGATTCGCTCGGGGCCGCCCGCGACGACGCGGCTGCCGGCGGCGCGGCGATCCCGCTGCTCTACTTCCGGCGGCGCTACCTCCGGATCGAGCGGGGTGCCGACAGCCCCGTCGAAGGCAAGCCGGAGGGCTGAGTGCCGGTCGTCGGAGCGAACGGGCTCGATATCGCCTATGAGGTCCTCGGTGCCGGGCCGCCACTCGTCCTGTTGCACGGCGCGACGTCACTCGGTCGGGAGGACTTCGCCGCTCAGCTGCCGTTGCTCTCGAAGGCCTTCCGGGTCTACCTCCCGGATGCCCGCGGCCACGGCGGCACGCGCTGGGACGCAGCGCACGGTTTCACGTATCAGTGGCTCGTCGACGACCTCGAGGCGTTCGCGGATGCGCTGGGGCTGCCGACCTTCCATCTCATCGGCTTCTCGATGGGCGCGATGACCGCCCTCCAGTTCGCGGTTCGGGTCCCTCAGCGGCTCCGAACGCTCATGGTCATCGGGATCACGACCCTGCGGGAGCCCCGGGCGAGCGTCGGGCGACGGCTCATGGACCCGGAGCGGATCCTCGCCAACGACCCCAGGCTCGAGGCCCAGCTCGTTCGTCGCCACGACGCGGGCCAAGGGGTCGGGGCATGGAAGCGGCTCCTGCCCGCGATCGCGGCAGACGTGGCCGCCCAGCCGCTCCTCACGGCGGCCGAGCTGCACTCCATCGACTGCCCGGCCATGGTTGTCACCGGCGACCGGGATCCCTTCGTCCCGGTCGAGGCCGCCGCGTCGCTCGCTCGCCAGCTGCCCGGCGGGCGGCTGTTCGTGCTGCCCGATGCCGGCCATGAGGTCATGGTCAGACGGCCAGGGCTCTTCAACGAGGGGATGAGCGGCTTCTACCGCACTACCGAAGCCGAGGCTCGCAAGCGTGCCGGCGACGATCCGCCCGGCTCCGAGCCGCCCGAGGAATCGCCCGCAACTTCGCCCGAACCATGGCAGCCATTGCCCGAAGGAGGCTCGACATGACCACCCTGCTCGTGCTCTACCGCCGGCCGGACGGCGGACCCGAGGCCCTCGAGACGCTCGAGCGCCGCTATCGCGACGAACACCTGCCGCTCGTGGCCCAGACGCCCGGGCTTCGGGCGACGCGGGTCTGGCGGGTGAGCGAGGCACTTGGAGCTGAGACCGATCTCGCCCTCGCGTGTGCGATGGATTTCGACGACCGGACCGCGCTCGACGACGGGCTCCGCTCCGACCCGATGCGCGCCGGCGGCAAGATCCTCCGCGAGATCGCGCCCGGCCTCGCGACCTTCCTCGTCGTCGAGGAGGCCCCGGACCTCCTTCCTGGCTGAAAAACCGAAAGGCGTGCCGCGAGGTCACCGCCCGACGATACTGTGGCAACACGCCGAGGGAGCTCAGTGACCCTGCCGCCACCACCCGACCACGAATCGGTCCACGTGAGCCTGCCGGCGCCGAGCGCGGCGGGTCCCCTCGAGGGCGTCGCGTTGATCGTGATCGACCGCCCGCAGGTCCTCAACGCGCTCGACTTTGGGCTCATCGCGGCCCTCACGGACGTCCTGGAGCGGCTCGACGGCGAGCCCAACTGCCGCGTCAGCGTCATCACGGGAGCGGGCGATCGCGCGTTCGCGGCCGGTGCCGACATCGGCGAGCTTGCCGCCCAGACACCAACCAGCCTGTCCGCCGATGACCACTTCCATCGCTGGGAGCGGATCAAGCGCATTCGGAAGCCGATCATCGCGGCGGTTCGCGGTTTCGCGCTTGGCGGCGGCTGCGAGCTCGCGATGACTTGCGACATGATCGTCGCCGGCGAGGACGCCCAATTCGGGCAACCGGAGATCAAGCTCGGCGTTATGCCCGGTGCCGGCGGAACCCAGCGACTCACGCGCGCGATCGGCAAGGCAAGGGCCATGGAGATGGTCCTCACTGGCCGCTCGATCGGCGCGCGCGAAGCCGAGGCGAACGGTCTCGTGACGACGGTCGTGCCATCGGAAGCGACGGTGCCCGCGGCCCTCGAGCTCGCCGCCCGGATCGCCGCAATGCCACCGCTCGCCGTGCTCGCGGCGAAGGCCGCGGTGAATCGAGCCGAGGAGCTGCCACTCGAGGCCGGCCTCGAGTTCGAGCGCCGCAACTTCTACCTGCTCTTCGCGAGCGAGGACCAGCGCGAGGGAATGGCGGCATTCGTCGAGAAGCGCGCGCCGAACTGGAGGGGACGCTGATGACCTGGGATAACGACGTCGGCGACGAGCCGGCTCCGGCCTGGCGAGACCAGGCGCCGGACATCCTTTCCCCGATCGACGAGGCTGCGCCGGTCAGCGGCCATCGGCCGCCCGCCGAGGCCCACGTCCCCTGGAGCGAGGCCCCCGAGCACGAATGGAGTGCCGCCTCGAGCCGGATCCTGCCCGTCCTCCGCCCGCCCGAGGCAGCCGGGACCGCGCTGGCCGGCCTGGACCAGGCATCGCTCGCCAACGAGGGCCTCAAGCACCACGCCCTGCCGGTGCTCGACCCAGGCCCCGCGGACCTGCAGATCGCCTACGTCATGCGGGTCTCGAGCTTTGACGTGCTCGTGAACGCCGATCATCTCCTCGGCTGGGGAATCGAGCCCGCCGCGCTGCGCGACGCGGCCATGGAGAACCTCGGCCTGTGGTCGTCGATCGCGCCGTGGACCGACGAGCTCTCCGGTCATCGCCGCCTCCTGTCGTCCGACACCGGCGAAGGGGGAGATGCCGCGCGCATCCTCCTGCCCGACGTTCGCAAGCACCTCTCCGACGAACTCGGCGCCGAGGCGCGCGTCCTCGTCGGCATGCCGGATCGCGATCTCCTCCTCGCGAGCGCCCTTCGACGGGACGACGAGGGGTTCGCGGAACTCTTCGCGGACTTCGTCGTCGAGCATTCCGATGGCGCCGATGAGCCGGTCGATCGACGGGTCTTCGAGCTCGTCGACGGTGAGCTCACGCTCTTCGTCGCCTGAGGCCCTTGTCGGTGCCGAAGGAGGGCCGCCCCGAAACGGCGGGCCGGACGACCGTTCGGCTCGCTGTCGTCGACGGGATCGCGACCATCACCCTCGACCGGCCGGATGCGCTGAACGCGCTGACGGTACCGATGAAGCAGGAGCTGCTGGCCGCGCTGCGTTCCGCGGAGCGCGATCGCGCCGTTCGCGCGGTGATCCTCACCGGAGCGGGCCGCGCGTTCTGCGCCGGCCAGGACCTCCGGGAGCGCCTCGACCCTGATGCGGCCCCCCTCGGAACCGAGCTCCGCGAGCGCTACAACCCGATCATCCGGGCGATGCGCAGCCTCGAGAAGCCGATCGTCGGCGCGATCAATGGGGTCGCCGCGGGTGCCGGAGCGTCGTTGGCGTTCGCCTGTGACCTGCGCATCGCGGCTGAGGAGGCGAGCTTCGCGCTTGCCTTCGGCCGCGTCGGCCTCATCCCAGACAGCGGCGCGACCTGGCTGCTCCCGCGGCTCGTCGGCGGCGCGAGAGCCGCGCAGATCGCGCTGCTCAATGACCCCGTGTCTGCCGACGCGGCCTTCGCGATGGGCCTGGTGACGCGCGTGGCCGCGTCCGAGGGGCTCGGCGACGCGGCTCGCGAGATGGCCGGCCGGCTCGCGAAGGGGGCACCGGTGGCGATCGCGCTTACCAAGCGGGCGCTGAACGCGGCGTGGGACCGCGGCCTCGATAGCGCTCTCGAGTACGAGGCCTTCCTCCAGGACCTCGCGGGCCGAACGAAGGATCACGCCGAGGGCGTCGCCGCCTTCATGGAGAAGCGCGCGCCGCGGTTCAGGGGCGAGTAGGCGACCTCGACGGTCAGCGCTCGATGCGGCGCCGGCGATCCAACGCGGCGCCCGCGAACACGAGCACGACGAGCCCGAAGGCCAGCGGGACCACGAGGCCGGGCGAAGCCACGGCCTGACGAGCGGCGCTGGTGTCGAAGGCCGCGGCCTTGGGGGCCGCAAGGTCGGCCTCGACCTGGCCGGCACCGAGGCTGACGCCGTAGCACGGATCGACGAGGGGCTTTGCGGCGTTCGGATCCTTGCCGATCGGGTCGGATTGGAGCACGCCGGGGCTCGCATTGGGATCCTTCCCGGTGAACCCAGCATCCGGATCGATCTGCCCGGGCGGGAAGGTCTCGCCGGGCGCGGGAGCGGGCGGCTGCGGCTCGACCGAGCCGGTCTCGAGGGGCAGGTCAATTGCGGTCGCCGCGGGCTCGGAACCCGGGGTGGCGCCAGGCTCGGTGCCGCTGGTCGCGTCCGGCGCGACGACGACGGTGCCAGGAGATGCTGTGCTCGTCCCTGTCGAGCCGCTGCCCGCGGAGCCGCCGCTAACGCTGCCGTCGACGGGTGGGTTCGCGGGGCCGCTGTCGACCGGATTGGTTCCGTAGTCGGGCGGGATCGACGGGCAGGTGCGCGTCGGACCGCCGGGCGCGGGATCAACGATCGTCGCGATGGGACCGCTAGTGATCGGCTCGTCGGGCGGGCTACCTACCGGCCCAGGAGCGGCAGTCGGGATCTCGACCGTCAGGATCTGCCCGCCGTCGGCGTCCCACGAGTGATCGGTGATCTTGAATGTCCCGAGGGCGAGGATCTTGATGAGCATCGCCTCGGCATCGCCGTTGGCTCCGGGGCAGGCCATCTCCGTCATGGATGTCGGGCCGACGATGGTGACGTTGTTTCCGTCGACCGTGACCTCGCCGCCGATCATGTTGCAACCGGCCGAAGCCATCAGCTTCGAGCCCTCGAGGGCAATCTTGCCGCCGACCTCGAGCTTCGTCGCGCCGAGGACCAGGCCCCGGATCTCGAAGTAGCGGGCCGTCGCCGCCGCGGGCGCCGGAGACACAGCCATGGCTGCGGTCGGAGTCAGCAGTGCGGCAATCGCCAGGAGGGTGAGCGACAGGGATCGCATCGGTTGGAACCTCGACAGATGGCGGGGAGGAGCTCAGTGGCCGCTTGACGCCTCGACCCAGGGATTGGTTCCGTCATCCGGATCATGGCAGCGGACGCGAGGCTCGCGCTAACCGTCGCCGCCCTCAGGGAGGCGCCAGACCGTTTCGCCATCGACGATGTCGCCGGTCGGCCCGAGGCCCGCACGAGCGGCAACCGCGCCAGAGGCGGCGTGGTCCGGGCGAACGTGGGCGCTGATCCGATCGATCCCCTGAGTTCGAAGCCAGTCGACGAGGGCTCTGGCGGCCTCGGCCGCGATCCCGCGGCCCTGCCATGGAACGCCGACCACCCAAGCGACCTCGGCGGCGGGCGTGCCATCGCCTGGGCCAGGTCCCGAAGCAACGCCCGCGGTCGCGCTTGTGACCGTTGCCTGGACCGTCCCGACCGCGTCCCCATCGGGCCGCAATCGCACGATCCAATTGAGCCACGCCTCATCCGAGCGACCAGAACCGGCTAAGAGGTGCCGGTACCGTTGTCGGAGCTGCCGAAGAGTCGCGGGGGTGCCACCGATGAACTCGTGGAGTCGTTCGTCGCCGAGCACGCGGACAATCTCGTCGGCGTCGACGACCTGGAGCGGGGTGAGCACGAGTCGCTTGCTCGTGATGTTCTCGGCCACTGGGGGCCTGCGCATCCGATCAGTGTGACGCGGAGCTTGATTGGGCATTGAGCGGCACCATGCAGCGGCGGCGCGCTCGTGGTCGTCGCACTCGCCGCTCTTTCGGCGGGTTGACGCCCCGGTCGAGGGCGTCGTATCTTTCGTCCCTAACGATCGTTCGTTAGTACATGGAAATGGTAGGTTGGGAACCCGACCTTGGTAGAAGTCTCCCGCCGCCGCGCCATCGAGGACGTGGCCAGCGACCTGTTTCGAGCTCACGGCTATGCGGGCACGAGCGTCCGCGACATCGCGCGGGCGCTGTCGCTCCAGGGCGCCAGCCTCTACGCCCACGTCACATCGAAGGAAGACGTCCTCTCGGCGATCGTCGACCGCGCGGCGAGCCGCTTCGAGGCCGCTGCAGACGCCGCCGAGGCACAGGCAGACCTGCGACACCCAGGCGACCCGGTCGAAGCGATTGCGGCCCTGATCCGCGCCCACGTCGAGGTCCTCACCGTCGACGTCGGCGAAGCGAGCGTCTTCGTGAGCGAATGGCGATCGCTGGGTCCGGAGCGACGGGCGGCCGTCCTCGATCGTCGAGACGCCTACGAGATCCGGTTCCGACGCCGAATCTCGGACGGCATTGCGATCGGTGCCTTCGCGCTCGTCGATCCCGCGATCGCATCCACCGTCCTGCTCACGGCGCTCAACGGCGTCGCGACCTGGTTCGATCCGGCCGGCCGGCTGCCGGCCAATCGCGTGGCGGACAACCTCGTCGACCTTTCGCTCCGCATGCTGGAGGCTCCCCGATGACCGATCCGCTCGCCCTCGATCCCGTCCTCCGCGTTCGTGAGCGGAGCGACCGGCCCTGGAACGAAGACCTGCCGCACGACGAGCGGTTCGCCCATTTCGAGGCCCACGTCCTGGCCGGCGGCAAGATCGAGGCGACCGACTGGATGCCCGACGAGTACCGGACGGCGGTCCTGCGCTTCGTCGAGATGCACGCGAACAGCGAGCTGATGGGCGTGCTGCCCGAGCGCGAATGGATCATGCGTGCGCCGACGCTCCGCCGGAAGCTCGCACTGACCGCCAAGGTCCAGGACGAGGTCGGCCACGCCCAGCTGCTCTATCGTGTCGCCGAGGACCTCGGGAAGCCACGCGAGGCGATGTTCGACGATCTGCTCGCGGGCAAAACGAAGTTCCACAACGTCTTCCATTACCCGACCCGGACCTGGGCCGATATCGGGGTGATCGCCTGGCTCGTGGACGCGGCCGCGATCGTGGCCCAGCAGGCGCTCCGCGATTCTTCCTACGCGCCCTACGCCCGGACGATGCAGAAGATCTGCTGGGAGGAATCGGTCCACATCATGCACGGGCGCGATGTCGTCGTGACCCTCATGACGGGCACCGACGCGCAACGCGCCATGGTCCAGGAGGCGCTCGATCGCTGGTGGGGTCCACTCATGCAGATGCATGGCCCGAGAGGCGATCGGGCCAAGGATCGCGATCTGCACTGGCGCATCAAGGCCAAGACCTCCGAGGAGCTTCGCCAGGAGTTCCTGACGATCTACGTCCCGCGCCTCCTGGAGCTCGGCCTGGTCATTCCCGATCCGGACCTGCGATTCGATGAAGACGCTCGCGGGTGGCGCTATACCGAGCCTGACTGGAACGAGCTGCGGACAGTCGTGACGAACCACGGCCCGAAATCCGAGGAGCGCCTTGAGTTCCGTCGCGTCAACCGCGAGGCGACTCGCTGGGTTCGCGACAGCATCCTCGCGGCACCAATCGCCGCCGCATGAGCAAATCCGAGGCCCCTGCCGGCACCCTTGAGCCATTTGAGGTATTCCGCCAGGAGAAAGACGGCGATCCGATGCGCCACGGCGGCAACGTGATGGCACCCGACCGCGACCTGGCGATGCACTACGCCCGCGAGATGTTCGGGCGGCGCAACGAGAGCACCCGGCTCTGGATCGTCCGGCGGACGGATATCCAGGTGCTCGAGGACCTGGATCTCCTCGATCCGCCCATCGATCGGTCGTTCAAGAAGCCCGGCGGCTACACGATGCGCGACAAGCTCGCGGCCGCCCGGGAGCGAGCCGGCACCTCGAAGCCCCCGGCCCGCGCCGAGGGCCACGACCGCACCGGGGGCCGAGGCAAGAGCGGGGACAAGGCTGGCCCCCGGGACGCGGCATGACCACCGAATCGGCACCGACCGTCGCGCCCCGCGACCCGGCTTCGATCGCGCGGGCTTCGGCGGCTGCCCTCAGTCCCGCGGTGCGGAGTGGGCTTGCGGAGTTGCTGCTGACGATGGCGGACGATGAGTTCGTGTCGGGCTTCACCGATTCCGAATGGACCGGCATTGCCCCGATCCTCGAGGAGGACGTCGCGATCAGCTCGATCGCCCAGGACGAGCTGGGGCACGCTCGCGCGCTGTACGAGCTCCTCTCCAGCGTGCTCGACGACGGCCGAGACGCGGACGCGATCGCCTACGATCGGTCGCCAGAGGAGTACCGCCACGCCCGCCTGCTCGACGAGCCGCGGGGCGACTGGGCCGACACGATCGCGCGCCGCTTCCTGTACGAGCTCGCCGACGAGGCTCGACTGACGTCAATCGGCGATGGATTCGCTCCCCTGACCGAGCTCGTCGGAAAGCTCCGTCGTGAGGAGCGGTACCACCGGATGCACCTGGTCACGTGGATCGATCGCCTCGCGAAGGGCGGCGATGATTCGCGGACTCGTCTCGAGCGGGCGCTCGGGGCGGCGGGAGCCGACGCCGCTACGGTCTTCACGCCGCTCGAGGGTGAGCCGGCGCTCACGCACGCCGGGATCCTGACCCGGTCCATGGCGCAGGCGGAAGCCGCCTGGCGCGCCGACCTCACCGGTATCCTCGTGCCGCTCGGGTTGGCGGTCCCACCCGAGGCGATGCCGTCGATCGCCGGGCGCACCGAGCATTCCGACGCCTTCCGGTGGCTTTGGGGCGAGTTCACGGCGGTCCGGCGCCTCGACCCGGAGGCAGTTTGGTGATCGAGACACCGCTCCGCGGGCGCCAGCCGGCCCGACCTGATCCCCCACGACCGCTCGGTGACGAT
>JBBQTO010000019.1:0-25465 GCA_038234575.1 Candidatus Limnocylindrales bacterium
GCGCGGTCGCGGCGCGCGGTCAGCCGCACGTAGATCAGGGTCGCGACGACCGCCGCGAGACCGATTCCGAGCACGCCGAGCAGTGCCAGGGCGGGATTGCCGACGAGGCCGGGGCCCTGCCCCGAGCTCCGCGGGTCCCCACCCGGGATGAGTGACGGAACCGCGGAGGCCGCGAAGGCCGCGGCGGGACTCGCCACCGAGCCGATCGCCCACCACACCCCACCGACCACGAGGAGCGTGGCGCCGACCACGAGGCAGCCGGCGGCGATCCGGGCCCGAAGGATGGCGCCGCCGGTCAGGATGCGCATCGCCTCGGGAATCTCGAGGGTCGTGATGACGAGCGGTCGCCCGAGCCCGGCCGTCATGCGAGGCTGCCCGGCGCCGTCGGTGACGGGTAGCCCCAGGACGATAGCGTGCTCCACGCTTGACACCTGCTCGATCGTGACCCGCGTCGGGGTCGTCGGCGCGACCTCCGCCGGTAGCCGATCGCCCAGGTCGCCGGCGACGCCGACGCTCTGGCGGGGGACGACGACGAGCCCGTCGCGCAGACCGGACTCGTCGATCGCGATGGTGTCGAGGCCCTCGTTGAGCTCAAACGGCACGGCCTCGATCCCGTCCTCGACCGCCCGCCAGCGGCCGCCGATGCCGCTGCGCGTCTCGATGCGCGTCCGGCGCAGGACGAGCGGCCGATGCTCGGCGTCCTCGAACTCGTGCTCGCTGTCGATGCGGCCCTCGATGCGGACATATCGCCGCAAGTCGTCCGCCGCGAGGCAGATGGCCTCCGCGACGGTGACGGTCGGTGCGGTGGCCAGGAGCCGGCCGACCCGATATCGGTGGCCGAAGCTCAGGAGGATCGCGAGCCCCGCGGCGAGCAGGACAAGACCGACGCCGACGAGGAGGAGGGGAGTCACGGCTGCCGATGATAAGGCCCGGACATGGAAGGGCCCGGAGAAACCTACCCGACACGTGGGCGTTGATGCGATCGCTGCCGTTAGTGTCGCTCGGCCCCTCCGGGCTGAGATCTACGCTAGGGGCGCGGCACCTTGAGGGTCAATCCCACCTGTCCACGAGATTTGATGGTCGCGCGTGGGTTGTCCACCGCCGGTCCACATCGGGCTCAACTCGCGGCGCGACCGGTCGCCGGGTCGAGGGTGTTGACGAGACCCGAATAGCTGGTCAGGGCGAGACGCCCGCCGATCAGTTCGGCGCCTGTGACGACGTCGGAGTGGGCGATCCGCCAGGCGACGATCCCGTCGGCCTCGATCGCGAACGTCTCGAGCTCCGACTGGACCAGGACGTGCTCGAGCCGCGACGAGGCAAAGATCGCGAGGATCGGCGTCGCGGAGCGGTGGCTCCACGCCGGCGCTCCGGTCCGCGCATCAAGACCGTACGCGTGGAAGCCGTATTTCACGACGAGCAGGCCGCTCGTGTCCCAGAGGGCGGCGGCGGGCTCATCGTTGATCGTCGAGGCAAAGCGGGCCGTCCAGGCACCGCCGGGACCCTCCATCCGCAGCTCGGCCCGGCACCGCGCATCGGGATCCGGGCCGACGAGTGGGCCGTGGTCGACGAGGGTGCCACCGGCCTCCGCGAGCGCGAACACATCGGCCGCCTGGCCCGAGCCGCCCCAACGCCAGCGGGCCCGCAGACCGCCGGGGTACGCAATCGTCGCGTTGTGAGGCTCGGCCGTCATTCGGGCTCGGCGGTCACTCGCCTGAGGATTCGCGCGGTCATCGCTTCACGGCGCGCGCTCGACCTGCGGCTCCTCCGCGATCGGCGCGACCTGGGCATCGGCGAGCATGCGCAGGGTCGACGGCGAGACGGGAAACACGGCGTTTGGCAGCCCAGCGGCAGCCCAGACCGTCTCGAACCGCGCGAGCTCGGGATCCATGATGACGCGCATCCGGCGCTCGTGGCCGAACGGTGGAACGCCTCCGATCACGAACCCGGAGAGGTCGTTGGCCTCGCGGGCATTGGCCCGGCGGACGTCGGAGTTCGCGAGGACCGCGGCGAGCCGGCCGAGATCGACGCGGTTCGGGCCGGATACCAAGCAGAGAACGGGCTCGAGCTCGGCGTCCTGACGAGGGATCACGAAGACGAGGGACTTCACGATCTGGCCGAGCTCCGCGCGGACGGCGCGGGCGGCCTGCGAAGCGGTGTGCGTCGACTCATCGAAGGCGGTCACCTCGATCGTGACGCCCTTCTTCGCGGCCGCGTCGACCACGCGCCGGACGGCAGCATGCTCGAGGATCGCTGGCACGGCCGCGAGTCTAGCATCGGGCCGGACCTCGCCGGAGGACCCGGGCGCGGCTCGCGGACGTAGGATCGCGGCGATGCATGCCGTCGTCTTCGACTGGGACGGAACCCTGGTGGACACGCTGCCGGCGATCCTCGCGGCCAACATCGAGGTCCTCGTCGAGTACGGCTTGCCCTTCGATGAGGCTCGCTATCGAGCCGTCTATATGCCCGACTGGCGCCTGATGTACCAGCGGCTCGGGGTGCCTGATGTCCACCTCGAGGCGGCCGGCGCGCGATGGCTCGCGCTGTACGAGGCCGCTGCACCGCGGCCGCTACGCGGCGCCGCTCGCGCCCTCCGTCGACTCGCGAAGGCCGGCTACCTGCTGGGCCTCGTGACCGCGGGTCATCGGGCCACCGTCGAGGCCCAGCTGGAGCACTTGGGTCTCATGTCGCTGCTGCCCGTCCGGATCTGCGGTGATGATCCCGTGCCCGCCAAGCCTGATCCGCAGCCCCTCCGGCTGGCGCTCGAGCGCCTCGGCGCGGGGGACCGACACGCCGACTCGATCTACGTCGGCGACGCGCCCGATGACATGCGGATGGCCCGGGCAGTCGGGGCGCGCGCGATCGGGATCGTGTCGGCTCTCGGGACGGCCGACGACCTCCGCGCCGCCGGTGCGGACGAGGTGGCCGCGTCTGTCGCCGAGTGGGTCGACGGGTTCCTCTCGGCGCCGGGTGCCTTGCGAGCGAGAGCGTGAGCGAGAATCCGGCGGTCCGGGCGATCGTCCTCGCCGACGGCGACGGCCCGAATCGCCCCGCGCTCGATGCGCGCTGGCCCGGCTGGGCCCGCGACATCGGCTTCGTGCTCGCTGCCGATGGCGGGGCGCGGCTCGCGGAGCCGCTCGGGCTGCGCCTAGATCGCTGGGTCGGCGACGGAGACTCGTTCTCCTCCTTCGAGATTGAGCGGCTCCGAGAGACGGGCATCCCCGTGGACCTGGTCCCGTCCAACAAGGACGAATCCGACGCAGAGCTCGCTGTGATCGCGGCGATCCGGGCAGGCGCGACCGAAGTGACGATCCTCGGTGCCCTAGGCGGACACCGCCTGGACCACGCGCTGGCGAACGTGGGCCTGCTGGCACACCCCGCGCTCGCGGGCCGAACCGCCAGGCTGCTCGACGCAACGACGCGGGTCTCTCTCGTGAGCGGCGCGGGCGACGGCCGGCGCTCGGACTCGCTGCGGCTCGAGGGCGTCATTGGCGACACCGTGTCGCTGCTGCCCCTCTCGGCGACCGTCGAGGGCATCGTCACCGCCGGCCTCCAGTACCCGCTTCGCGACGAGGCGCTCACGCTGGGCCCGGCCCGAGGCCTGAGCAACGTCCGCACCGCCACAACCGCGACGGTTTCCGTCCGGGACGGCCGACTCCTCGTGATCGAGAGCCCTGCTACGCTCCCGCCATGAGCACGCCCGAACGCGGCGATGTCGCTCCCGACGTCGCCCTCCCGGACGAGACCGGGACCGTTCACCACCTCGCCGACCAACGCGGCCGGTGGACGATCCTGTACTTCTATCCCGCCGACGACACGCCCGGCTGCACCACCGAGGCCTGTCAGTTCCGCGACCTCATCCAGTCGTACGCGGACACGGGCGCCGATGTCTGGGGCGTTAGCCCGGACGACGCGTCGAGCCATCGGCGGTTCCGCGAGAAGTTCGACCTGCCGTTCACGCTCCTCTCGGATGTCGACCACGAGGTCGCGACCCGGTACGGCGCGTGGGCCGAGAAGACGAACTACGGCAGGACGTATATGGGGATCGGCCGGTCCAGCTACCTCATCGGCCCGGACGGGCGGATCTCCCGCGCCTGGCCGAAGGTCAAGGCCGACGGCCATGCGGCCGAGGTCCTCGGCGCGCTCGAGGAAGAGCGAGCCGCGCACGTCGCGTGACGGCTGCCCCGGGGCTTGAGCCCGCGCCTGACGCCGCGATCGAGACGCCGCACGACTGGCGGCCGGTTCGGTTCATGGTCATTGCCGCCCATCCCGACGATTCGGACTTCGGTCCCGCTGCGACGGCCGCCCGCTGGATCGATGCCGGGTCCGTCGGCTGGCTCGTCTGCTGCACGAGCGGCGACGCCGGTGCCGAGGATCCCGACACGGATCCGCTCGAGCTCGCTGCGCTCCGGGAACGGGAGCAGCGCGCCGCGGCGGCCGTCGTCGGCTATGCCGGAGTGACCTTTCTGCATCAGCCGGACGGCGCGCTCGCGAATGATCTGATCCTGCGCGAGCACCTCGTTCGCGAGATTCGGACCTTCCGGCCCGACGCGGTCCTCGCCACCGATCCGGAGACGATCTTCTACGGCAACGAGGGCGTGAATCACGTGGACCACCGGGCCGCCGGCATCGCCGCCGTCGACGCGGTCTACCCGGCGGCGCGCAACCCGATGGCATTCCCGTGGCTGGCCCGCGACGGCCTCGCCGCGCATACCGTCCGCCGTCTCTACCTGTTCTGGTCGAACCAGCCCACCGTCCGTGTCGATGTCACGGCCTCGATCGACCGCAAGATCGCCGCCCTCCGCGAGCACGCGAGCCAGATCCACGAGCCCGACAAGATCGACGACTGGATTCGCGAGTCCGCCAGAGAGCACGGGAAGCGGATCGGCACCGAAGCCGGGGAAGGATTTCGGCTGATCGTGATCGACGAGGATGCCGACGAGGCGCCGCGCGCCGAATCGGTCGAGGGCTCCGCGTCGGAGTCCCAGGGAGCGGCGGACGCCTAGCCGGACGTCTGGTCCGCCTCGGACTCCAGGAGGACTGGCCGGATCGAGTCCCACGTGAGCCACAGGTCGCCGACGTCCTCGGCGCGCGGCCCGAGAAGCTCGCGAAGATCCTCGCCGTCGAGCGTCGGCGCCCACTGCGACACCGCATCGGCCGGCGCGGCCCTTGCCCCGATGTAGAGCTCGGCGATCTCGACCGCGTTCGGCCAGGCGCGCACCCGGCGCGGCTCCATGCCGATGTCGCCGAGGGCCCGGTTCAGGTCCCGATAGCTCGGGACCCGGAAGTCCGCCCAGCCGCCGTCACCGTCGAAGCGGTAGCCGAGCGAGGCGAGCGCGCCCGCGATCTCGCGGCACTGCTCGATCGTGAAGGTGTCCCAGAACGCCGTGCCGATCGGGAAGTCGAGGATGCCGAGGTCGATCGAGCGCTCGCTGAGCGCCTCCGTGAGCCCGCTCAGGCGCACCTCCCACTCGCGCCGCAGCGCACCGTCCGGACCGGCGATCGTGTCGAGCGCGACCAGCATCGCGGCGTGATCGCCGTGGAGCATCCGCTCGATCAGGGGCCGTCGCGGGCCGCCGGAGCGAAGGAAGTCGAAGCCGAGGTCGGTCACAGGGTGAATCGCGACCGCCACGGCGGACCCGGATCGAACGATCGTTCGAGAATCGTCCGTCTGGCGAACCGCCCGGGCCGGCGACAGGTCCGGGCCATCGGGAGCCCGATAGCGTCGGTCGCCGTGGTCGTCGTCGGCTTGACGGTCGACCTGTCGGCGGTCGGCGGGGCCACCCGGAGCGGGCTCCGCCGGGCTGCTCCCGAATGCGTCCGAGGAGAGGGTCGAGGCCCTCGTCGGAACGGCAGCGTGGGTGACGGTGAGCCGAATCTCGCGTCGCGGGGGTTGGCTCCGGTACACGACGCCGAGGGCCACACCGCTGGCGGCGCCGAGGAGGAGGCCGAGAGCCAGGAAGGCAAACTCGCTCGCGCTCACGCGGGTTTCGGGCCCCTCTCTGGGTCAACCGATGGACGGCGATCCCGGGTCCGAGCGTAGCTGCGAGGATTCGCCCCGTCAACCCGCAACCCGGGGGGCTTAGGCGGCCGGTCCCACGGCGACGGCAGCCGGGCGCCCGCTCTTTGCGGGCCGAACCGGGCCGGTGATAGATTCGCTTCGCCGGCCGACAATGCGTCGGTCCTTCTCTCCGTCCGTTTGCCCTTCATCAGACGCAGGAAAGAGACGACCGCGCCTTGGCCCTTGACGTCCATCCCGAGTTCCTCGTCCAGCCCGTCGACGCGTCCTGGCTCCAGTGCAACATCGAGTGCCAGGAGGCGTGCCCGGTTGGCACGAACTGCCGTGGCTACCTAAACCTCGCGGCCGAGGGCCGCTTCGAGGAGGGCTACATCCTGTCCCGGGAGCCGAACCCGGTCGCGGCGATGTGCTCCTATGTCTGCTCGGCGCCGTGCGAACGAGCCTGCCGTCGCGGCGACATCGACCGACCCCTCGCGATCCGGGCGATGAAGCGCTTCCTCGTCGAATGGCACGAGGCGTCCGGCATCCCCGACGTCATGCCCCACATCGAGGCCCGCGCCGAGAAGGTCGCGGTCGTCGGGGCCGGCCCGGCCGGCATCTCCGTCGCGCGCGAGCTCGCCCTGAAGGGCTACGGCGTCGACGTCTACGACTCGCTGCCGTACGGCGGCGGCACGATGCTCATCGGCGTTCCCGCATTCCGCCTCCCGCGCGAGGCGATCGAGATGGATATCAAGCTCGTCGAGCGCCTCGGCGTCCGCTTCCACTTCAACTCGACGATCGGCACGGACATCACCTTCGAGCAGCTCCAGAGCGAATTCGACAGCGTCGCCATCACGGCCGGCGCGATGAACGCGGTCGCCCTCGATGTGCCGGGCGCCGACCTCGAGGGCGTCGACTACGGCGTTGACTTCATGAAGCGAGCCAATCTCGGCGAGCCGATCGAGGTCGGCCAGAACGTCGTCGTCATCGGCGGCGGCTATACCGCGATGGACTGCTCGCGGACCTCGCTCCGCCACGGCGCCGAGAACGTCTCGATCGTCTACCGCCGAACCCGCTCCGAGCTCGTCGTCGACGAAGAGGAGCTGGGCGAGACCGAGCGCGAGGGCGTTCGGATGGAGTTCCTCGCGAGCCCGGTCGAGGTCCTCGGCGAGAACGGCCACGTGACGGCGGTTCGGTTCATCCGGAACAAGCTCGGCGAGCCCGATGCCTCCGGCCGGCGCTCGCCGGTGCCGATCCCCGGCTCCGAGTTCGAGATCAAGGCCGACGTCGTGATCCCGGCCGTCTCGCAGGCGGCCGACCTGACCTTCCTGCCGGTCGAGGGCGACTTCGAGGTCAACCGCGGCCGGGTCAAGGTCGATCCCGCGACCTACGCGACGAACGTCCGCGGGGTCTTCGCCTGTGGCGACTTCGTGACCGGCCCCACCACGCTGATCGAGGCCGCCGGCCACGGCAAGAAGGCCGCCTACGCGATCGATCGCTACCTCGCCGGCCGGACCGACGTCACGGTCGCGGCGAACGTCAAGGTCACGAGCTCCTGGCGCCACGAGATGCCCGAGTTCTACGACGTCTTGCCGCGCCAGCACATCCCGATGACCCCGGTCGAGATGCGGATGCCGTCGAGCGACCCGGAGGTGAACTTCACGACCCAGGTCGAGCAGGGCTACGACGCGACGGGCGCGGTCGCCGAGTCGACGCGCTGCCTCATGTGCAACTACAACATCTGGTTCGACCCGTTCCGCTGCGTCCTCTGCGGCGCCTGCGCGGATGTCTGCCCCGAGGGCGTCATCCATATGGTCGACATCAACCAGCTGAAGTCGGAGGGCCTCCTGAGCGAGGTCGAGGAGGCCTACGGCTGGGAGAACGGCGCCGCCATGATCCTCGACGAGGAGCGCTGCATCCGTTGCGCCCTGTGCGTCAAGCGATGCCCATTCGACGCCATTACGATGGAGCGGTTCGAGCTTCAGGAAGTCTCGAGCGACGGTCGGCTCTACAAGGAGTCCTACCGTGACGCCCAGCTGGCGGGGACTGCCGGCGTGGCAGGAGGAGCGCGTTGAGTTTCCTCGAACGGGTGGACCTCGCCATGCGCCGCAGCGTTGCCTGGCGCTCGCTCTTCCGAAACCCGTACCCGAACGACGAGCGGTCACGCGCGTACGCCGTCATGAACAACGTGTTCCTGCACCTCCACCCGGTGCGGGTCCGCCAGCACGCGGTCAAGTTCGCCTACACGTTCTGCCTCGGCGGCCTGTCGTTCTTCCTGTTCCTCGTCCTGACCGTGACGGGCGTTTACCTGATGTTCTTCTACGTGCCGTCGTCGACGTCGGCGTACTCGGACATCCTGTTGATCCAGACTCGCGTGGCGTTCGGCCTGCTGACCCGGAACGTCCATCGGTGGGCCGCCCACCTGATGGTGTTCTTCGTCTTCCTCCACATGATGCGGGTCTTCTACCACGGGGCCTACAAGCCGCCGCGCGAGTTCAACTGGGTCGTCGGCGTCCTCCTGCTGTTCCTCACGATCGCGCTGAGCTTCACCGGTTACCTGCTCCCGTGGGACCAGATCAGCTACTGGGCCATCACGATCGGCCAGAACCTGGCCGGCTATACGCCCCTCTTCGGCACCCCGGTCAAGTCGCTCATCTTCGGCAGCCTTGAGGTGGGGCAGAACACGCTGCTCCGCTTCTACGTGCTGCACATCATGGCCCTGCCGCTCATCACGGCGATCTTCCTGGCCGTCCACTTCTGGCGCATCCGGAAAGACGGTGGAATCAGTGGCCCGCTATGACTGACACCAAGAAGCCGGCCGAGACGCGCGTGGTGCAGCCGGTCGATCCGGCCCGGCGGACCGAGATCGACAAGCAGCGCGTGCCGATGTCGGCCCGGCCCTATCGCCTTCTGGCGATGGTCAAGCAGGACGCCGTCGTTCGGGTCCAGAAAGAGCCGGACGATACGGTCATGGTGTGGCCGCATCTGCTCTCGATCGAGTTTCTTGCGGCGGCCGTCATGAGCATCTTCCTGCTGCTCATGGGCCTGTTCATCAATGCCCCCCTCGAAGACCTCGCGAACGGCAACATCACGCCCGCGGTTGCCAAGGCTCCGTGGTACCTGCTCGGCCTCCAGGAGCTGCTGGTGTACTTCCACCCGGTCGTAGCCGGCGTCATGGTGCCGTTCGTGTATGTCGTCCTGGGCGCGATCCTCGTGCCGTATGTCGACCGCGCCAATCCCGAGGCGCACAAGCCATCGGAGCGCAAAACGGCGGTGATCCTGTTCAGCCTGATCTGCCTCCTCGGACTCACGGTCACCTTCATCGGCATCTTCTTCCGCGGCCCGGGCTACAGCCTCGTCGTGCCGTACCTGCCCTTCTTCAACAACAGCACGAACGGCCTGCATTTCGCCCTATGAGCAATTACCACGTCGAGCCCGTCGACCAGTCCCAGGCGCTCACGAGCCAGGCGATCAAGTCACTGCGCCAGCATCCCGTGCAGGGCATCTCGCGCCGCCGGCTCCTCCGGGTCTCGATCGGCGGCGCCGTCGCCCTGTGGCTGACCGAGCTGACGGCCGGGACGATCGGCTTTCTGTGGCCGAACCTCAAGGGTGGTTTTGGGGGGACGGTGCGGATTGGAACGCTTGACGATGTCAAGAGCCAGAACACCGCCCTTCCCGTGGCCCAGGGCTTCCCGGCCTACTACCAGGCCGCCCGGGCCTTCATCGTGCTCTACGACCCGAGCCAACAGCGGTTCGTGCCCGGCGACGACAAGACCGGCGACGGGGCCGCCCTCAACGTCCGTGCGCTCTATCAGCGCTGCCCGCACCTGGGCTGCAAGCCGAATCCCTGCATCAAGAACTTCTGGCTCGAGTGCCCGTGCCACGGGTCCCGGTACGATCGCCTCGGCATCAAGGCCCTCGGACCGCAATTCGGCCCGGCTCCGCGGAGCATGGACCGCTTCTCGGCGTCGGTCGAAGGTGACGGGACCCTCGTCCTCGACACCTCCAAGATCAATCTCGGCCCGCTGCCGGTGGCGGTCGGGCAGCCAGGGATCATTCCTCCGAAGAGCCCGATCGGCTGCATCTGACGATGACCGACAGACTGGGTCGCGGGCCTGAGGAGCGACTGCCCGCATCACGGCCCTCGAACGCCGACGTGCCCGCTCGCGTCGACCGATTCACGGCCCCCGCCCAGACCCACGCCATCGGCGGGCTCACGCCCGAGCGGTCGGCAAAGATCGTCCGGCAGTCGGGCAACGCTCGCTGGGTCGCGTTCCTCGCCGTGTCGATCATCGCGCTGTTCGTGATCGTCTACTACTTCTACGAGCTCGGAGCGCCATTCGGGCTGAGCACGGCGCGTCTCGATGAGCAGGCGAATGTCCAACAGGTCACCTCGATCGAGAAGGGCTACAACCTCTTCGAGGCGAATTGCGCGCGCTGCCACGGCGCGAACGGCCAGGGCGGTATCGGCCCCATCCTGAACGACCAGGCGAAGCTGTTCTCGCACCTGACGCCGCAGTTCATCAAGAACGTGCTCACCGTTGGTGGCCGGTACGTCTGCGGCAACCCGAACAGCCTCATGCCGGTCTGGGCCGATACGAACGGGGGACCGCTCAACTACATCCAGATCCAGGCGCTGATCGACTTCATCCGGGCACCCAGCACCCAGGAATTCGTCATCCGCAACCCCTCCCTGAACGAGCCCGTGATCGGCGCCGACGGCAAGGTCCAGACCTTCAAGGGCTGGCTGGACCCCAGCTTCAAACCGGCTCCGTCTTCGACGCCAGTCCCCGACTGCTACCTCGGCAACACAGCCGCGAGCCAGGCGCCCAGCGGGAGTCTTCCGCCGAGTGCCAAGATCCTCGAGGTGACCGCTGAGGCCGTGAAGTACGACGTCTCAACCCTCGACGTGCCGGCGAATCAGGCGTTCGGGATCCACTTCACAAACAAGGATCCGAGTGTTCAGCACGATGTCGACATCCGACAGACCGACGGCACGACGGTTGTCGTCGATGACCCGACGATCACCGGTCCGGCCGATACGACCTACGTGATCAAGCCTCTACCCGCGGGGACATACACCTTCATCTGCTCGGTCCATCCGACGCTGATGACCGGCACCCTCACGGTCAAGTAGGCCACGCGAACGATGGCGACGAAGGCCCTCCCCCCCGGCGCCGTCCATCGGCGTGCCCTCTTCGGGTCGCTCGATGCGGACGGCTGGACGTGGGCAGGGCTGAAAGCTTTTGTCTGGTTCCTTCTCTTCATCGTGCTGCTCGGCTACGTCCCCGACCGGGCCTACTACTTCACCGTGGGCCGCACGGTCGAGATCGATGCCCCGATTCTCCTCTGGTCGCCGGTCAATCTTTGTCCCGCGGAGAACCACGGGCTTCCGTGCCCAGCGCCTGCGGGAGCAGTTGTGCCCTGGACGATCGCTCCGCAACAGCTCGCCCTGCCCGCGTTCCGCACGAACGGCGCGGCAGCCCAACTGGCCACGCACCTTATCTATTTCGGCGGCACCGACGGCACGACCTCGTCGAAGTCGACCTACGTCGCTGAGGTCAAGGACGGCGTGTTCGGCGCCTGGACGGCGGGGCCGGATCTGCCGGAGGCCCGTTCGGGCGCCGCCGCCACGGTTCTCAGCGGGGCGGCCTACCTGATCGGCGGCAATGGCCCGGACGGCAAGCCGACGGATACGGTCTGGACGCTGCCTACCAAAGGTGACAAGGCGGATCTCGGCACCTGGGCTCCCGTCAAGGGCTTGACGCTTCCCGATCCCCGCGCCGGGGCGGTCGCCGTCGCCGTGACGGACGGCATCCTCGTCGCCGGAGGCCGGGGTCCCGACGGCACCCCGAGCAGCAAGGTATGGAAGTCGACGGTCGACGCGAAGGGCGTCCTCGGCGCGTTCACAGAGCAGGCGCCGCTCGTCGCCGGCGTGGCCGACGCAAGCGGGGCCGTCGTCGGGGATTTCGTGTGGGTTTACGGTGGCACCGACGCCAAGGGCCCGACCAACGCCGTGCAGGTGGGCCACTTCGGGCCCCCGGGTACCGCGCTCCCGGGCGCGAGCGCAGCACCTGCACCGAGCGCTGCGGCCGTCGCAGCCTCGCCTGCGGCGAGTGGCGTGGCCCAGCCCCAAGGCGTTGGAAGATGGGCCTCTGGCGCCACCCTCAACCTGCCAGCGCCTCGGACGGGCGCGTCCGGATTTGCTTCCAACGGCACCATCTACCTTGCCGGCGGCTCCGATGGCCACGTGCCCAAGAGTGAGCTGTACTGGGCGATCCCCGACTCGAACGGGCTCCTCACCGACGGCTGGCACCATCTGTCGAACGACGATCTGCCCGGAGGCCTGACCGGCACCTCGCCGGTCATCTCGGGGAGCAACGCGATCCTCCTCGGCGGAACCAGCCAGGGCGGCCCCACGAACTCCGTGACGCAGGCGAGCGTCGCGCCTCTCGAGCCGTTCTTCCAACTGGGGTTGTTCGGCGTCGTGATCCCGGGGCTCCAGATCCCTGGCGAGATCGGGCAGCAGCTCGGCTACCTCTCCGCGGCGGGTGCCGGGTCGGTCAACTTCGCGCTGTTCGTCGTTCTCGCGGTGGTCTTCAACCACCGACCGCAGGTGAGCGCCTGGATCGACCGCCGGCGAAATCGGGGACGACCCGTCCGCCGCTGAGCCAGGACCGGCCCGGCGCGGAACCGCCCCTGAGACTTAGAACCCGAGATCGCCCTCGCCGGGTGCGAGCGGCCCGCTCCGGGTCGGAAGCCCAGCTCGCTGCCAGGCGGACGTGCCGCCGGTCACGTTGACGACATCGGTCCAGCCGTGGGCGAGAAGATACGCGGTCGCCTGGCCCGAGCGGCTCCCCGTCGCGCAGATGACCATGAGCGGCCGATCCACGGGCAGCAACTGGTAGCGCGCCAGGAATGTCGAGAGCGGCATGAGCCGGGCACCTTCCGCCCGAACCATGTCGAACTCCGCCGGCTCGCGGACGTCGAGGAGGATCGGCCCGTCGGCGCCACCTTCCCGAAGTAGCCGATCGGCTTCCTGGACCCCGATCGCGGGCGAGCGGTCCGAATCGGTCATGGGACCGGCGGCAGGAAGGCGATGTCGATAGCCGACTCTAGTGCCGCGGCGTGGGCGGCGGGCTCATCGCTGGACAACGCCGCGAGGCGGGCGTCGATTCGGGCGGTGATCGTGGGCACGTCGATGCCGGCTCGCCGGCCGGCCGTGATGGCGCCCGCGAACCGATCCCTGGCGCCGCGGAGGTTCTTGGCAATGCCGATGGGGTTGCTCCGGGCAGAGTGGACGAACGCGGCACTGAGCTTGATCAGGCCCTGGAGGAGGTCCCGCTCCCCCGGATCGGCCGTGCCCATCCAGGCCGGCTCGAGGATCTCGTGGGCCTCGAAGAAGTCGCCTCGCGCGTACGCCTCGAGGCCATCCTGGAGCGCTGCCCTGCGTGTCGCCTCGTCGAGCGGTCGATAGGCCTTGGCCCGACCTCCCTGCAGGATCGTCTCGCGCCGGCGTGGTTCCATGGGTGGCGGCCTCAGGCCAGACTGCCCGATCCGCGGGCCGTCGGCAGCTCCTCGAGTGGACGGCGACTCCCGAACCCTTCGTCATGGCGATGCCAATGGCTGACGCTCGACTCGCCGAGACGCCAGCATAGCCAGATCGGCCGGCCACTCGCGAGGGCCGGGAAGTCGATGAGCCCTGTCGCGATGTCACGGAGCGTGATCTCGCCTTCGACCAGCCGGGCGACACCGGCCTGCATCTGGTCGATCAGGCCCTGCATCCGGAGTCTCAGAAGGCGCAGCTCCTCGGCCGCGGCCTCGGCACCCTCGTCGCCCTCCTCGGGCGCGGCCGCGACGGCGAGGTCGCGAAGCTCGATCAGCTCGGCCCGCTGATCGCGCAACGCGGCGAGAATCCGCTCGACATCTGGGAGGGCAGCGTTGGCCTCGTCGATGCCGTAGAACCGGGTCATCAGGTGATTCTACGGCCACCTATGATGCAAGCCATGCGAATGGCCTCCCGGATGGATTCCATCGGCACCGAAACGGCCTTCGAGGCGGCTGCCCGGGCGCGAGCCCTGGAGGCCACGGGACGCTCGGTGATCCACCTCGAGATCGGCGAGCCTGACTTCGACACGCCGTCCAACGTGCGCGAGGCCGCGAAGGCAGCGCTGGACAACGGGGCCACCCATTACCCGCCGTTCGCCGGCATTCCGGACCTGCGTGCCGCGATCGCGGAGGACTCGGGGGTTCGCAAGGGATTTCCGATCGAGCCGTCGCAGGTCTTCGTGACGGTCGGCGGCAAGGGCGTGATGGTCTACGCCATCCTCGCCCTCGTCGATCCCGGCGACGAGGTCATCGTCCCCGATCCCGGCTACCCGATCTACGAGTCGCTGACGCGCTTCGTCGGCGGGACCCCAGTGCCGATCCCGATCCGCATGGAGAACGACTTCCGGCTCGACGTCGACGAGCTCGCGTCGCTGATCACACCCCGGACCAAGCTGCTGATCGTCAACTCGCCGGCGAATCCGACCGGTGGCGTGCTCACCCGCTCCGATATCGAGCGAATCGCCGAGCTCGCGGTCCGCCACGACCTCCTCGTGCTCGCCGACGAGATCTACGCCCGCATCCTGTACGACGGCGCGGAGCACGTGTCGCTCGCGAGCCTGCCCGGCATGGCCGACCGGACGATCGTCCTCGACGGCTTCTCGAAGACGTACGCCATGACCGGCTGGCGGCTCGGCTACGCGATCGTCCCGCCATGGCTCGAGAAGGCCTACGGCACGCTCATCATCAACACGATCAGTGGCGCGACGGCCTTCGCCCAGGCCGGCGCGGTCGAGGCGCTCCGGGGTCCGCAGGGCGAGGTCGAGGACATGGTCCGGGAGTTCTGGGCCCGCCGCGACCTCATCGTCGACGGGCTGAACGACATTCCCGGCGTGCGCTGCCTCAAGCCGCACGGCGCCTTTTACGTGTTCCCCGACATCTCCGCGACGGGCCTGTCCGGCGCGGAGCTCGCCGACCGCCTCCTGCCCGAGACGGGGGTCTGCGTCCTTGCCGGAACGGCATTCGGTCAGGTGGGCCGCGACCACATCCGCATCTCGTACGCGAACTCCCGCGAGAACCTCACCGAGGCGCTCGGCCGACTGCGGGCGTTCGTCCAGCCGCTCGTCGCGGCTCGGGTCTAACCGCGTGCCCGATCGCCCGAGGGTCTTCGTCTCGCGGCTCTTGCCTGACAACGGGCTGAAGCCCATTCGCGAAGCCTGCGACGCGCGAATCTGGGAGGGCGAGCTGCAGCCGTCGCGCGAGGAGCTGCTCGCCGCAATCGAGGGCTGCGCGGGGGTCCTGACGCTCCTGACCGACCGGGTCGACGACGAGTTCCTCGATCGTGCCGGGGCGCGGCTGAAGGTGGTGAGCAACTTCGCCGTCGGATTCGACAACGTCGACGTCCCCGCCTGCACGGCTCGTGGCGTCGCGGTCGGGAACACTCCGGGCGTTCTGACCGAGACGACAGCCGATCTCGCGTTCGCGCTACTGATGGCCGCGGCGCGCCGCGTCTCGGAAGGCGATCGCTACGTCCGGGCCGGTCGCTGGAAGACCTGGGGCCCGATGCTCCTCCTCGGCTACGACGTCCACGGCGCGACGATCGGGATCGTCGGCCTCGGCCGGATCGGGCAGGCGATGGCTCGTCGAGCGCGCGGTTTCGGGATGAAGGTCCTCTATCACGACCTGGCTCGAGCGGACGCGGCCCTCGAAAGGGAGCTCGAGGCTACGTACCTGCCGCTCGAGGAGCTCCTACCGGCGTGCGATTTCGTGTCGCTGCATGTGAACCTGAGCGACCAGACGCGCGGCCTGATCAACGCGGAGCGGCTCGGCTGGATGCGCCCGAACGCGATCCTCGTGAACACGTCTCGTGGGCCTGTGGTCGATCAGGGCGCGCTGTTCGAGGCGCTCCGGGACGGCACGATCTCCGGCGCCGGCCTGGACGTCACCGATCCCGAGCCGATCGCCGCCGACGACCGGCTCCTGACGCTCGAGAACTGCCTCGTCGTGCCGCACATCGCCTCGGCGTCACGCGCCACCCGCAGCAAGATGGCCGAGATGGCCGCCGAGAACCTGATCGCCGGTGTTCGCGCCGAGCGCTTGCCGACCCCGGTCAACCCCGAGGTCTACGACCGCGCCTGAGCCTCGCCACTGTTCGGGTTAGGCTTCGCGGTCGGGCCCGTAGCTCAGCGGCAGAGCAGGGGACTTTTAATCCTCGTGTCGTGGGTTCGAATCCCACCGGGCCCTCTTCTAATTGGCTTGGCGGGCGACCTCCTGCTGGGCCCATGCGTACAGGGCGTCGTACACGGGCAACTCCAGCTCGAGCTGGCGTTGATCGTCGACGTCGAGTAGCGCAAACCCGTCAGCGATGGCCATGAGCCCCGCCGATTGCGGCGTCGCGCCGATGTCCTCCGAGACATCGGCGCCATGGACGACCTGGACCATCAGCAGCACCGCCGGGTCTGTGATCTTGTAGGCGGCCACGAGAGTCTCGAAGGAGCACGTGCCATCCGAGCCGTGCGCGTACTTCGCCCCCGGCGCGTCAAACGATGTCGCGCCTTCGCGCTCCGCGTACCCGAGGACATCGTCCTTGGACACGTAGACGATCTCGGCCTCGGGGTCGATGAACTTGCGGATCAGCCATGGACACGCGATCCGGTCCGTCCTTGGATGCTCGCGGGTCACCCATTTCATCAGTTCGCTCCTTCCCTCAGATCACCACGATCAGGCTGGCGCCTGCACGCGTAGAAAGCCGTCCGTCCAGGCCGAAGATCCACCCCACGTAGCAACTGCGCATTTGCCGCCACGACGATCGTCGAGAGCTCATCGCGATCGCCCGACGGCCATCGGTAGGTCGATGCCCACGGCACCAGGAGCCCGGCCGCGACCGGGATCGCGACGAGGTTGTAGCCCGTGGCCCAGACGAGGTTCTGGATCATCTTCGCGTACGTGGCGCGCGAGAGGTTGATGGCGGCCACGACGTCGCGAGGATCGCTCCGGACCAGGACGATGCCGGCAGATTCCACCGCCACGTCGGTCCCAGCCCCGATGGCGATGCCAACATCCGCGGTGGCCAGAGCTGGCGCGTCGTTCACGCCGTCACCGACCATCCCGACCTTCCGGCCGCCCTCCTGGAATTGCTTGACCGCTGCCGCCTTGCCGCCGGGCAGGACCTGCGCCGCGACCTCGTCGATCCCGACCCGCCGGGCGACCGAGTCGGCCACCGTCTGGCTGTCACCGGTGATCATCGCCACCTGGATCCCGAGATCGTGGAGCGCACGGACGGCCTTCTCAGATTCGGGGGGGAACCTCATCTTCCAACGCGAGCGCGCCGAGGATCTTGCCGTCCCAAACCTCGTCTCCTTGAGTCGCCGACCGAGCCTAATGCGAGCCGGGGGCGCGCTCTGGATGTCCGGACTCGCTCAGCCTGCGGGAATGTCACCGGAGTTCGTCCCGACGATATGCCGGATCTGCTGCACGTGCGGCTGCTCACGGCGAGCGACCCTCGCGACCTTGAAGTCCGGACCCGCGATTTCGTGGTCGTAGGGCCAGCGGAGCCCTGAGCGACCACGACCGCCCTAGCCAAGCCGCCCGAGCACCGCGGCGTTGGCTATGCGAGCAAACCTCGTAGCGGCGGCCGCCCTGGCGCAGCTCGATGCCGGTCGGTCCTTCGTGTTCCTGTTCACGGATCTCGCGAACCCGACCTCGAATCACATCTTCGAATCCATCGGGTTCGAGCCGGTGAGCGACATAGACAGGTACGTCTTCGGCTGATCGCGGCCCGTCGAGCGCAACCGGAATGCAACCGACCCGATCCGGCGTCGCCGCCGATCACCGATGTTCGTCCGCCCAGAATTCCGTGGAGCGTTCGCGCGATGCCGCGCCGCACTGGAGGCCGACACCATGACCAATGACATCTACTCGGAGGGCCCGCCTCGCGGCGCCGTCCGCGATGGGCAGGTCGCGCCGGTCACGTGCGATGCCTGCGGCTGTCGGCTCGAATCCGTCGGCTCCTCCGGCCAGGAAGGCTGGTTCCACTTCGGCCGCATGGGTGGCCGCGACGCCCGCGGGTGTCGCATCGCCTGTGTCGAGGTCGAGCATGACGCTTCGGGGAGAGCCGCCCTCGCCGCCTGATCTCGGGGCCTGACTCGAGACGCGCCCAGCATCCGGCGCGCCCCACGATTCGCCAGCGGTTCATTCCACGCTGCTTGCGCGGATCTGTCGGGTGACGTAGATTGTCTACGTGACGTTGAATATCAGTGGCGACAAGAGCATTCCCGAGGTGGCCGCGTCCCGGACAGACTCCAACGACGCGCCCGACGCGCCCGGCATCCTTGAAACGCCCGAGCGCCGCGCCCTCAATGCCGAGGTGATCGCAGAGCTCACCTCCTGGAACCCCCGCGAGTTCATTGGCGCGTTTCGGCGCTGGCACCAGGGCTCGCTCAGCCTGATCCACCTCAACGTGCTGACCGTGCTCGAGGTCGACGGGCCGCTGTCGATGAGCAAGCTCGCCGAGTCCCTCGACGTCTCCGTCGCCAGCGCGACCGGCATCGTGGATCGCATGGAGCAGCGCGGGTTGGTCGAGCGCCGGCACGATCTGGCCGACCGCCGGGTCGTCGTCGTGCACCCCGCGGCCGGCGGGGCAAAGGTCTTCCAGGACATCGACGACCATCGTCGGGCCGCGCTCAGCCGGCTCCTGACGCGGCTCAGTGACGCCGAGCTGTCCGGTCTCCTGAACGGCCACCGAGCGCTCCGAGCCGCGCGGGCGGCCGTCCTCGGCGAAGGAGACGCGAAGCCCGACACGGCCGAGGCGAAGCCGTGATCGCGCTCCTCCGCACCTACCTCCGCCCGTATGCGCGAGCGATCGCCATCGTTCTCGCGCTGCTCCTCGTCCAGGCGATCGGAAACCTGTACCTGCCGACCCTCCAGGGCGACATCATCAACAACGGCGTCTCGAAAGGCGATACCGGCTATATCGGCTCGACCGGCATGTTCATGCTCCTCGTCACGTTCGTCGTCGGCGTCGCCTCGATCATCGGCGTATATCTCGGCGCCCAGATCGCGATGGGCTTCGGCCGCGATGTCCGGAGCGCGATCTTCCGGAAGGTCGAGAGCTTCAGCCAGGTCGAGATCAACAAGTTCGGGACCCCGTCGCTCATCACCCGGAACACGAACGACGTCCAGCAGGTCCAGACGGTCATCTTCATGGCCCTGACCCTCATGATCTCGGCGCCGATCCTGATCATCGGCGGGATCATCCTGGCGATCCGCCAGGACGTGCCGCTGTCGGGTCTCCTCGTCGTGGTGCTGCCGCTCATGGCTGCGTTCATCGCGATCGTCATGAGCCGGGCGATCCCGTTGTTCCGGGCGATGCAGGTCAAGCTCGATCGGATCAACCAGGTCATGCGCGAGACGCTCGCTGGTGTCCGCGTGATTCGGGCCTTCGTCCGGACCGGGCGCGAGGAACAGCGCTTCGACGATGCCAACGTCGACCTGTTCAACACAACACTCAAGGTCAACCGCCTCTTCGCGATCACGATCCCGGTGATGACGCTGATCCTCAACCTCTCGACGGTCGGGGTCATGTGGTTCGGAGCCCTGCGGGTCGACAGCGGCGAGATGCCGATCGGCAACCTGACCGCGTTCCTCCAGTACCTGCTCCAGATCCTCTTCGCGGTCCTGATGGCAGTGTTCATGTTCATCTTCGTGCCGCGCGCAGCGGTATCCGCAGGCCGGATCGAGGAGGTGCTCGAGACGGAGGCGAGCGTCCGCGACCCGGAGAAGCCGGTTCGGATGGAGCCCGTCAAGGGCGGTGGCATCGGCGGCCGGATCGAGTTCCGGGACGTCGAGTTCCGCTACCCGGGCGCGCAGGACCCGGTTCTGCGCGACGTCTCGTTCGTGGCCGAGCCCGGCGAGACGATCGCGATCGTCGGGTCGACCGGCACCGGCAAGACGACGCTCGTCAACCTCATTCCGCGCTTCTACGACGCCACCGCGGGGGCCGTCGTCCTCGATGGTGTCGACGTCCGCGAGATGAACCGCAGCGACCTCTGGGCTCGCCTCGGCGTCATCCCCCAGAAGGCCTTCCTCTTCAACGGCACGGTCGCGAGCAATCTCCGCTTCGGCGATGAGGCGGCGACCGACGACGACCTGTGGCGGGCGCTCGAGATCGCCCAGGGCCGCGACTTCGTCGAGGAGATGGACGGCCAGCTCGAGGCGCCGATCACCCAGGGCGGGACGAATGTCTCCGGCGGGCAGCGCCAGCGCCTCGCGATTGCCCGCGCGCTCGTGAAACGAGCCGGCATCCTGATCTTCGACGACAGCTTCTCGGCGCTCGACTTCGGCACGGATGCCCGGCTCCGCGCCGCGCTCGATCGGGACATGGGCTGGGCGACCCGGATCATCGTGGCCCAGCGGGTCGGCACGATCATGAAGGCCGATCGAATCCTCGTGATGGACGCTGGCCGGATCGTCGGCAGCGGGACTCACACCGAGCTCCTCGCCTCGAACGAGACATACCGCGAGATCGTCTACTCGCAACTGTCCGAGGCGGAGGCGGTCGCATGAGCGGCCCGGAGCGAAACGGCGGCAATGGAACCGGGCGACCGGTTGTGGGCGGCCCGCCAGCCGGCGCCGTTGGGCCTGGCCCTCGTCGGCCCGGCGGCGGCCCCGGAATGATGGGCATGATGATGCCAACCCAGAAGCCCTCGAACTTCAAGGCCTCGTTCCGGCGGCTGCTCGATCGGCTCGCGCCGGAGCGGATGCTCGTCGTCCTCGTGATCGTCCTTGCGGTCGTCAGCGTGGCCTTCGCAGTGGTCGGACCGAAGATTCTCGGCAACGCGACGAACGACATCTTCAACGGCTTCATCGGCGGGAGGCTTCCCGCCGGCGTCACGAAGGACCAGGTCGTCGCCGGCCTGCGCGCCAACGGCCAGAGTCAGCTCGCGGACATGGTCGCTGCGATGGACCTCGTCCCGGGCAGGGGCATCGAATTCGGGGCGCTCGCCGGCATCCTCATCCTCCTGATCGGCGTCTACCTGTTGAGCTCGCTCTTCAGCTGGGCCCAGGCATGGATCATGGCCGGGGTCACCCAGCGGACGGTCCGCCGGTTGCGAACGGACGTCGACTTCAAGCTCGGCCGCCTGCCGCTGAAGTACTTCGACAGCCACCCCCGCGGCGACGTCCTGAGCCGCGTCACGAATGACATCGACAACATCGGCCAGTCGCTTCAGCAGAGCCTGACCCAGCTCATCACCTCGGTCCTGACGATCGTTGGCGTGCTGATCCTCATGCTGACGATCAGCCCGATTCTCGCCGTCATCTCGATCCTGTCGGTTCCGGTCTCGATCGCCATCACGGTGGCCATCGCGAGCCGCTCGCAGAAGCGCTTCGCGGCCCAGTGGGCTTCGACTGGCTCCCTGAACGCGCACGTCGAGGAGATGCACACGGGTCACGCGATCGTGAAGGTCTTCGGTCGGCAGCAGGAGGCGATCGACACGTTCGATCGCGAGAACGAGGTGCTCTACCAGGCCTCCTACCAGGCCCAGTTCATCTCCGGCACGATCCAGCCCGCGCTGACCTTCGTCTCGAACCTCAACTACGTGGCGATCGCGGTGATCGGCGGACTTCGCGTCGCGAGCGGCCAGATGACGCTCGGCGACGTGATCGCATTCATCCAGTACTCGCGCCAGTTCACCTTCCCGATCATCCAGACGGCCTCGATCGCGAACGTCCTCCAGTCGGCGGTCGCCTCGGCCGAGCGGGTGTTCGAGCTCCTCGACGAGCCCGAGGAGATCCCGGATCCGGTGCGGCCGAAGGTGCTATCGGACACGGGTGGCGCGGTCGCGTTCGAAAACGTCTCGTTCCGCTACGAGCCCGACAAGCCGCTGATCGACGACCTCAGCCTCGTGGCGGACGCCGGAGACACGATCGCGATCGTCGGCCCGACTGGCGCCGGCAAGACGACGCTGGTGAACCTGCTGATGCGGTTCTACGAGATCGATGGCGGCCGGATCACGGTCGACGGCATCGACACCCGCGAGCTGACTCGCGACGATCTCCGGAAGACGTTCGGGATGGTCCTCCAGGACACGTGGCTGTTCCACGGGACGATCGCCGAGAACATTGGCTACGGCCGAGAGAACGCGACCGAGGCCGAGATCGACGCCGCGGCCGAGGCGGCCCACGTCGACCACTTCGTCCGGACGCTGCCCGACGGCTACCAGACCGTCATCGACGACGACGCGACGAACCTGTCGGCCGGCGAGAAGCAGCTCCTGACGATCGCCCGGGCGTTCCTCGCAGACCCGGCGATCCTGATCCTCGACGAGGCCACGAGCTCGGTGGACACCCGGACCGAGGTCCTCATCCAGCGCGCGATGGCCCGCCTGATGAAGGGCCGGACCTCATTTGTCATCGCCCACCGCCTCTCGACCAGTCGCGACGCCGACACGATCCTCGTCATGAACCGCGGCGCGATCGTCGAGCAGGGCTCCCACGACGAGCTCCTCGCGAAGGGCGACTTCTACGCCGACCTGTACAACAGCCAGTTCGCCGAGGCCCTCGACGAAGCGAGCTAGTGCCAAGGCTCGAGGTCGTGCGGCTAGGATGTCCAGCGGGAGGTGGAGCCCATGATCGGCAAGCCCGAGGATCCCTTTGATCTGATCCCGAAGGTCGAGCTGCACTGCCATGTCGAGGGCAGCGTTCGACCCGCAACCGCGTTCGAGCTGGCGCGAAAGGCCGGGCGGCCACTTCCAGTCGACGATCCCGCGAGCCTGTACCGGTACGCCTCGCTCGACGCCTTCCTTTCGGTCTTCTGGCTCGTGCAGGAAACGCTGGTCGGGCGCGACGATTGGGCACGCATCGCGTACGAATCCCTCATCGACGCCGCGGCCCACGGACTTCGTTATCGCGAGATGTTCTTCACCCCGGCGCGCCACCTCGCGGCGGGGCAGGACCTCGGGGGGATCGTCGACGGTCTAACCGACGGAATCGAGGCCGCCGAGGCAGAAACGGCCGTGCGGTGCTCCCTCATCGCGGACATCGACCGTGCCTACGGTCCGGCGGCGGGATTTGAGCTGGTGGATCAGCTCGGCGAACTCAGGCGATCCGGGCGGGCAGAACGGGTGATCGGGATCGGGGCCGACTCGACCGAGCTCGGTATCGACCTCCGGGAGTTCGCTCCCGCATTCACCGCTGCTCGCGCGTTGGGCTTCCGCCGGACCTGTCACGCGGGAGAGGCCGTGGGGGCGGGGCCCGACAATATTCGCCAGGCGCTCGACGTGCTGGGCGCCGAGCGGATCGACCACGGCGTGGCAATCGTCGAAGACCGTGACCTCCTGCAGCGAGCCGTCGACGAGCGGATCCCGCTGACCGTCTGTCCGTCGAGCAACGTCGTGATCGCGAACCGCTTCAAGACCCTGGCCGAGCACCCCCTGCTCGAAATGCTCGAGGCCGGCATCCTGGTCACGATCAACACCGATGACCCGGCGATCATCGGCCTGGACCTTGGCATGGAGTATCGGCGGGTCGCCGACGCCTACGAGCTCGACCTTGTCGAGCTGGGCAAGATCGCCACGCGGGGGATCGAGTCCACTTGGCTCGACGCCGTCGACCGGGCGTCTCTTGCCCGCGAGTTCGAGGCGACCTTGGGCGAGCTTCTGCCCGAGGCTCGGGCCTGGCTCGCAGACGAAACGTCGAGGCGGGTAGCCGACGCCGCGGACGGGGACGAGGTCTCCGTGGGCCCGGACGAGGAGCTCCGCCCTCGCCGAAGCGGGGTTAGCCGCCCCCGATGCTACGGTTGGCGCATGACTGATTCCCTGCTTCCCGACGCCTTCGGCCATCACGTATGGGCAACCGAACAGGTGCTCGCGGCCTGTTCCGGTCTCAGCCCGGAGCAGCTCGCAACGACCGTTCCCGGCACCTTCGGCTCGATCATCGACACGCTTCGCCACCTCGTCGGCGGTGACACGTCGTACCTGTTGGTCCTTAGTGGCGAGAGCGTCGCCGAGGTGGACGAGGAGCATGACGACATCGGCGAGCTGCAGGCGGCGATGGGGGCGATCGGTCCTGCGTGGCTCTCGGTCGCCGCCAAGGGTGGGGATCAGGACGAGATCGTCGTCCGCCACCGCGACGACGGGACCGACAGTCGGGTGCCCCGCGGCATCCGCCTCCTCCAGGCGATCCAGCACGGGACCGACCACCGCAGCCAGATCGCCACGGCCCTCACGACGCTCGGCTTCGAGCCACCTGACATCGACGTCATTGCGTACGCCGCGAAGGATGGCCGCGTGGAGGTCGTGCCCTCGGCGACATGAGGGCAACGCTGATCTGTGGCCGTGGCCGATCAGCTGGCGGGGCCTGCGGTCGCTCCGCGAATTCCTGCTTTACGGAGCTCCGGAACGGCTCGTCGAAGGCCGTCTCGAACTCCGCCCAGGAGCGCGCCAGGCCTGGCTTCGTCTTGACGAGGCGCCGGAAGTAGGCATCGGCGCCGACCCACAGCTCGCGTGGGATCGAGGTGTCGCGCTCCTGGTAATAGAGGTACTCCCAGGCGTTGAGCTGCATGAAAAAGTAGTAGCCGCAGCGCGCCCAGTCGTCGGCGCTCAGCGCGTCCGGAGTCGCGTAGCCGACGTTCACGACCCGGGCCAGGCTCTCGTTCTCGATCATCATCTCGAACGGGCGCTGGGCGAGCACCAGCGCGTTGTAGTGGGCCTGGGTCCGAAGCACCTTCGTGTTCTCCCGGGTTTGGAGCTGTTGAATTCGCAACTGCCGGTTAGATGGCATAGAACGTGATGGCCAGGGCCCTGAACTGGAGCGCCGTCCAGAACCACTCCGAGCTGAATGACATCCCGCCGGTATTGATGAGCGTCACGAGTGCTCCTCCAGGGGGTCGAGGCGGTAGCCCACGCCGCGGACGGGGACGAGGCTTGGCCCGGCTGCCGCGTCGAGCTTCGAGCGAAGCCGGGCGATGTGGGGCTTGAGCCAGAGCAGGTCGGGGTCCATCTCGGCCGGCCAGCCGGCGCGCACCAGGTGCAGGTGCGGGACGACGTCGCCGCCGGCTCGGACGAGGAGCTCCAGGAGCCGGTACTCGATGGGGGTCAGGCTCAGGAGCGTCTCGCCGACGCGGCCTTCGTGGCGGCCCGCGTCGATCGTCAGGTTGCCGGCCACAAGCGGACCCGCGGTTGCGGTTGGGGACCCGGCCATCGAGCGGTCCGCGCGCCGCATGACCGCCGCGATTCGCGCGAGCAGCTCCGCGCGCCCGAAGGGCTTTACGAGGTAGTCGTCCGCGCCGATGCCGAGCGCCCGCACCTTGGCCGCCTCGGCGCTTTCGCCGGAGACCACAAGGATCGGGGCGTCGCCCTCGGCCCGCATCTGGCCCGCGACCGTGAAGCCATCCGGGCCCGGCATCGCGAGGTCGAGGAGCACGAG
>JBBQTO010000020.1:0-24756 GCA_038234575.1 Candidatus Limnocylindrales bacterium
GTCTCCGTCACCCCGAGGAGCCGGCTCGTGGCGGCGACGGCCTTGTCGCCGATCTGGAGGGCCCGCTGCCCGAAGGCGTCGTCGCCCTGGGCCCAGTGGACTCGCACGATCGTGCCGGTCAGCGTCTTCCACGCGAACCGCATGTCCTCGTAACGGACTGTTGCGACTGGCCCCTCCTCCGCGGTCCCGTCGGAAAGGGTGATCCGGAAGTGGATCTGGACGACGGTGTTTGGGAGCAGCTGACCGGCGGGCGCCGGGAGGTGGTAGGCGAGACTCGTCGGCCCGACGCCCGTCACGGGAACCGGCACGTCCTCGGCCAGCACGCGGGTGTCGCTGCCCGTGTGAACGAGCGCCTCGATCCGGTGAACGCGGGCCGGCAGCGTCACCGCCTCGGTCATGTCGATCCCGACCTGGAAGGCCGACTTGATCGTCGGCGCGCCGAAGGACACCGCTCCGGCGGCCCGGACGATCGCCACGAACGGGCTCGCGACCATAAGGAGTCCTACGGCGAGGACGATCGCCGGGATCCGGCGCTTTGCCGGGGTCACGGCGCCCACGCCAGGCCTGCCATCCGCTGGATCCCGAGGCCGTTCTCGCCGGCCCCGACGAGCCCGGCTCGGGACAGCGCCCAGCCGTCGCTGTAGGCCAAGGGGATGGCAGGCACATCCGACTGCACGATGCCGAGCGCCCGCTCGTAGGCCGCCGCGACGGCGCTCGGGTCGGTCGCCGCCAGGGCATCGGTCACCGCCTGGTCGAACGGCTTCGACGACCAGCCGCCGTAGTCGTCCGCGCTCTGGCTGCCGAGGAGCACGCCCAGAAAGTCATTTGCGCCGGGATAGTCGGCGATCCAGCCGAGGGTCCACATCGCCGGCGGGTCCTGCGAGAGCCGCTTGAAGTAGTCGCCGTATTCCTCGATCCGGATGGTGACCCCGAGCTCGCCCTTGAGATCGGCCGCAATCCCCTCCGCATACGCGCCGCCGCCGGCCCCGAATGCGATGTCCGGGAAGCCCGCGCCGCCCGGGTAGCCGGCTTGGGCCAGCAGTGAGCGGGCAAGCGCGGGGTCGTGGGTCGGCAACCAGCTCTTGTCGCCGCCACCTGGGACGCCGGGCGGGACCATCGAGTCCGCCGGCAGCTCCCTCCCTGACGCGCCGAGGATGACGATCCGGGTCCAGTCCACCGCGGCGCCGATGGCCCGGCGCACGAGGACGTTGTCGAAGGGAGGGCGCCGTGTGTCGAAGCCGAGGTACGTCAGGGCCAGGGAGGGCACGGTCCGGAGCTGCGGCCCGAGATTGGCGTCGTAGGCGATCCAGGAAGCATCGTTCGCGGCGATCGGGGTGTAATCGAGGTCACCGGCCTCGAACGCCGCGACCGGGCTGCGGCCGCCGATGTCGGTGAGGAGGTGAACCGTCGCAATCGGCGCCGTGCCGGCCCAGTAGTGGTCATTCGCGGTGAGCGTGATCTCGGTGGCGCTCGAGGCGGTCACCCGGTAGGCCCCGCTCGCGGCATCGCAGACGCCGAGCGTTCGGCCGCTCGTCGGGCAATCCTGCGGCGGCAGCACGGCGAACGTCGGCGAGGCGACGATCGACGGGAAGTCGGAGCCCGGCCGGTCCAGGTTCACGACGACGTCCGACCCGGCCGCCCGGATCCCGACCTGCCCGGGGTCGGTCGCCGCGCCCGTGAGGTGGTCGCGGGTGCCGTGCACGTCGAGGATGAGCGCGGAGAGGGGCGATGGCGCGGCCGGATCGATGATCCGCAACCAGCTGCGGACGACGTCCCCGGCGGTGATCGGGCGTCCGTCGGAGAAAACGATCCCCGGCCGCAAGTGGAAGGTGACCTGCCGGGCGTCGGAGGAGACACTCCAGGAGGCGGCGAGCGCCGGCCGCAGGTCGAGGTTAGCGTCGAAGGTCGTCAGCGTCTCGAAAACCTGCGCCGCGACGGCCGCACTCTCGATGTCGCCCTGGGCCGCCGGATCGAGGGTCGTCGGGGCCGAGACGAAGATCTTGGCGTCGGAGCGCCCGGCCGCCTGCACCGGCTCGACGGCCCGCGCCAGGGCCAGGCCCACCAGCGTGCTGATCGTGATGGCGGCCCCGAGGGCGCCGAGACGCCTGCCTGGTCGGAGAGCGATCAGCGCCGCCACCAATCCGGCGTCTGGACGGTCCGGCGACCCGGCGTGACGTCGATCTGGCGCACGATCGCGATCGGGAGCCGGGCGCGCGCGGACCGAACGTAGCCGTCGCCAGCGAAACCGAGGAGGAGGGCGGCCACGCAGGCCCACTGGCGCATGGCGCGAGTATGCGGGAAGCCGAATTCTGAGAAGGAAAAAGGGCCTCGCGTCGCCTCGCCGGGGGAACGATATTCGGCGCGAGACCCCGCATCTGTTAACGAGCCGAGATCGTTCTCGTTAGGCTCGCTCCGATGCCAAATGTTCAGGCCTTCCGCGGGGCCCCGTGACGCCGCGATTCCGGGACACCCTGAGCCGGTCCGTGCGGCCGCTCCTGCCGATCGAAACGGGCCGAATCCGGATGTATACGTGCGGGCCGACGGTCTACCGCTACGCCCACGTCGGCAACCTCCGGACGTTCCTCCTCGCGGACCTCATCCGGCGGGTTGTCCTCTACCACGGGACCGACGTTTTCCATGTCCAGAACATCACGGACGTCGGCCACCTGCGCGATGAGCGGTTCGACCAGGGCGAGGATCGGATGCTCGTCGCCGCCGGACTGGAGGGGCGCAGCGCGGGGGAGATCGCCGATGCGTACGAAGCCGCCTTTCACGAGGACACGGCCCGGATCAACATCCTGCCCGCCCATGTGTATCCGCGCGCGACCGAGCACGTCACGGAGATGGTCGAGCTAGCGGAGCAGCTCGAGGACCTCGGCCACGCCTACGCGACCGACGCCGGGAACGTGTATTACGCGGTGGCGAGCTTTCCGGAGTACGGCGCGCTGTCGGGGAACTCGCTCGATGCGCTTCGGGCGGGTCACCGGGGCGAGGTCGAGGGCGACAAGCGCGACCCTGCAGACTTCGCCCTCTGGAAGGGCGCCGGCGAGGGCCGCCTCCTGTCCTGGTCGACGCCGCGCTGGGGCCGCGGCTTCCCGGGCTGGCATCTCGAGTGCTCCGCGATGGCGCTCCGCCATCTCGGACCGCACTTCGACATCCATACTGGCGGCGAGGACAACGTGTTCCCCCATCACGAGGACGAGATCGCCCAGTCGGCACCGATCGTCGGCGGCTCGCCCGCGAACCTCTGGATTCACGGCGCCCACCTGCTGATGAGCGGCCGGAAGATGGCGAAGTCCTCCGGCAACTTCCAGCGGATCACGGAGCTCGAGGACCCGGGCATCGACCCGCTCGCGTTCCGCTACCTCGGCCTCACGGCGCGCTACGGGCGCAAGCTTGACTACTCGGATCGGTCACTGGTCGCGGCGGCTGCGGCGCTGGCCTCGCTGCGGGCAGGTCTTCGGGCGCTCGGGCCGCCGCCGCACGACGGGCCTTGGAGGGCTCCTCCCGTCCTCCGCGCGGGCGCGGCGCCTGCACGTCCGGTCGGGCGCGCGGAGGGGCTTGCGGGCCACGGCACGCTCGCGGGATCAGCGGGCTCCTCGCCTGCGAATCGCGCCGACGCTCCGAGCGCGCCTCTGTCGCCCGACGGTCGCTCCATGCACGAGCGCTTCGTCGCCGCAATCGACGACGATCTCGACCTGCCTGCGGCGCTTCGACTGGCGCGATCGGTCGCGACGACCGACATGGCGGCCGACGAGCAGCGCTGGCTCCTCCTCGACATGGACTTCGTCCTCGGGCTCGATCTCGATCGGGTCTGGGACCACCGGCCTTCCGAGAACCAGGGGCACCTGCCGCGAGGCGCCGAGGCGCTGATCGAGAGCCGTGCCCGGGCCCGCGATGCGAAGGAATGGGTCGAGGCTGACCGGCTCCGAGACGCGCTCCGCGAGCTCGGGGGTGGACCCCATCGATCGCGCCGACGGGTCGCGCAATTGGCAACGGACGCGATCGACCCGGGACGACCAGAGCCAGGGCTAGACAGTGTCCTCGTCGCCCTGGACGGCGAGGTCCTGCCGCGCCCCGAAACGGTCCAGGACCCGGTAGAAGTTCCGCTTCGAGAGCCGCTCCCGCTCGAGCGGTGGCGTACGCTCCCACGCCCGGTGCTGATGGCGAATAAGTGGCAGACCCGGCACGACGACCGCCCGCCGCGGCACCACGTCGGCACGTTCGTCTCGAAGCACGAGGCTCCACCAGATGTCGAGGTTTCGATAGAACTGGAAGCGCTCATCCAGCGGCCCGCGCGCCGCAGCGTCGGAGCGCCGGAACGCCATGAGGTAGCCCTCGATCGCCGCGGCTGGCCCCGTTTCCACCTCGCGGAAGCGACGCAGGTCATCGGTCGCGAGCCCGAACGCCCCAGCCACGGCGACGGTCGGATCATCGAGCGCGGCGATCAAGGGCGACACGACGTCGCCGGTCGGCTCGAGGCTCGCGTCCAGCACGATCACGATCGGGCCGCTCGCTCGCCTGATCCCGATATTCCAGGCAGCGGCGTGGCCGAGCGGGGCGCTGGTCGACACGACCTCGACCGGCTCAATCCCGTCCTCAGTGTCCGCCCCCCCGGTCGCGGCGGCGAGCGGGAGCGTCGGCTCGTCCAGGAGCGCCGCACGAGCGGCCTCCGAGCCATCCGCCACTACCACGATGGAGGTGCCCGTCGGCGCGCCGGCGCGGAGCCCGGCCAAGGCCCGGCCGATCCCTGCCGCGTCGTCGTCCGTGGCCACCAGCACGACGGTGGCGACGCCGCGCGGGGCATCCTCGAGCCGGCTGGGAACGGCGGTCGATCGGCCGTAGTGGATCCGCCCCGCTTCCTCGAGGTCCGGCGCATGGGCCGGCTCCAGGCGGAAGTCGGTCCCGGCGTCGATGACCCGCCAGCCGGCGGCCTCGATCTCGCCCCGCAGGCGGTCGGCCGCCTCCCAATCTCGAGCCGCTCGGGCGGCCGACCGGTCGTGCGCCGCGGCCAGGATCTCCTGGGGAATGAAGGTCCGGGTCAAGTGACCCCGGACCGGCGATACGGCGCCTTCCCGTCGATGTCGCCAACGAACTCGGGGCGTCGCGGATGATCGAGCATCTGGCGGATCGCGAGAACCTCGCCAATGTGGAACCAGTAGTGATACGTGACGCGTTGAAGGGCGTTGCCAATCTGACGGGCCGGACCGGGCGCCGGCAGGTTGCTTGTCATGGAGCCCTCGTCGAGCGCGTCGAGGGCCGGATCGGCGGCGGCGGTCACCGTGCCCCAGGCTTCGAGCATCTCCGACAGCGGCGGCGTGGTCGCCGGCCCGCCGTTCGCCACGAGCTCGTTGAGGATCGGCACGGGCATGGATCCGGACAGGCGAGTCAGCCAGTAGCGCTGCTCCTGCCAGGCTAGGTGGCCCACGATCCAGCCGATCGAGTTCATCGGCTTCAGCCGCCGGACCCCGTCCGCCTCGGGCACGCCGCGGAGCCCGCGAAGCCACTCGGAGCGGGTGAAACGGAGCTGCTCGACGAGCGGATGAGCCATCGGCCCAATGGTACGGCGGGTGCCCCGAGCGCCGATCCCTGCACGGTGTGGGGCAATTTGGTGCGGTCCTGTAACGTCTGCGCTACGTGGTGCGTCAACGGCCATGAATACCGCCGATCGCGGCGGCCATGGCACTATTCCCATAATTCACCTGACGCCTGGAGGAAGGACATCAGCACCCTGCCGCTGCGCGCGCCCGCGCTCGTCGGCCGCTTAGCCGGTTGGCGTGAGCGTGCCCGACGTCGCGATCTCGCGATCGGCGCGTTCGTGGTCGTCGTCGCTGTCCTCGTGGCGTTTCGGCTCCTCAACGTCTACCCGTGGAACGCGCCGGTCTTCGACCTGCGGACATATTGGGCGACGCGCTTCGGAATCGATTTCTCCACCCAGCACGCGGGTCCTGCGGGGGCCTACTTGTACTCCCCGGCCTTCGCCCAGCTGATTGCACCGCTCACCCTGCTGCCGCTGCCACTGTTCGCGGCGATCTGGACCGCGATCGGGGCGGCGCTGCTGTACTGGATGACCGGCCGGCATGCCGTGATCTTCCTCGCCGTTCCCGCGGTGCTCATCACGATCGTCCAGGGCCAGCTCGACCTGATCTTTGCGGCCGTCGTCATCGTCGGGATGCGGTACCCGGTGGTGTGGGCCCTGCCCTTCCTGACGAAGGTCACCCCAGGGGTCGGCATCGTCTGGTTCCTCGTCCGCCGCGAATGGCGCTCCCTCGCGATCGCCCTCACCGCGACCATCGCGATCGTGGCCGTGTCCGTGCGCTTCGATCCTCAGGCGTGGGTCGGCTGGTTTGCGCTCCTCGGACGATCGGAGTTTCCGGACATCAACGACGGCCTGTTGTTCGTCCCGATCGCACTCTGGGTCCGACTGCCCGTCTCCGTGGCGATCGTGGCCTGGGGCGCAGCCACCGATCGAACCTGGACCATCCCGATCGCGGTCACCCTGGGCATGCCGATCGTGTGGCTGAACTCGCCGACGATCCTCGTCGGCATCCTGCCGCTCGTCGCCGCAGGCGCCTCGACGCCGGCCGGACGCTGGCTTCGACAGGAACGCGCGGCCACCGAAGAATCCCCGGCGCTCGACCGCGAGGATGCGATGTCGGGTCGACGGTCCCAACGCGAACCCCAGGCCCTGCCGAACCTCTGACCCGGTCTCGCTGGCGCCGCACACGACGCCGGCCTGGTCGGGCCTGAGCTAGCGTTCCTTGAGCTTCCGCCAGCCGCCGGCTCGATTGTTGGCGATGATCTGACGGAACATCGCGAGGAGGGCGCGCTCGTTGATCGGCTCGCCCTCATGGAAGCTCACGGTGCGTGCGGTCTGGTTGTCGTGAGCGGCGGTGATGATGCCCTCCGGGTCGGGCACGATCGCGCCGTCGTAGACGAACATGTTCACGTGGTCCTTCGCCGCGAGCAGCGCGCAGATATTGCCGTCGAGGGCGAAGTACGGCTGGCGCGTCCGCTTGATCGTCTCCTGGACCTCCGGATCCGCGTCGTGGACGAGGTCGCGAACGCGTTGGCAGACCGCCTGCTGCCACGGCGGCAGGGCATCGATGTACGCGTCGACGCGAGGGTCCTTGTCGTAGCTCATCGCGTCACGGCCTCCAGGCGCTTGTAACGGATCCGGTGCGGCTGGTCGGCCGCGGTCCCGAGCTCCCTGTGGCGGAACGCCTCGTAGTCGCTGACGTTGCCCTCGAACCACCGGACTTGGCTGTCGCCCTCGAAGGCCAGGATGTGCGTCGCGATCCGGTCGAGGAACCAGCGATCGTGGCTGATGACGACCACGCAGCCCGGAAACGACTCAAGCCCGGCCTCGAGCGCGCGGAGCGTGTCGACGTCCAGGTCGTTCGTCGGCTCGTCCAGCAGCAGGACGTTGCCGCCCGACTGGAGGAGCTTGGCAAGGTGGACCCGGTTGCGTTCGCCGCCTGAAAGCGTCCCGACGAGCTTCTGCTGGTCCGTCCCGCGGAAGTTGAAGCTCGAGACGTAGGCCCGGGCGGGTATCTCGCGCTTGCCGACTACGACGAATTCGGTGCCCTGGGTGATCTCGTCGAAGACGGTCTTGTCGGCCTGGAGATCGTCGCGGCCCTGGCCGACGTAGCTGAGCTGGACCGTGTCGCCGATCTGGACGGACCCGCCATCGGGCGCCTCCTGGCCGACGAGCATCCGGAACAGCGTCGTCTTGCCGGCACCGTTCGGCCCGATGATTCCGACGATCCCGGCTCGTGGCAGAGAGAACGTCAGGTCCTCGATGAGCAGCCGATCGCCGTAGCCCTTCCGGAGGTCCTTGACCTCGATGACGGTGTCGCCGAGCCTGGGGCCCGGCGGGATCGCGATCTCGAGCTCTCGGGTCTGGTCCTTCGAATCGTTCGCCTCTGCGAGGAGCTTTTCATAGGCACCAAGGCGAGCCTTGCCCTTGGCCTGGCGGGCCTTCGCACCCATCCGGACCCACTCGAGCTCCCGGGCGAGGGTTCGCTGGCGGGCATCGACCGCCTTCGATTCGCCCGCCATCCGCGCGAGCTTCTGCTCGAGCCAGCTCGAATAGTTTCCTGAGAACGGGATGCCGCGACCGCGGTCGAGCTCCAGGATCCACTTGGCGACGTTGTCGAGGAAGTACCGATCGTGGGTGATGGCGACCACCGTCCCCTCGTATTCGCCGAGGAAGCGTTCCAGCCATTCGACCGATTCGGCGTCGAGGTGGTTCGTCGGCTCGTCGAGCAGGAGCAGATCCGGGTGCCGGAGGAGCAGTCGGCAGAGCGCCACGCGGCGCTTCTCGCCGCCGGACAGGGCGGTCACGTCGGCATCATCCGGCGGGCAGCGCAACGCATCCATTGCGATGTCGACGTTGCGCTCGAGGTTCCAGGCGTCGGCCGCGTTGATCCTGTCCTCGAGCGCAGTCTGCTTGGCGCCGATGGCCTCGTAATCGGCGTCGGGCTCGGACCACCTGGCCATCACGGAGTTGTACTGCTCGATGAGGTCATGGACCTCGCGGACGCCATCGAGCACGTTGGCCTTCACGTCTTTCCCCGGGTCCAGCTGCGGTTCCTGGCTCAGGTAGCCGACGGTGAATCCCGGCGTCAGGCGCGCCTCCCCCGTGAACCCGTCGTCGAGCCCGGCCATGATCCTGAGCAGGCTCGACTTGCCCGCGCCGTTCGGGCCGATGACGCCGATCTTGGCGCCGGGATAGAACGAGATCGAGATGTCCTCGAGCACGGTCTTGTCCGGCGGGTAGTGGCGGGCGACCTTGTACGAGGTGTAGATGAATTCGGATGGCATGGGTCAAGGGTAGCGAGCGGGGCGAAACGCCGGCGGCTGCGCAGTGGCCGCGGCCTCGCTACGATCACGCCATGACTGCTGCACCGATCGTCCTGGTTCCTGGATTCTGGCTCGGCGCATGGGCCTGGGACGAGGTCGCCGCGGACCTCAATGCCGACGGCCACGACGTCACGGCGATGACGCTGCCCGGCCTCGAGTCGGTCGACACCGACCGCTCGTCGATCACGTTCGCCGACCACGTCAACGCGATCATCGACGCGGTGAATGCGGCGGGTGCCCCCGTCGTCCTCGCCGTCCACAGCGCGAGCGGGTTCTCCGGGTACGCCGCCAGCGACCAGATCTCCGAGAAGATCGCGGCCATGGTGTACGTCGACACGGCGCCGGGAAAGCCACCCCTCGATCCCGAGTTCGAAGGCGTCGAGAAGCCAATGGTGTGGAGGGACATCCTGGCGGAGGAGAACCTCGACGGGCTCACCGACGAGCAGAAGGAAACGTTCCGGACGCGAGCGGTGCCCGTTCCAGGCGCCCTGCTGCGCGAGGACTACGAGTTCACGAACGACGCGCGCCTGGATATTCCGAGCACCATCATCGCCACGGGCTACACGTCCGAGCAGTACAGGACGTACGCGAAGGAGCACCCCGAATGGGCGTTCCTCGCCGGCATCCCGGAGCTGCGGAACATCACCTGGATCGACCTGCCGACCAGCCACTGGCCGATGTGGTCGCGTCCGAAGGAGCTGGCTGCCATGATCGGCGCAGTCGCGAAGGCTCACGCCCCGGGCGCCTGACCAAGGCTCGCGCGTGTCCTCCGAATTTATCGTCATCGATCAGGCCTCCGGCGACATTCTCGACGGGGAGCCTACGCAGGAGCTCATGGCGCGAGGCAGTGGCGAGGCCTGGTGGTCGCCCGCCGCCCCCGCCGCCCCGGGCGACCCCGGCACCTGGCACCTTCGGCATCCCCTCGATCGAGCCGGCTCGGCGTGCCGATCCGTGCAGGTGCTCTGCCCCGGAGGCGATCCCGACTGGTACGAGAACACGGTCGAGAACCTCGAGACGAGCGAGGGCGCCTGAGGAGCTGGCTCCCTCAGACCTTCTTGAGATAGCCCGCAATCGGGATCTCGATGAAGCCCAGGCTCTGGTACAGCGTGCGGGCCGCCGCGTGAAAGGGGTCACCGCCGGTGAAGACCCCGACCTTTTCGACGCCGCCCGTCTTCATCTCGCGGATCGCGTGAAGGCAGAGCTCGCGCCCGACGCCCTGCCGTCGGTATGTCTGCCCGACGACGAGCATGGAGATCTGACCGTGACTGCGCGCTTCGCCGGTCTTCCATCCGACGTACCCAGCGATGGCGTCGCCGACCTCGGCGACGGCGACCCACCGCCCCGCGCCGGGATCGTGGAGCGTGGGGACCTCGTCGCGGTAGTCCTGTTCCCACTCCCCGTGATGGAGTCGAAACAGCTCGTCGCCGAACAGGGGATGCACATAGTCCTCGTAGAAGGGCCGGAAGGTCTCGATCGTGAGGTCGACGAGCCTCTCGAGGTCGGCCTCGGCGAACGGTCGGATATGCATGGCATTCGCCTCCCACGCGAAGCGTACAGTCGAGGCGATATTGCGTCGCGTTTGTTCCTCCGCAACGAAATGCCGCGCAACCCCCGTTTGGCCGCGATACGGGACACTCCCCTGGTGAACGACCAGGGATCGTCTGAGCTCGTTGCCGTTGCGGAGCGCCTCGGGGCGCTGACGGCGGAACGAGAGCCCGACCTCGATCGACGACTCCCCGACGAGGCAGCGCGGCGAATCCGCCAGCTCCGTGATCACCTCAACGGCCACGTGCTGCCGCGCGCTCGGAGCCTGGACGCGCCGCTGCTCGTGCTCCTGGTCGGACCGACCGGTGCCGGCAAGTCCAGCCTGATCAACACGCTCGCGGGCTTCCGGGTGAGTCCATCCGGCGTCATGCGTCCAACGACGCGCGAGGTCGTCGTGGCGGCTCGGGCGGAAGCGCGACCCTCGCTACTGGCCGAAGGCTCGCCGCTCGCGACCCTCGCCGCCGGCCGGCTCGCCTTCGTGGAGTCAGCCGGCATGCCGGATGGCGTCGCCCTTGTCGACTCGCCGGATGTCGACTCCATCGAGCACGCCAACCGCGAGCTGACGGATCGGCTCGCGGAGGCCGCGGATCTCGGCGTCTTCGTGACCACCGCGACGCGGTATGCCGACCGCGTCCCGTGGGAGGTGCTCGGGCGCGCGCGCGATCGCGGGCTGCCGCTCATCGTCGTCGTGAATCGCATGCCCGAAGACGCCGCCGACCGGTCCGCGATCCTGGAGGACATCGGACGGCTCCTCGCCGATGCGGGAATCTCGCTGGACGGCGTCGAGCTGCTGCCGATCGAGGAGGGCGCGGTCGATCCCACGATCGACGGCCTCGCGGCCTCGTCGGTCGCCGCGATCAGGGCGCGCATCGATGCTCTCGGCGCGGATCGCGAAGCTCGTCGCGCACTCGCCGCGCGCGCGCTCGCGGGCAGTCTCGCCGGCCTGGCACCGCTGGTCGAGCGCGTCGCGGACGACGTCGCGCACGAGGCGATCGAGGCGGACGCCCTCCGCCGCGCAGCCACGCACGCGTTCCAGTCGGAGCTCGCGGCGCTTCGGGACGCGGTGGGCGGGGGGACGTTCCTCCGCGCGGAGGCCCTTCGCCAATGGCAGTCCTTCGTCGGTGCGGACGAGATCACGCGATTCTTCTCTTCGGGGATCGGCAAGCTCCGGGGCACCATCTCGGCGGCGATCCGCGGCACGCCACGGGCGCCCGTCGCGGAGGTGCGCGAGGACACGCTCGCGGACCTCGTCGCGCTCTCGCGGAGCCACGCCGGCGAGGCGGCTCGGCGGACTGCGACCGCGTGGAACGAGGAGGCGTCGATGCGCGACCTCGTGACGGACGATGCGAGCCTGTGGTCCGTGTCGAGCGGGTTCGACGCCTCGCTCTGGACGAGGCTCGAAGCGTGGATCAGCGGGATCGCCGACGACGTGCAGCAGACGGGCGGGCAGAAGCGGTTGCTTGCCCGCGGTGCGTCCGTCGGCGTGAACGCGGCTGGAATCGGGGTGATGCTCGCCACGTTCGCCCAAACCGGCGGGATCACCGGTACCGAAGTGGGAATCGCCGCTGCGACAGGGTTCCTGAACCAGAAGCTGCTCGAGGCCCTCTTCGGGGAGGCGGCCCTCGTCGAGATGATCGCTCGAGCGCGCGACAGGCTCGGCGAAGCGATCGGCCAGACGTTCGCGGACGAGGAGTCGAGGTACGCGCGGCTGCTCCCCGACGGCGATGCGCTGCGGGCCCTCGCCGGCCGATTCCGCGAGGCCGCCGCCGCGGTCGTCGACTTAGAATCGATGCCGTCGTCGGCGCCGTCCTCGCCGCCGAGCGTCGAGCTGCCCGCCGGCGACGCCCCGCCCCTCCCCTCCCCGCCCTCGAGCGCGCCTTGACCACGGCGCTCCGGGCCCTCGACGCGCTCCACGCGGCCGTCGGGGCGGCGCGCGTTCTCGGGCTGGACGTCGTTCGCGCCGAATCCGTACGCGCGGAAGCGTCGGCGCGGCTGCGCATCGCGCCGGACGCGTACGTCGCCGCGCTCGTTGGCGGCACCGGCGTGGGGAAGTCGTCGCTGCTCAATGCGCTGGCGGGGCAGCCGGTGAGCACCGCAGGCCCTCGGCGCCCGACGACCGGTCGGACAGTCGCCTGGGTCCCCGCCGGCGACGAGGTCACGTCTCGCGAGCTTCGGCCGTTGCTCGAGCACCTCGACGTCGGCACGGTCGTGGAGCACGGCGGCGACCTCGCGAATGTCGTGATCCTGGACCTGCCCGACATCGATTCGCTCGAGCCCAGCCATCGGGCGGCGGTCGAGGCCGTCCTCCCGAAGGTCGATGTCGTGGTCTGGGTGACCGACCCGGAGAAGTACGCCGACGCCGTGTTCCACGACACGTTCCTGCGCGACTGGATGAGCCGCCTCGACCGCCAGATCGTGATCCTGAATAAGGCTGATCGACTGCCGCCCGACGCCGCACGGTCCGTCGTCGCCGACCTCGGAAGCGTCCTCCGGCGCGAGCTCCCCGCCCTGCAGCGTCACGCGCCCGAAATCATCCTCACCCGTGCGGTTGCGGGAGCCGAGGAGGTCGGCGAGCTCCGGCGGTGGTTCGGGGAGGCCGTCGATGCCAAGGCGGTCATTGTCGATCGCCTCGTAGCGGGCGCCCGCACCGCGATCGCGGACCTCGCGGGCCTCGCCGGCGTGACCGCGACCGAATCACGAACCGGCGACGAGAGGGAATTGCCCAGGCCCATCATCGCCCCCCGTCAACGCGAGCGCGCGATCGACGCCGCATCGAACGAGGTCCTACGCGTGGTCGACCTCCGCGGGGTCGAGCGACAAGCCGTCGCGTCGACCCGGGCGCAGGCTCGTCGCCGCGGGACAGGGCCGATTGGTCTCGTCACCACCGCCATCTACCGAGCGACGGGCCGAAATCGCGCCGCCGCGGATCCAGCCGGCTACCTCCGCGCGTGGCGCCGTCGAGGGGGTTTCGCCAAGGCCGCGGAAATGGTCCGTTCGGTTATCACCGCGGCCCTCCCGGCCGTCCCGGTGGCGCTTCGAAGTCAGTACGCTGCCACCGGTCGAGCCGGGGAGCTCGAGGACCGTATCGGAACGTCGGTCGACGCCGTTATTTCGCGACAGCGCGAGCTCGAGCCGCCGTCGAGCCGCTTCTGGCCGGTCTTCGGACTCCTGCAGTCCGCGAACACGCTCCTACTCGTCGCGGCCGCCGTGTGGATCGTGGTCTGGATTCTCGCGCGGCCCGAGGTCGCGTCGTACGACGTGCCGATCCCTGGTCCCGTGCCCGCGCCCCTCGCGTTGCTGACGCTCGGACTCGTGCTCGGTTTCGTGCTGGCGCGCGCCCTCTCGCTCCACGCGGGCTGGCTCGGGCGCCGCTGGGCACGCCGCACCACAGGGGCGATCCGATCAGCGGTCCACGAGACGGTGGCCATTGAGGCATTCGCCTCAATCGACCGCCTTGAGACCGCTCGGGCCGACCTCGCGAAGGCGTGGCACGAGGGTGGTTCCATGCCTCCAACCGCACCGGAACCAACGCCGCGTGCGCGGACCTAGCCGATCCCGAGGTTTATCAGGAACGCGATCGCCGCCGAGATCGTCATGCCAAACACGGCGACGAAGGCCGTGCGGGAAACGCCTGCACGGGTAGACGCGCTGCGCCCGCGGCAGGGAATGGCGCTACTACCTCTGCCGAAGCTGCGGTTGCTCGGGCCCGTTCTTCGAGCCTGCTGCGTTGCTATGGCGCCCCCGGACGGATTCGAACCGCCGACGCCAGCCTTAGGACGGCTGCGCTCTATCCACTGAGCTACGGGGGCGTGGCGACGATCGTATCCCACGCCGCATGGCCGGCCCGCGTGTAGGATGCCGCCCGTGGCTGCTCCCCTCCCCGAGCTCATCCTGTATACGCGGCCGCGTTGCAGCCTCTGCGATGAGGCTCGCGAAGCGATCGCGGCGGTCCTCGGCGACCGCAAGACGCGCGGCCTGCCGGTGCCGCCCGTGGTCGAGATCGACATCGAATCCGATCCCGAGCTCCATCGCCGCTTCCTCGAACGAATCCCCGTCGTCGAGCTCGCCGGGAGCCGGATCGAGCTCATCGTGACCATGGGCAAGCTCCGCCGCGTGTTCGGCGACGTGCTGGACGGCGGCCACCCGAACGGCGCCGCGGCATGACGCTCACGATCGCCGTCGCGCTGGGCGCAGGCCTCCTCAGCTTCTTGTCGCCCTGCGTGCTGCCGCTCGTGCCGGCCTATCTCGGGCAGCTCACGGCCGTAGCCGTGGTCGGGCGGGCCGATGGCGTCCCCTCCCGCTGGCTCGCTGTCCGACATGCGCTCGCCTACGTGGCCGGATTCGGGGTCGTGTTCACAGTCCTCGGCGTGACGGCCACCTACGTCGCGGGTCCCCTCGTCGATCTCCTCCCGGCGCTCCGGATCTTCGGCGGCGCGGTCCTCATCGTGCTCGGGCTGAACCTCGCGGGCTTCATCCGGATCCCGGCGTTCGATCGATCCTGGCGGCCGCTGGACGCCGGTGCGGCTGCCTCGGTCGCGAGCGCGACGGGCACGGTCGCCCTCGGTAGCGCCGCTGGGTCGAGCCCGACCATGGCCGATCGGCTCGGTGGCCGGCTCGTCAGCACGCACGGCGGATGGCTCGCGTCGTTCGGCCTCGGGGCGATCTTCGCGGTCGGCTGGACGCCGTGCATCGGGCTGATCCTCGGCGGAATCCTGACCCTCGCCGCGACCAGCGGCTCGACGCTCGAAGGCGGCATCCTGCTCGTGGCCTACACGGCGGGGCTCGGGATCCCGTTCCTCGTCATCGCGGCGATCTACGACCGAGCGCCCGGCGTGCTGCGGCCGCTGCTCCGGCACGGGCGCACCGTGTCGATCGTCGGTGGCCTGCTGGTCGTCTTGATCGGCGTCGCCATGCTGTTCAACTGGCTGGCGCTGCTGCCGCAGTTCGTGCCGTTCAACAGTCAGATCTGATGGCCGCCACCGACGTTCGACGCCGGCGCGGCGTCGGTCCGTTCAGCCTGCGACAGGTGACCCTCGCGATCGGGATCGTGGCGATCGCCGCGGTGCTGCTGACGCTCGCGAACGCCCCGCTCGGCTCGACGGCCCCCGGGCTTCCGAACCCGGAGCCGAGCGCCTACCTCCTGCGCGCACCGCTACTGGGGCTCCGGCCTGGCGACGTGGCGCCCGAGCTCACCGTGACCGCCGCCGACGGCACGAGCTTCCAGCTGACCGACCTCGATGGACAGCCGATCCGGCTGGCCGACCTTCGCGGCAAGGCGGTCTGGCTGAACTTCTGGGCGAGCTGGTGCCCGCCGTGCCAGTCCGAGACGCCGAGCCTCCGGGCGCTCGATCAGCAGTATCGCGACCGCGGGCTTGCGATCATCGGCGTCCAGGTCCAGCAGACCGTCGACGACGGCCGGAAGTACGCGACGACCTACAGCCTGCGCTACCGGATCGGGGCCGACGTGGCCGGCGACATCTTCCGGGAGTACAAGGTCTTCGCCCTGCCGACCCAGTTCTTCATCGGCGCCGACGGCGTCGTCCGTCAGGTCGTCAACGGCCCGCTCGACCAGGCGAGCGCGGCCGCCCTGATCGAGTCGATCCTGCCACCCGCTGCGTCCGGGGGTCCCGGCGCGAGCCCGAGCTTGAGTCCCTGACCCTCAGATCGGCTCGAAGCGATAGCGGTCGCGATCCGCCACGAGGCGCCCGACCGGCGTGAGCGGCTCATGGCTCAGCACGATCGTCCAGCGATCCCGCGCTGCGCGGGCAAACAGATCGCTCTTCACCGCGACGGAATCGAGTGGGAAGTCATCGAACGCCGTGACCCAGCGCGGATTGGCGCTCCACGGCCGCATCCCGAGGTCGCCGAAGAACGCCAGCGTTTCGCTTCCGGCGGCGCGAACCACGATCGCCTGGTGGCCCTTCGAGTGCCCGCCCGTTCGGACGACCGAGACGCCCGGCAGCAGCTCGGTCTCGCCGTCGACCCAGCCAGCCTCGCCCCACTCGCGGACCAGCCGGAGCTCGAGCTGGTCGTACGACGCAACGATTCGGCTGTTGTCGTCGAAGGCGATCTTCCACTCGGCGCGCTGGGCAACGATCCGGGCTCGCGGAAACGCCTTCGAGCCGTCCGCGAGGAGGAGCCCGCCCGCGTGATCGAAGTGGAGATGGCTCATCGCGACGACGTCGATCGTGTCCGGTGGGAACCCTGCCGCGGTCATCGCGGGGACGACGGGACTGCCCTCATAGCCGCGCATGGCCCGAACCTTGTCGTTGACCCGTTCGCCGATGCCCGTCTCGATGAGCAAGCGTCCGGCGGGTGTCTCCACGACGAGGCAGTTCAATGCCTGGAGCAGCCGGTGGTCGTGGTCGATCTCGTCCGTGACGAGCTTGTCCCAGAGGATCCGCGGGACCGGGCCGAACAGCGCTCCCGCGTCCGACCGGAACGTGCCGGCCTGGATCAGCGCGACGCGCGTTCCGCCGCCAAGATCGGTCGACCAGCTCAGCGGCACGGTCACCCTGTCGGCTCGTCGACCTTCGAGAAATCGCGATGGAAGGCCGAGGCGGTCGGCTCGGACTGGCCCTGGTACTTCGATCCGAGCGACGGGCTGCCGTACGGCCGATCGACCGGGCTCGTCATTCGGAAGAAGCTGATCTGCCCGATCTTCATCCCGAAATAGAGGGCAATCGGCAGGTTCGCAACATTCGACAGCTCGAGCGTCAGGTTGCCCTTCCAGCCGGGGTCGACGTACCCCGCCGTCGAGTGAATCAGGAGCCCCAGCCTCCCTAGACTCGATTTTCCCTCGAGCCTGGCGACGAGATCGTTCGGCAGCTCGACCCACTCGAGGGTCTGCCCGAGGACGAACTCGCCCGGGTGGAGGATGAACGGCTCGTCCGCGCTGATCGTCAGCAGCTCAGTCAGGTCCGGCTGTTTCTGGCGGACGTCGATGAACGGATATCGGTTGTTCCGGAACACGCGGAAGCTGTGATCGAGGTGGAGATCGATCGATGACGGCTGCAGGTCCGCCGGATCGTACGGCCGGATGACGACCTGGCCGGCATCGATCGACGCGCGGATGTCTCGGTCGGAGAGGACGCTCATCGTGAGTCGATCATCGGGGGTCGATCATCGCACGCGGTCGCGATGCGGCGCAGGCCCGTCCGCGGACCGTCAACGGTTGGGGCCGCGGCTGCCCTTCTGGTCGTAGAGGCTGTCGACTTCGCGCTTCAGGGCCTCGAGATCCTCAAAGCTCTGGTAGACGCTCGCGAACCGGATGTAGGCGATGTGGTCGAGGGAGCGGAGCTGGGCCATTGCGAGCGAGCCGATCTTCGACGAGGGGACCTCGGTCATGCCCTCGGAGCGAAGCTGGGCCTCGATCGCGTCCGCAGCCTGGTCCGCGGCCCCATCCGGGACGGGCCGCCGGGTCAGGGCCTTGCGCAAGCCGGCCGCCATCTTGTCGCGGTCCCACTCCTGGCGGGTGCCGTCGCGCTTCACGACGACGAGCCGAGCCGCCTCGATGCGCTCGTAGGTCGTGAATCGTGTGGCGCATGCGCCACACTCCCGGCGGCGGCGAATCGTCGCCGCGTCGTCGAGGTCGCGCGAGTCGACGACGCGGGTGTCGCGGGCGCCACAGGCCGGGCATCGCATCGAGTCTTCGGTCCTCCTCCACCACTACCTGTTGTGGTGTTCGCGAATCATACCACTACATCGTGTGTGCCGATTCGCCGCAGAGCATCGAGATCTCGGCACGGGCGACGTACCACGGAAACCCACCCGACCCATTTCCGAGTCTCGTGCGTCACAGGGGCGGCGGCGATACGGGACGAAGCGCCCAGGCCGCTCACGGAGGACGGATGAGCGTGATGCTTCAGCGGATTTCGATGCTCGCAGCCGCGCTCGTCGTGGTCGCCGGTTGTTCCACCTCGGCGACGGGGTCGCCCTCGGTGACCGGACCTGCGCCAACGCAGAGCCCGGCGATCGTCGCGCCTTCCGCGACGCCCGCTGCTACGGCCACTCCTGCTCCCACGCCGACGGCCGCGCCATCTGCGCAGCCGTCCCCGGTCGTCTATGAGATGTTCCAGAAGAACGCCGAGGGCGGCCACGGGGGGCCCGCGCTCATCACCTTGCCGGCGTCGATCGTGGTCGACTACACGGTTCGCGGGACCTGTACGTTCACGATCGATCTCGACACCGCGACCTCCATCGCGGGACCGAACCTCAAGCTGAGCGTCACCGGGCCTGAGAGCTCGGGGTCGTGGCATCTTTCCATCAAGCCCGGCTCCTACTACGTCAATCCGGGCGAGGCCCTCGGGTGCACCTTCTCGATCACCGTGCGCGACCCCGCCTGACGCCGGACACCCGGCGAAGGGTCAGGGCCGGGCCTCGAGCGCCGCGAGCAGCGCCTTGCCCACCTCGAAGAGGTCGCCGATCACGATCATGTCGGCGAAGTCCGCGATCGGGGCATCCGGGTCGCGGTTGATCGCGATGATCGTCTCGGCCGTCTGCATCCCGACCTTGTGCTGGATCGCGCCGGAGATCCCGAGCGCAAGGTAGAGCCGCGGCTTTACGATCTTGCCGGTCTGGCCGATCTGCTGGGCGTACGGGATCCAGCCGGAATCCACCGCGGCACGCGTCGCGCCCACGGCGCCGCCGAGCGCCTCCGCGATCTGGCCGACGAGTGCGAAACCCTCGGTTCCACCGACGCCCCGCCCACCGGCCACGATGATGTGCGCTTCTTCGATCGGGGCAGCCGCGCTCGCCTCCTCGATCCGGTCGACGACCTTCACGGCAGGGAGCGTCAGCTCGCCCTTCGGCGTTGCCTGTTCGACACTCCCCGGCGACGCGGCCGTCGCGGCCGTGACCACGTTCGGACGAACGGTGACGATCCGGACGGCGCTGCCATCGACGAACCGCGAGGTCGTCACGAGCTTCCCGCCGAAGACGCTCATCTCGACGACCTCACCGCCGTCCCAGCTCACGGCGGTCGCGTTGACAAGCACGCCGCTATCGAGAAGCGACATGAGCGTGCCGGCCAGGTCGCGGCCGTCAGGGCCCGCGCCGGTGAGGATCAGCGTGGGCCCGCTCGGGTCGATCACCTCGGCTGCCCGTTGCGCAGCGATCGCCGCCCAGGCGTGATCGGCAGCGGAGGGATCCGTGACGGCTACAACGCGCGGCAGGTAGGTGGCGAGCTCGGTAGCCGCCCCGGCTGGATCCACGCCGACCACGATCCCGGTCGCGTCGACCGAGGCATCCTTCGCCAGTGTTCGGGCAAGCGTCGCGACCTCCGGCCCAATCGTGGCGAGCGAACCATCCGCGTTGGTCTCGGCGACGACCCAGATGCCGGCCATCAGATCAACCGCCGTTCGGCAAGGAGGTCGACGATCGCCGCTGCGGCCTCCTCGGCCGAGCCGCGAACCACGACCGCGTCGCCCCGCGCGGGCGGCGTCCGTTTGCTCGAGACCTCCGTCCGCGACGCCGCGGTACCGACGCCATCGGCATCGAGCCCAAGGTCCGAGAGCGAGCGCGTCACGATCTCCTTCGAGCGGGCACCCATGATCCCCTTGAGGGATGGATAGCGTGGCTCGCCGAGCAGCTGGGTCCCGACGATGAGGGCCGGCATCGCAGCCTCGAGCACGTCGAAGCCGGTCGGGCTGATGCGGCGAACGCGGACCCTCCCGGCCGTCGGGTCCGGCTCGATCCTCGCCGCCGAGGACAGATACGGCAGCTTCAGCAACGTTGCGATTCCGGCCCCGACCACTCCCGCGGTCCCGTCGGAAGTGTCGAAGCCGGCAAGGACGAGGTCGTACTCCATCTGGCCGAGCGCGGCGGCCAGGACGCGCGCGGTCGTCGGCGCATCGGAGCCGCCCAGCCCGGGGTCGGTCACGTGCACGCCCTGGTGGGCGCCCATCGCGAGGCCCTTGCGCATCGTCTCGGGACCCGTCGCGGGGGCCATCGACAGGAGCACGACCTCCCCGCCGTGCGCCTCGACGAGCTTCAACGCGGCCTCGAGGACGTACTCGTCGTTGCCGTTGATGACCGCCGGCGAGGCGCCTCGATCGAGGCGGTTGTCAGGCCCGAGGCGCTCAGCAGCGGCGGCGGGATCCGGTACGGGCTTGGTCAGAACGACAATCCGCACGTCGAGGGGCCTCCGGCGAGGTGGACGGGTCTCAAATGATACGAGACCGTCCTAGCGCACATCCGTCCCGGGTGCCCGGTCGCTCGTCCACCAGCTCAGCTGAACAACTGCAGGACCCGCACGATGATGGAACTCCAGCACGATGTCGTGCACACCCACGCTCAGGGGTCTCGACAAGAGGGTCTCGGACCTCACCGCCCGGGTCGTCCAGTTGTCGAATACGGTCTCGCCGTCGATGATCAGTCGCACTCCGTCGCTGGTCGTGATGTCGAAGTCGTAGGCGCCGCTGGTGTCGAAGGTGAACGTGCCGTGCCATCGGGCGACCAGCGCCGGGACACCGCCCCGGCGCGTATCCATCTCGAGACCTTTGGGCCGACCCGACTTCCAGTTGAACGCGATCGCCGCGTCGGCGTGCACCATCGAGGCCATCCGATCCGGCGTCCCGTAGAAGTACGTGCCGCAGAACGTGTCTGTCGCGGACGGGGTCGTCTTCGCGGGTGGGGTACCGGTTTCGTGCGGAGTTCCGGTCGCGACTGCCGGACCGCTCGAGGTCGCGGTCAAGTTGGAAGTCGCGATGCAGCCCGGGTTGGCCGTGGCGAGAAAGCCGTACCGGAACTCGACGCCCGGGTAATCCTCGAAATAGATCGGTCGGGATTGGGTGACCGGACCGCCTTGGGCCTGCCGAGCGAAGTGAAGATGAGCCGCGCAGCCGGTGTACCCCGTCCTGCCACTCAGGCCTATCTGCTCGCCCGCGCCGACGAGGTCCCCGACCGCGACGTCGACCCGCGCGAGGTGGCCGTACTGCGTCGCGGTGCCGTCGACGTGGTAGATCGTCACGTAGTTCGCATAATCTCGAAGCCCGGCGCCGCCGCACACTCTCTCCCCCGTATGGACGAACGCGACCTGGCCGGCGGCGGCCGCGAGGACCGGTGTGCCCGCGGGCAAGCGGAAGTCGTAAGCGAATGCCGAGCGCCCGTTGTGGCTGTACGTGGTGTTCCAGCCCTGGACGATCTCGAAGGTCTCCCCCGCGGCGAAGGGGAGCTGATACGCGATCAGTGGCGACGCGGCCGTGGGTGCCTTGGCAACGATCGGGACCGCGTAGCCCGCGGCCGCCAGCGCAGGTCGGGCCCCGGGAAGCGCAAACGCGGTGAGCGCGAGAACGAGTGTCGCGCCCGTGATCAGGCGCCGGCGCAAAGCCAATATGAAACTCCGTCGCGAGGGTGCCGCGCAGTCGCGCGGGTGGTTGTCACTCCCCCGCGGCGGAAGATGCCTTGTTGCACGGAGGGTCCCAGACCATACCCCGCCCCACAGATCCGTGCATTTCAGGCACTCGAGGGTTTCAGGAGCGATCCAAGAATCTGGGCCCGGGGCCGGACGCCGCGCGTCATTCGCGACCGAGCAACGCCCTCGCGATGACCAGGCGCTGCACCTGCTGCGTCCCCTCGTAGAGCTGCGTGATCTTGGCGTCACGCATCATTCGCTCGACCGGAAAGTCCTCCGTGTAGCCGTAGCCGCCGAGGACCTGGACCGCATCGGTCGTGACGGCCATCGCCGCGTCACCGGCGACGAGCTTCGCCAAAGCGGACCAGCGCGCGGCGTCCGGCGCGTTCGCCTCGACCTCGACGCAGGCCTTGTACAGGAGCTGCCGGGCGGCCTCCGTCCGGGCATCCATGTCGGCGAGCATTGCCCCGACCATCTGGAAGTCGCCGATCCGCTGGCCGAACTGCTTCCGATCCCGGGCGTACGACGCCGCGACGTCGAGGGCCCCCTGGGCGATCCCAACGGCCTGCGCGGCGACTCCGGTCCGCGACCGATCGAGGGTGCCCATTGCGATCGCCCAGCCCTGCCCTTCCTCCCCGATCCGGTTCGCCACCGGTACGCGGACGCCGTCGAACGTCAACTCCGCGGTCGGGCTGCCGCGGATCCCCATCTTGTGCTCGAGCCGGGCGACCGAGAACCCCTCGGTCGGCACCTCGACCCCAAAGCAGCTGAGGCGCTCGTGGCGCGGCGCATCGGGATCCGTGACCGCAAAGACCGCGAGGAGCCCGGCGATGCTGCCGTGGGTGATGAAGCGCTTGCCGCCGGTCAGGACGTAGGCATCCCCGTCGCGGACGGCGCGCGTCCGCATCGCGGCTACGTCCGAGCCGGCTTCGGGCTCGGTCAACGCGAACGCCGCGAGGGTCTTCCCGGAGGCAAGGTCCGGGAACCAGCGCGTTTTCTGTTCGTCCGAGCCGCCGATGTGGATCGGCAGCGAGCCGAGGACCTGGACGATAAGGATGAGGCTCGATGTCGCGCACGCTCGAGCGATCTGCTCGATCGCGAGGTTGATCGTGAGCAGGTCCGCGCCGATCCCGCCGTGCTCCTCGGGGAACGGCAGCCCGAGGACGTCATGGCTCGCCAGGAGCTGGCGGATGTCCTCGGGAAACTCGCCGCTGCGGTCGATCTCGGCTGCCCGTGGCGCGATTCGGGCGTCGGCGAGCTCGCGCAGCGTATCCCGCAGGAGCGTCTGCTCCTCGGTCAGGCGATAGCCGGGCCCCGAGCCTGTGTCTGCCGTCACGCCGGTAATCGTACCGGCCGCGATACCGTCACGGCCTGCCGGCGGCGCGGGCGAGCGGCCTACGGCGTGAAGCGCACCGAGTGGATGAGGCCCAGGAGGTGCTTGAGGCTGTCCGGCATCGCGGTTGGGACGACAGGCAGAGGCTCGAAGCTCACCAGCCATCCGTGAACTCGAGGACGATCAGCTCGCCACGGACGTCAAGGAGGACCATGACCGTCTGATCGGTCGGCCGGATGTCGATCAGGCGATCCGAGGTGCGCGGTTCCGGCAAGATCCAGCAGTGCCCGGCTCCAGGATCCGGCGTGTCGGACTGCCTCCCGGTGCCGAAGATCTCGACGACGCGGCCGGCATAGGGCTCGGCCAACAGGTTTGGAGGGATGTCGGCGGCGCCCCCCACATTGCCGATGTCGCGTGCGGGCATGCCCGGCCTCGCAACGAGGGCCGCCGCGAGCGTTGTCGCGTCGGGATGCGCATCGGGCGTACCACAGTCGATCGCCCACGGCCGCAGGACCCGGATTCTCTGGTTGCAGCTCTTGGCATGTCCCAGCGTGATGCTGCGGAAGGAGGTGTCGGCCCCGCAGAATTCGGTGCCTTCGGGGCCGGATGGACAGGGCGATGCCAGCGTCACCGGCTGGCGGCAGACCACCTCGAACGTGATCCACGGCTCGAACACGCGGCTCGTGTAAACCGTACCGGGAAGCAGGACCGCGGGGTCGTCGATCGCGACCGTGTTCGGAGGCTGACTGGATCGCGAAGAGAGGGGCGAGGGCGTCGCAGCAGCCCCCGACGGCGATACGGTTGACGTTGCGGCGGGTCCAACTGGACCCCCACGAGGGACGAATGCGACGACCGCCATTGTGAGGGCGAGCGACGCGACGGCGAGGCCCGCGAGGGCCCGGTACACGCGCGGGGAGCTCCGAACCCAGGTTGGGAGGGTACCTGCGCGCCAGCGGCGCTGGCCGCTCCGCTCGACCTCCTCCAACACGGTCGTCAGGAGCCGGTCCGGGGCAACGACCGGCAGAACGTCGAGGATCTCGTCGAGCAAGCTCATTACGCTGTCGGCTTTGGTCATGCGAGCTGTCCCTCCGGTGCCGCCGGCCGTTCGTCGGCGTCAACGGCGGCGCGCAGCGCCTGAAGTGCGTAATGGAGTCGTGAGCGAACGGTGCCGACGGGCACGCCGAGCGCGACCGCGACCTCCGTGAGTGGCAGGTCCTGGTAGTGATGCAGAACAACGATGGCGCGCTGCTCGATTGGAAGGCGCCGAAAAGCACGCTCGACCTGATCGCGATCGGCGAGGTGGGCGGATCGATCCGGCTCGCCCGGTTCGATCGAGACGATTCGGACGCTCGCCTGGAAGGATCGGTGGCGCCGCGACTCGTCGTAGCAAGACCGGACGACCAGCCGATAGAGCCACGCATCGAAGCGATCCTTATCGCGCAGCGACGGAAGGTCGCGCCACGCACGGAGCATCGCGGTCTGAACGGCGTCCTCGGCGCGGTCTCGGTCGTGAAGGATCATGGCTCGACCCGCGCCGGAAACGTTCGAATATTCCCGGTCCGCGGATCGGGCGATCGCGCCGAAGCGTTCAGGCGGATGGCCCGCCGGGTCGGATCCTGGCGAGATTCCGAGCCGATTCCTCAGCGCAGGACGGAGTCCA
>JBBQTO010000021.1:0-24623 GCA_038234575.1 Candidatus Limnocylindrales bacterium
GCCGCAGTTGCGGACCCCGGGTTCGCCGCGTTCCTCGAGACGCAGGCGCTGGCCAACGGTCGCGAGGAAATCGCCTGGTACGACGACGGTACGGACAGTTGGGAGGTCGGCGTCATGCCCTGGTACGAGACGAGCCCGCCGCGCATCCACGGCGTCCGCGTCGAAGGGGTCACGGGCGCAGTGCTCGGACGCTCGACCGGGCGTGGGACGAGAAGGTCGACGGCTTCCCGTAGGCTTGAAAGGGAGGCGGCGGCCTCATCGCGTAGACGCTCCGGGGCCGCTCCGCTATGATCGCGGTCCATTCATGGTGCATAGGAATTATGCGTCCAACCGGTCGGGCACGCCCACCGGAGACATGGGCAGTGGAGGTTCGGCGGTGGTGGATCAGGCGCATGGTTCCGGCAACGAGACGGCGATCGAGGCCGCGCCGTGGGTGAACCAGCGGGACCCTGCCAAGCGCCTCGGGCCTGACGGCAAGCCGGCGATCAGTCGCCGTGCCCCGATGTGGGCGGACGTTCCCGACGACAAGTGGAACGACTGGAAGTGGCAGCTCTCCAACCGCGTCAACGACCTCGCGGAGATCGAGCAGATCCTGGAGCTGACCGACGAGGAGCGCGAGGGCCTCTCCGCGCCGGACAAGTTCCGCGTGGACGTCACGCCGTACTTCATCAGCCTCATGGCTCCGAAGGACGCCAACGACCCGATCCGCCGCCAGATCATCCCGCTCGGGCGCGAGCTCCGGTCGTTCACCGGGATGATGGAGGACTCGCTGGCCGAGGACCGCCACTCGCCGGTGCCGGGCCTGGTCCACCGCTACCCGGACCGCGTCCTGATGCTGATCACGACCCAGTGCGCGGCCTACTGCCGCTATTGCACACGGTCGCGGATCGTGGGCGACGCGACCCAGAACTTCAACCGCAAGGAGCACGAGGCCCAGCTCGAGTACATCCGCAACAACCCGCAGATCCGCGACGTGCTGATCAGCGGTGGCGACGGCCTCACCCTGGCGCCGAAACTCCTCGAGTCCGCCCTGCGCGGCCTGCGCGACATCCCGCATGTCGAGATCGTCCGGATCGGCTCGCGGGTCCCGGTGTTCCTGCCCCAGCGGATCGACGACGAGCTGTGCGAGATGCTCGCGAAGTACCACCCCCTGTGGCTGAACATCCACGTCAACCATCCCAACGAGATCACGCCCGAGCTCTCCCGAGCCTGCGACAAGCTCGCGCGTGCCGGCATCCCGCTTGGCAACCAGTCGGTGCTGCTCGCCGGCGTCAACGACTGCGTCCACACGCAGCGCGAGCTGGTCCAGCGCCTGGTCGAGAACCGCGTCCGGCCGTACTACCTCTACCAGTGCGACCTCGTCGAGGGCTCCGGCCACTTCCGGACGCCGGTGGGCAAGGGCCTCGAGATCATGGAAGGCCTTCGCGGCCACACCTCGGGTTACGCGGTCCCGACGTTCGTCATCGATGCGCCCGGTGGCGGCGGCAAGATTCCGGTCATGCCGAACTACCTGATCAGCTACTCGGACCACAAGGTCGTGCTCCGGAACTACGAGGGCTACATCACCACGTACGAGGAGCCCGAGACCTACACACGGCACGACCAGGGAAGCTGCCGCTACTGCCAGAACGAGCGCCCCGAGCCCGGGCAGTCGGGCGTCCTCGGTCTGCTCGAGGGCGAGCGGATGTGGATCGAGCCGAAGGGCTTCGAGGACACCCATCAGCGCGGCAACACGGAGCCGCACCGTCTCCAGGACCCCTCGAAGTGGGTGCCGTTCGGGGTCGGCGCGATCGAAGGCAAGGCGACCCGCCAGCTGCGGATCCTCGACGGCGGCGAGTCCGCCCTCAGCGACGATGTCCGCGCTGCGACTGACACGAACGCCGGGATCGTCGAGCCCGGCGATCTCGCCAGCGAGGAGCAGCGAGCGGAGCGGCGCCAGACCGAGGCCGACCTGGCCTACGGGCCCGGCGAAGAGCCGCGACCACGCGACGGCGAGCCGACCGCGACCGCGCATGGGGAGTTGCTCTAAACCCGCTTCGCTTGCGGTTGTCACAGGCGCCGGACCTTGGCGTCTCACGCCCAGCCGGCCGGCGCAGAATGCACGGTCAGCGCGGGGGCGAACGTGAGGGAGAGGAATGCCTGACCAACGCGTGGTCGATCGCATCGATGCGTGGGCCGCAGCCGGACTGATCGACGAGGCGACCGCGACTCGCCTCAGGGCGGCCGAGGCCGCATCGGCCCCGTCCGCGTCGGCCACAGCTGGCCCTCTCGTGGACGCTCACGGGGAGCGCGTGCCAAGCCGCAGCGCCGCAGCGTCGATCTTCGGTCCCGCAGTCACGATCGGCGAGCTGTTCGCCTATGTCGGCGCGGGCTTCCTCCTCGCGGCGTGGCACGCGCTGTTCGGCAGCTTCTTCGCGCCGGCGTCCGCCCCCGACGCCTTCCTCACCCCCAACTTCGCGGCCCAGGCGGTCCAGTTTGCCGTGCCGGCGGTCGCCTTCGTCGCAGTCGGGATGCTGGCGAAGCGGCGAGGGGATCGCGAGCGACGTGCGGCCGGCGTTGCGTTCGTCGTCGCGACCGTGCACGTGTTCGGCGCGGTGGGTTTCGCGATGCAAGCGGTCCACGCCGACTTCATCGTCACCCTCGTCGTCGCCTCGGCGAGCGCCGTTGTCGCGGCGGTTCTGTTCCGGCGCGTGCTCGCCTCCATGCTCACGCAACTCACCTTGCTCGGCTCACTCGCGGGCCTCGCGATCTCGCTCCTGGCATGGCTGAGCATCCGTCTCTTCTCGCAGCCGGGGTTCTCGGACTTCGGACCGCAGCCCGTCGACCAGGCCACGGCCCAGCTCCGGCTCCTCGCGACCCTCGTCTGGTGGATCCTGTGGGCTGCGGGCTTCGGCTTCATCGCGCTCCTGGAGGCACGGCGTGCCGTGAACCCGACCGCCTCGGACGGTGAACGCGCGAATGCGTCCGCCCGGGCGAACTTCACCCGATTCGTCGCCGGGATGACGGCCGTACTGGGGACCTCGAACGCGGTCGGACAGCACAATCCGTTCGAGCCGGTGATCCCCGTCTGGCTTGGCGACCTCGCCGTGCTCGCGGTGGCGATGGTCCTCATTGTCATCGCGTTCCGCCGCAATGCGACGGCTTACCTCGTGCCGGCTGCGGCGTGATCACGGCGCTTTCCCAACTCAATGCCACGTACGTCGCGGAACGGACCGGCGTTGGTGTCGCGCTGCTGCTCGAGGGCGTGATCCTCATCGGCGTGGGCTTCGCCGCCGACCGGCTGCGGCGTCGCATGTGGGGCGACGGGAAGCCGCCAGTCGCCGAACCGACGCATGTCGAGGAGGCGCCCGTCGAACCGACACCGGTCGAGCCGTCGCCCCTGCAGACCGTCGCGCCTGAGGCTCTGCCAGTGGAAGAGCCGGTGGTCGAGCCGGCGCCGGCCGAAGCGGATTCCGTCGAGCCGACGCTCGATGAGCCGGCCGCCGTCGAACCCGCCGCCGTCAAACCCGCCGTCGAACCGCAGTGACGCCGAGTCCTCTCGAGCGGTGAGCCCGACCGACGAGAGCGACCTTGGGACGCTGCGGCCCGCGCCGTCAGGTCTGCCCGAAACGGCGATCCAGCCGCCGGTCGTCGCCGAATCCGGCGATCCGTTCGCGACGCTGCGGATTATCAGGCTCGTCGCCCGTCTGGAGCGGGGCAGGCCCATTCGGATCTCGGCGATCGTCGACCGCCTGAATGCCACGAACCTCGACTGGCTCTTCGAGGCTCGCGTCGTGCTGGACACCCTCCTCCAGCTCCAAGTGAACTGGATGGCGGATTACCGCAACAGCGCCGGGATCGTCCTCGACGAGGGGAGTCGCGGGCCAACGCTCGCGATCGAAGACTCGAGCCGGGTGGATCCATGGATCGTCCGGCAGGCGAAGCGCGAAGCCGACGCGTGTCGGGAGGCCCTCCTCGCCTTTAGCCGCCGGGATCGGCCGACCGGGGAGTAGCCGCGGTCGGCACGTCACGGTCGACCTATGATCCGGGCGTGACCAGCGAACGGCCGACCGCGGTGTGGCTCGACGGACGCGTCGTCGATGGCGCGGGCCCGCACCTGTCGGTCTTCGATCGCGGCTTCCTGCTCGGCGACGGCGTCTTCGAGACGCTGAGAGCAGCCCATGGGTCGGCGGGCGAGCTCGAGGGCCATCTCGAGCGCCTCCGGGCCTCCGCCGCCGGGCTCGGGATCCCGTTGCCCGACGACCTCGAAGCCCAGATCGAGACGGGGATCCTCGAGCTTCTCGCCGCGAACGGACTCGCCGGTCCGACCGCTGATGCATCTATTCGCATCACCGTCTCCCGCGGCGTATTCGCCGGGCGGGGTCTGCTCCCGGCCGACGAGTCCGTCGCGCCGACCATCGCGATGCAGGCCTGGCCGATCTCGCCACCTCCGCCCGGCCACCTCGAGGCGGGCCTCCACCTCGTGGCGAGCGCCGTCCGCCGCGATCCGGAGAGCCCGCTCTCGGGGCTGAAGACGACGAGCCGAGCGGACTACGTCTACGCTCGCCTTGAGGCTCGCCGGGCCGGCGCCGACGACGCGATCTTCCTCACGGTCGACGGCCATCTCTCCGAGGCCACGAGTGCCAATCTCTTCGTGGTCCGGGCGTCCGAGCTGGCCACGCCCTCCCTCGTCTGCGCGATCCTGCCGGGGACCACTCGGAGCTGGATCCTCTCGTGGGCCACCGAGGTTGGCCTTGCAACGCAGGAGGGCTGGCTCACCACCCGCGACCTCGCGGAAGCCGACGAGGCATTCCTGAGCTCGAGCGTCGCCGGGATCCTGCCGGTGACCAGGTTCGAGGGATCGCCGATCGGTTCCGGCCTCCCGGGTCCGTGGACCGCCCGAGCCAGGGCGGCGCGCGAGGCCTTCCTCACGGGACGGCCGGACCCCACGGGACGGCCGGACCCGACGTGACACGGAACGAGCTCATCGCCGCCACCGATCAGCTGGTCTCCGAGGGCGATCGCCTGGTCGCCACGCCGAGCCTCCCGGGCCTCAGGGTCTGGCTGCAGCTCTCCGACGACCTCCTTGCGGCAGCGTGGGGCCACATGGATCGATACCACCTGTCGTGGCTTCAGGTGGGCCGCCCAAAGGCGATTGTTCGCGGCCGCCCGCTGACCCCCGACGAGGAGGCCGCCTACGTCCGCGAGGTCGCGACGGCGAAGACCGCCGTTCTCCGGATGAGCCGCGATGCCGTCGGCCGCCTGGCGATGCCGTTCGTCGGCGAGACGCCGGCCTCTACCTGAGAGGGCGACTCGAGCCTCGACCTGAGGCGCGCGGCCGGCCCGTCAGAGTCGTTTGAGCAGCACCGTCCGGTCGTCCTGCTCCCGGTCGTAGCCCGGGTACGCCGGGACCCCGTACAGATTCTGGGTGTCGGGTCCGGCCTGGATCTCGAAGCCGAGCGCCTGATGGAACGCAACCGAGGTCCGGTTCCCGGGCCACGTCACGGCGCCGACCCGCGTTCGACCACCGGCCCTGGCATCGGCGAAGAACCGCTCGTACAGCTCCCTGCCTATCCCGTGATGCCGCAGGTTCGGGTTCGAGGCAACCATGTGGCAGTAGGCCTCCTCGGGTCGATCGGGCGACAGGAAGCCGATCAGGAAGCCGGCGAGCTCGCCGTCGGCGGTCTCCGCCAGCCATGAGCTTCCCGTGAAGTGCTGCAGCCAGAGGCGCGGCAGGAGGACGTCCATCTCACGGCCGGCCCACCAGTCGTTGATCACCTCGATCATCGCCCGGTAGTCGGCCTCGGTCGGACGGCGGTAGCGGATCCCGGTCGGAGCTTCAGTCATGGAACGATCGTATCGAGCCGACGACGGCGGCGGCGAGATCGGTCGCACGCTAGACTCCGGCGCGTGACGCACCCCAGCCTCGGACTGCCGCCGGCCGACCTGAGCGCGGGTCATCCCGCGGACGCGCAGCGCCTGCGACAGGCCCGCCAGCGCGTGGCCGCCCGAGCCCTCGAGGCCGCCGTCGGGAGCGACCCGACGCTGCGCGATCGAAATGACGACCTCGCGCTTCGGGAGCTCCTCGCCGACCTCGAGGCGATGGCTGACATCCTCGCGACGTCGGTTGCCACCGGCGATCCGGTCCCGATGGCCCGCTGGGCCGAGGCCGTCGCCGTCCGATATCGGAAGCGCCGCGTCCCGATGGACGACGTGGTCTCGCTGTGCGAAGGCCTGCGCCGGGCTTCGGCCGCCGTCGTGACGCCGACCGCGATGCCCGCCGTCGATGCCGCCCTCGATGCCTCGATCGCCGTCCTGCGCTGGCACCGCCGCCTCGCCGGCGACGCCCGGAAGCGGAACCCGCTCATCGACTTCATCTACAAGGGCGCCTGAGCGATGACGATCAAGTGGGTCGTGACCGACCCGCTCGTCATGAACGGCGAGCCGTTTTGCTATGGCAGCCGCCTGACGGTCCGGAACCTCCTCGAGCTGCGCCGCTCCGGCTACTCGCTGACCGAGATGCTCAAGGACCATCCCGAGCTCCGGCCGATGGGCGTCGCCGCGGTCTATGCCTACGCGGCCGCGAACCGACCGCGATACGCCGAGTTCTTCGAGGCCGATGGATCACTCCTGGGGCCTGGCTATACGGAGGCCGAGGCCGAGCGCCTCCCGAGCCAGTACCAGCTCGCCGGGGTCGTGATCAAGCCCGCTCGCTAGACCTCCTCCTGGCCTTCATACCGTCTCCACGATCCGACGGCAGGATCGGAACCATCACCTTCCACTTCAAAGGAGATGGCATTCATGAACGGACGAGCAATCGTCAGATTTATCCTCGGGCTGATCGCACTCGCGCTGCTGATCGGCGTTGGAGTCGGTATCTTCGACGCCGGGGTCCAGCAGGGGATCGTCGAGGCGGGCCGGGTTCCGGCCGGCGCCGCGGTTCCCTACGTCGGCTACGGGTACGGCTACCACCCCGGCTTCTTCGGGTTCGGCTTCCTCGGGTTCCTGTTTCCGCTGCTCTTCATCTTCCTGATCTTCGGCCTCGTGTGCGCCGCATTCGGGGGCGGGCGTGGCCATCGCGGTTGGGGCGGTCGCGGTTGGGGCGGCTACGGCTACGGTCCCGGTGGACCGGGCTCCGACCCGAACGGCTGGCAGGCCGAGCGCGATCGCCAGGTCGCGGAGATGTACCAGCGGCTGCACGAGGCCGACGCGGGCCTGGCTCCGCGGTCGCCCGCGTGCGCGCGGTCCTTCGGCGGGCGGAACGAGCCGCCGAGCCGGCCAACCGCATCGTGGCCGGCGACGTCGTGCTCGACGTGCCACGCCTCCAGGGCAGCGTTGCCGGTCGAGCGGTCGAGCTGACTCCGAGCGAGTTCGCGATCCTGGCGACGATGGCCCGGCAACCGGGCCGGGTGTTCACCCGGTCCCAGTTGCTCGATGCCGTGCGTGGCGATGCCTTCGAGTCCTACGAGCGCGCGATCGACGCCCACGTGAAGAACATCCGCCGCAAGATCGAGCCCGACCCGTGCCAGCCGCGGTATCTCCTGACCGTCTACGGCGTCGGCTATCGCGTCGCGGAGCCGGCGGGGTGACCGCGCCGGGTCCGGATCCCGCGCCGACGAATCCGGGCACGGGCCTGCCGAGCCCCGAACACCGACGGACGAGCCCAGAAAACCGACCGCCGTGGTGGCCCGAGGGCGAGCCCTGGCCGCCGGAGCGTTGGGGGCCGCCCTGGTGGGGCGGGCCGGGGATGCGCGGGCGCCGCGGGCCATGGCGGGATGGGTCATGGCGTGGTCCTCGACGGGGCCTCGCTCGGCGCTTCGGCTGCCTGATCGTCCTCCTCTCGGTGCTCGTGGTCTCGGTTGGGGTTCTGGCGCTCTGGCTGCTGACGACCCTGCTGGGGCTCGGCGGCCACGAAGGCGGGCTCGCGACACTGGCGCGCGGCGCGGGCCTCGTCGTCCTCCTCCTCGGCCTGGTCGCGATCGCTTTTGCGATCCGGCTGGTCCGTAGCATCGCGCCGCCGCTGGGTGATCTCGTCGATGCTGCCGGCCGCGTGGAGGCCGGCGACTACGCGGTCCGCGTCCCCGAGCTCCAGCGTGGGCCTGGCGAGCTCCGCGGCCTCGGCCGTGCGTTCAACACGATGACGGCGCGGCTCGCGGCGGATGAGGCCCAGCGACGCCGCCTCCTCGCCGACGTCAGCCATGAGCTGCGGACGCCGCTGGCCGTCGTCAAGGGGAACCTCGAGGCCATCATCGACGGCGTCTATCCGCCCGACGAGGCCCACCTGAGCCCGATCCTCGAGGAGACCCGCGTCATCGAGCGCCTGATCGGCGACCTTCGAACGCTCAGCCTCGCCGAGGCCGGCACGCTGGCGCTCCATCCGGAATCGACAGATATCGGCGTCCTGATCGCCGACGTGGTCGACGGGTTCCGACCGCGCGCCGCCGAGCAGGACGTCGACCTCCGCCTGGACGCCCCGGATGACCTGCCGTTGGTCGAGCTCGACCCCATCCGCATTCGCGAGGTCGTCTCGAACCTCGTGGACAACGCCCTGCGCTACGCCGGCGCCGGCGGGGCGATCGCCGTGGCCGCGCACGAGGTGGCCGCGCGCGAGCTCTCCCCGCTCCCGAACGCGACTCCGGGGCAAAACACGGCACGAACCCTCGAGATCGTCGTGAGCGACGACGGGCCCGGGATCGCCCCGGAGCTCCTGCCAACCGTGTTCGATCGATTCGCGAAGACCGCCGAATCGCGTGGCTCGGGCCTCGGGCTGGCGATCGCCCGGGCGATCGTCGAAGCGCACGGTGGCACGATCTCGGCCGCTTCGGCGCCCGGCGCGGGCACCACGATCCGCGTTTCCCTGCCGATCCGCTGAGGCCCGCCGAACGGGCTGCGGACGGCCTGGTGGTACGCTCAGATCGATGACAGATACCGCTGACCAGCCCCAGACGGGCGGAACCTCCGCCACCACCGCGCCCGCCCCGCTCTTCGATGCGGAGCGCCGAGCGACCGAGCTCGCGATCCTCGACGCCCTGCGGGCGGTCGTCGACCCCGAGATCGGAATGAACGTCGTGGAGCTCGCCCTGATCAAGCAGGTCCTGCTCGGCACGGACGAGACCGAGATCAAGATGATCCTCACGACCCCGTTCTGCCCCTACGCGGGCTCGATGATCGCGCAGGTCAAGGAGCAGGCCGAGTCGGTCGTCGAGCATCCGGTGAAGGTCACGCTCCTGGCCGAGCGTTGGGACCCGCGCGACGCGGGCCTCATGTGGTGAGCCGACCCGCCCTGGGATGAGCGCGCGCAGCCCCATCGACTCCGTCGTCGCCACCACGAAGGGTGACGACGGCACCACCGGCCTGCTCTACGGCGGGTCGCGGATCTCCAAGGACGACGTTCGGACCGAGGCCTACGGCACCGTTGATGAGGCCGTCGCTGCCCTCGGGCTTGCCCGGGCGAACCTCGGCGCCAAGCGCCGAATCGGGACCCTCGCGGCGCCGCTCGGCGGCCTCGCCGATCTGATCCTTCGCTTCCAGCGCGAGCTATTCGTCGTCGGCGCCGAGCTCGCGACGAACCCCGACGCCTGGGATCGGCTCGAGGACGGTCGGACCCGCGTCTCGGCCGAAATGGTCGATGGTGTCGAGCAGGTCCTCATCGAGCTCGAAGCGTCGATCGAGATGCCGCGCGAGTTCGTCGTGCCTGGCGAAACACCCACGAGCGCCGCGCTCGAGCTGGCCCGGACGATCCTCCGGCGAGCCGAGCGGCGGGCGGTCACGCTGCGCGGCGAGGGCTTGATTCCCGGCGACAATCTGATTCCATATCTGAACCGGCTCGCGGACCTCGTCTGGGTCTTGGCGCGAGCCGCCGAGCAGGCTGAATCACGATCGGCAACCCCGGCCCGCAGGCCGGGGTTGGCCGGACGAAGGGAGAAGAAAACGTGAGCTTCCAGACAACTCCGAGCGGATCCGCCGAAGTGCGCCCGAATGCCGCTGTCGCGGCCGCATTCCTGACCCAGGCCTTCATCTGGATGTTCGCCGGTCTCCTGCTCACCGCGGGCGTCTCGGCCCTCGTCCAGGGCAGCGCGACGCTGATCGACTTCGCGAGCCAGTACTTGATCGTGATCTTCATCGCCCAACTCGCGTTGGTCGTGGTGATCTCGGCAGGCATCAACCGCGTTCCCGCGACGGTCGCGCTCGGCCTGTTCTTCTTGTACGCCGCGAGCCTCGGGCTCACGGTCGGGCTGATCGTGTCTGCCTACACCGGCGAGTCGGTGACGGTGGCGTTTCTCTCGGCCTCCGCAGTCTTCGGCGGTGCGGCCGTCTACGGCGCGACGACCAAGCGCTCCCTGGCGGGAATCGGCGGGGCGTTGACGATGGGCCTGTTCGGGCTTATCGGGGCGATGGTCGTGAACCTGTTCCTGCCGAACGGCACCTTCGGCTGGATCATCTCGGTGGGTGGCGTGCTGCTCTTCACGGTGTTCACCGCGTACGACATCCAGCGGATCCAGGCAGGCTCACTCGTCGCGATGACGGGCTCGGTCGAGAAGGCCGCGGTGATCGGCGCCCTGCGCCTCTACCTCGACTTCGTCAACCTCTTCCTGTTCCTGCTCCGGCTGATGGGCGGGCGCCGCTGACCTTCGGCCGGGTCCCATTGGATCCGTTCCGCGACCGCTTCGAGGGCTGAGCGAGCGGCCGGGAGGCAACCTTCGGGCCATCACGCGAGGCGATGCGCTCGGTCACGAAGCGGGCCGTTCGGATCGCGTCCGCCGGATGGGCCCACGTGTAGCCCTGGCCCATGTCGCAACCGAGGTCGCGGAGGCGGCGAGCCTGCTCGTCGGTCTCGATCCCTTCGGCGACGACGCTGACGCCGAGCCCGTGGGCCAGCGACACGACGGCCCGGACGATGCCGACGTTCGGGTCCTGGACGTCGAGGTCGGTCACGAACGAGCGGTCGATCTTGATCGTGTCTAGCGGCAAGTGGCGCAGGTACGCGAGCGACGAATAGCCCGTCCCGAAATCATCCAGGACGATCCGGACGCCGAGCGAACGGAGCTGCTCCAGGACGCCGAGGCTCGCCTCGGTTCGGTCCATGACGCTACTCTCGGTGATCTCGAGCTCGAGGGCGCACGGTTCGAGGCCCGTCGCGCGGAGGACCTCGGCGATGTTCGCCGCGAGGTCGGGGTCCGCGAACTGTCGGGGTGACAGGTTCACGCTCATCACGAGGTTCTCGTCCGGCCAGTGCCGGCGCCAGGCCTCGGCCTGCCGACAGGCCTTCTCGAGGACGGTCCGGCCGAGGGCGATGATGAGGTCCGATTCCTCGGCCAGGCCGATGAAATCGACCGGCAGGACGAGACCGCGTCCCGGGTGCTGCCATCGAGCGAGGGCCTCGAAGCCGACGATCCGCTCGGTCCGCAGGTCGAGGATCGGCTGGTAGTGGACGCGGAGCTCGTCCCGCTCGATCGCGAGTCGGAGCTCGGTTTCGACGTCGACTCGCTCGCGGGCGTGGCGGCTCCGCAGCGGATCAAACAGGGAGACGCGTCGGCCCGGGTGGCCCTTGGTGCCGTCGAGCGCGATCTCCGCTTCCTGGAGGATGTCGCCGGCGCCGATCGCGCCGGGCGCGCCCACGCCGATGCCGGTGCTCACGCTCACGAACCACGTCCGCCCGTCGAGGTCGAACGGCGCCTTCATCTGGGCCTGGATCCGCTCGGCCAGCGCGAGCGCCGCGTCGGCGTCCGTGTTGTGAAGGAGGACCCCGAAGGTGTCGCCACCGAAGCGGGCGACCGTGTCCCCAGGCGTCAGGGTCGCGGCGATTCGCACGCCGACCTCGCGGAGCACGACGTCGCCCATCGCATGGCCGAGGCTCTCGTTGACGATCTGGAAGCGGTCGACATCGAGGAGCATCACGGACACCGGCTCCGCCACGGATCCGATCGGCGGGACCGCAAGGGCGTCCACGATCCGCTGGACCAGCACCTCGCGTGACGGTAGGCCGGTCACGGGGTCGCGCGGGCTGAGGACCTGCTCGTGGAGCCGGGCGTTCTCGAGGGCGATCGAGGCGAGCTGCGCGAACCGGGCGAGGGCATCGATCTCGGGCTGACGGAAGGCCCGCTCCATGGTCCCGGACGCGAGGCCGAGCACGCCGACGACGCGGCCATCGACGATCAGCGGTGCGCCGACTCCCGCGCCGACGAGGCCCGCGTATCCGGGTGCGTGGCCGACGAACGCGTCGTAGTCATCGACCGCGAACGGCCGACCCGTGCGGAAGACCTCGCCGCCGATCCCGACCGCGGCGGGCAGCCGGGTCCCGACTCGCGAGGCCATGAAGCCGATGCCGGCCCGAACGGTGAGGTGATCGTCGCCGGGCTCCGCGAGGTCCACGTAGCCGTGCGGCACGCCGAGCAGCCGAGCGGCCCGGGTCAGTACGGAGTCCAGGAGCTGGCCGGGGCTCGATCCGTCGAGGAGTCCCAGGGCGGTCTCGTCGAGCGCGGCCACGAACTGGTCGCGCGAGCTGCGGAACGGCGCGCCTTTGGCGAGGAACAGGGCCTGATCGGCCGTCTCGACGAGGGTGTCCTTGTCGTGTGCGTCGTCGGGATGGCAGGCAACGCCGACGCTGATCGAGACGTGGGGTCCGCCGCTATCGTCCGGGATGGCATCGATGGCCGTCCGGATCCGCGCCGCCACCTCCTCGGCCGCGGCCCGGCCGCAGTCGGGCAGGATCACCGCGAACTCGTCGCCACCGTAGCGGTACACGCGGTCGCCCTGGCGGGTGCAGGACTCGATCGCCCGGCTCACGGCCACGAGGAGGTCGTCGCCGGCCGGGTGGCCGTTCCGGTCGTTGAAGCCCTTGAATCGATCGAGATCCATCATCAGCATGGCCACGAGCCGGGTTTCACCCGCGGCGAGGAAGGCCGAGAGCTCACGCTGGAAGCTGCCGTGATTGCGGAGCCCGGTGAGCGCATCGAGCTCTGCCTGGATCTTGACCTCATCGTGAGCATCGGCGTTCCGGAGGGCGATCGCCGCCTGGGCCGCGAAGAGCTTCGTGAGCTCGAACTCGTTCTGGCTGTAATGCGCCTCTTCGCCGCCCATCCGGCCGAGGTTCAGCGTGCCGAGCACCTCGCCGTCGGCCATGAGCGGGACGATGACCATCGACTCGGGCTCGAAGGGCGTGCCCGGGATCTGCATCGAGCGCGGGTCCAGATGGGCGTCGTTGGCGAGCACCGACTCGCGCCGCTCGACGGCCCAGCCCGTCAACCCGGAGCCGAGGGGGGCGTCGTATTCGAGGATGAGATCGGCGAAGCGATCGCGGGCGATAACGGGATGGCGGACGGCGTGCTCTACGTCGATGCGGTAGATCGTGAGCGAGTCATACGTGACGACGGTCTTCAGGGAGTCGGCGATCATCTCGAGGACGCCCTTCGGGTCCAGCGTCGAGAGGAGTTGCTCATTGACCGCCATCAGCCGGCGCTGGCTCACCAGCTGATGCTCGAGCTCGGCCTGCTGCTGCCGCAGCTGCTCGAGGCGTTCGCCGTTCACGAGCGCCTGGCCGGCTGCCCCGGCGAAGATCGTGAGGGTCGTGAGGTCGTCCTCGCCGAAGCGATTCCGGCCGAGCCGCGACGTGACGATCAGGCCACGGACGCGACCCTCGAAGGTCATCGGCACGATCAGCATCGACTCCGGCCCGTTGGCCGTGCCGACGACGGCGCTCCGTGGATCGACCTCCGCGTCGCCGGACAGGATCGCCTCGCCGTGCTCCGCGACCCAGCCGGTCAGGCCGACGCCGACACCGACTCGGAGCTGCTCCGGGCTCGGGTTTGGCGTGCCCATGAAGACGCCCTGGAAGGCGACGGGCTCGCACCAGCCTGCCTCGTGGTCAACGCGATAGACCCGGATCGTGTCGTAGGTTACGAGCGCCTTGGCCTCGGCGACGATCGCCTCTCCAATGCCCCGGACATCCTGGATGCCGCTCAGGCGCGCGGACAGGTCCTGGATGGCGCGGAGCCGAGCGGCCAAGCCGCGGACCGACTGCATGAGGCGGGCGTTGCCGATGGCGGTCGCGACGCTGTCGCCCAGGCTCTGGGCCAACGCGACGCGCTCCTCGCTCCAGTCGAACGACCACTCGTGGTAGAAGATGAAATAGCCGACGGGCTCGCCGCGGAAGACGGCCGGGACCACGCAGATGGTGTCGATCCCGAGCTGCTTGTACAGGCTCCTGATCTCCGCGGGAAAGGTGGCTGCGCCGGTGTCTCGCAGGACGAGGGCGTTTCCGGAGCGGAAAAGCCGGAGCAGATTCTCGTCGAACCCGCGGGCGATCTCGAGAACTCGCCGCTGGAGCTCGGGCGGGAGGTTTCGGGCGGCGGCCAGCTCCATCGCTGGTTCGCGGGCCGCATCCCACAGCCATAGCGCGGCGCGATCGAGCTGAAAGAGCCGGATCGCGTCGTCGAGGACCTCCTCGAACACGTGTGGCAGCTCGTCCATGCCCGAGAGCTCGGACGCGATGCGACGCAGCGCGGCGGTCCCTGTCGGTTCCGCGCTGGCGCTTGCGCTCGCGACCGACGTCAAACGGCGACTTCGGGTCGCAGTCTGCTGCTCGGCGAGCAGTGCCTCGAGGTCGGCTCGGCGGACGCGCCGATCGCGCCGCCGTCCTGGGGACGAGGCGATCCGGCCGGAGTCGCACCACGAGCGGACCGTGTCCCGATGGACCCCGGCGATCGCCGCAGCCTGGTCGAGCGTCAGCAGCTCGGACGTCGGTCCCGCCCGATTGGCAAGGGCCATCGGCTTCGTGAGGCTCCCTTCAGCCGGACCTGGGCGCCTGAGTCCGGTTCGGTGGTGCGGGCATGCACCCGCGTGTGCAGTCACCGTACCGGCGAAGGGGTGGCGCCACGATAGGAATGGAGTACCAATCCGATCGGCCGTGCGTCCGGCCGACCGCACGGCCCCGGCCCGGTTCGGGCGAGATCAGGCTTCGGCGAGGAGGACTTCGGCCGGATCGGCTGGCGCCGAATCCAGGACGAGCGGACCGTCGGCCGGGAAGTTGATGGTCAGCGTCTCACCGACCTCGGGGAGCTTGAGCGTCGGCTCGTTGAACTCGTCGAGGGAGACGATCGGCCCGTTCTCGCCACCGACCGCCACGCGCATCCGGACGATCGACCCGAGGAAGCTGACGTCGATGACCTTGCCCGAGACGCGGTTCGAGCCTTCGGGACCGTCACCGAGCTTCACCATCTCAGGCCGCAGCGCGATGTTGACCGACTTGCCGGAGCCGCCCTCGAAGCGCCGCGCAATCCGAACGGTCTGGCCCGCGATCATCACCTCGCCCCGGCCGGCATCCACCACGCTCGCGGGCAGGACGTTGAGCGTGCCGACGAACGAGGCCACGAACGGCGTCTTGGGGAAGTTGTAGACCTCGAACGGTGTCCCGATCTGCTCGACGTGGCCCTCGCTCATGACAACGACGCGGTCCGAGAGGGACAGCGCCTCCTCCTGGTCGTGGGTCACATAGACCGTCGTGATGCCGAGCTGGCGCTGGATCGACCGGATCTCCACCCGCAGCGCGACCCGGATCTTCGCGTCGAGCGCGGAGAGGGGCTCGTCCAGGAGCAGGACCTGGGGCTCGAACGCGAGGGCCCGTGCGAGCGCGATCCGCTGCTGCTGGCCGCCCGACAGCTGATACGGGTAGCGGCCGCCCTTGTCGGGCAGGTTGATGAGCTCCAGCAGCTCGCCGACGCGCTTGCGAATCTGGTCGGCCGGACGCTTGCGGACCCGCAGCCCGAAGCCGATGTTGTCCGCAACCGTCATGTTCGGGAACAGCGCGTAGGACTGGAACACCATCCCGACATTGCGCTTGTTCGGCGGCCGATTGGTGATGTCGGAGCCCTCGAGCATGATCTGGCCCTCGGTGGGGACCTCGAAGCCGGCGATCATGCGAAGCGTCGTCGTCTTGCCGCAGCCGGACGGCCCGAGGAAGCTGACGAACTCGCCGGCCTCCATCGCCAGGTTGAAATCCGCGACGGCGACCGAGGGGCCGAATCGCTTCTGGACGCCCGTGAGCTCAAGAAAGGCCATGGTCTCCTCGTCCCTGCTAGCGGGCGCCGGCGACCGTGATTCGGGTCTGCGACCCGCGGCCGATCAGCGAAATGACGATCATCGCGATCCAGGTCAGGCCAAAGCTGACCAGGGCACCGGCGGACTGCTGGAACGGGTCCGCGTCTCCGAGCAGGCCCAGGAACGGAGCGAACGCCGGTCGCGCGAGGAAGAGGGCGATCGTGAACTCGCCGAGCACGATTGCCAGCGTGAGGAAGGCGCCGCTGAGCACGGCCACCCGGACGTTCGGCAGGATGACCTTCATGAGGATGGTCGGCCAGCCGGCGCCGAGGCTCTGCGCGGCCTCGGTGAGGGAGCGCACGTCGATGGCTGACAGGCCCGTGTCGGCCGCGCGGTACATGTACGGCAGGGAGAGGACAACGTAGGCGGCCACGAGGAGAAAGTCGCTCCCTCGGTCCGTGCTCGTCAAGGCCAGCGGCGGCCGCGAGTACGTCGTGATGAGCCCGAACACGAAGACGACGGGCGGCACCATGAAGGGCAGGAGGGTGATGAACTCGATGTACGGACGAGCCCGCGGTAGGCGAAGCCGAACCCAGAATGCCGTTGGCACCACGAGGGCGACACTCAGGATCACGGTCGCCAGCCCGATCGTCCCGGAGTAGGTGAGCGTCGAGAGGAACTCACCGTTGGCAAGGAGATCCGTGTATGCCGCGGTCGGCGGCACGTCGCGCAGCGAGAACTGAAAGGTCGCGACGAGCGGCAGGAAGAAGTACACCGCCCCGATGAGGAAGACGATCCACCACAGCAGCCGGAAGCGGCGGCTCATCGACGCCACCGCTCGGCTCGGCGCTGGAGGATCGCGTACCCGGCGAGCGCGATGGCCATCACCACGATCATCCCCACTGCCAGCGCCAGGCCCTTGCCCGGCGAGTGCAGGACGTCGCCGGAGAGCTCGTCGCCAACGAGCAGCGTGACAAGGTTGATGAGCCCCCCGGTCAGCTGGTACGCAGTCGCCTGGGCGCCGAACGCGTTGCCGAACAGCAGCATGATCGCGCCCAGGATCGACGGCATCAGGATCGGCAGCGCGATGCGGCGCCAGAACTGGAAGGTCGTGGCACCGAGATTCTCGGCGGCCTCGCGCCATTCCCGCTTCAGGCCGTCGATGGCCGGGGCGATGATCAGGATCATGAGCGGCAGCTGGAAGTAGAAGTAGACGAGCTCCAGGCCGATCTTCGAATAGAGGGTGAAGCCCGTCTTGTAGGGATCGAAGCCGATGCCCCTCAGGAAGACGGTCAGCAAGCCGACGCGGCCGGCGGTGAACACGAAGGCAAGGGCGAGCGGGATCCCGGCGAAATTGGACGCGACCCCCGAGAACGTGAGGACCGCGGCACGAATTGGCTTCGGCAGGCCACCTGAGATGACCGCGTAGGCCAGGAGGAACCCGAAGATTGCGGCTCCCACGGCTGTCACGAGGCTGATCTCGATGCTCGTCTCGTAGGCGTTGACCACGAGCTTCGAGCCGAAGTCGGCGTAGTTCTCGGTCGTGAACTGGCCGTTCGAGTCCTGGAAGCTGCCGATGATCAGCTTCGCCGTCGGGATCAGCAGGAAAGCGGTCGCGAAGGCCATGAACGGGACGATCCCGAGCCACGTGAGGAGAGAACGCGAACGCCCGGGCCGCGCTGGCGCGGCCCGGGCGTCGAGTGGATCAGCCGTGCGGGACACCGCTGGATCCGATGTCGGGTCGAGCTTGGACTATTTGTCCGGAACAATCACGCCGACGGTCGTGGGCCAGCCGGCGGCGATCGCCGTGGTCGCCTTCGAGATCTGGTCGAGCGTCGGGAGGAACGCGCCCTTGGTATCGGGCAGCGCCGCCTTCAGCGCAGCCGGGATCGCATTGCGGCTCGCCATGTCGTCGTAGCGAATGGGGTTGCAGTAGCCCTTCAGCCAGATGCTCTGGCCCTCGTCCGAGTAGATCCACTCCATCCAGAGCTTGGCCGCGTTCGGGTGGGGGGCGTACGCACTGATGGCCTGGATGTACATCCCGCCGAACCGGCCGGAGGTCGGCACGGCCACGGTGATGTTCGTCTTGCCCTTGAGCGCGTCCCTGTCGCCGAGGCCGTTGTAGGTCCACGTGATGCGGACCGGGGTTTCGCCCTGGGTGACGGTCGTCTTGCTGCCGATGACGGGCACGAAGTTGCCCATGTCGTTGAGCTTCTTGAAGAAGTCCAACCCGGGCTGGATATTGTCCGCCGAGCCGCCATTGGCGAGGGCGGCGGCCCAGACGCCCGAGATCGCCTGGTTCGACTTGACGGGGTTACCGCTGAGGGAGACCTGGCCCTTGTAGATGGGCTTGAGCAGATCTGACCAGTCGGCCGGGACCACGGGCTGGACGTCGGTGTTCGTCTCGAACGCCAGCACGCCGAAGTAATCGCCGTACCAGTAGCCGTCCTTGTCCTTGGCCGAATCCGGAATGGAGCTCCAGACGGACACCTTGTACTTCTGGATCAGGCCGTCCGTGATGGCCTGCGGACCAAAGCCCTGGCCGACATCGATGACATCCGGAGCCTGTGGCCCCTTGTTGTCCTTGTTGGCCTTGACGGCGTCGACTTCCTGCTGGGAGCTGCCATCGGGGTTCAGGTCGTTGAGCGTGATACCCGTCTTCGCGGTGAAGCCGTTCATCATCTCGATGTAGTTGCACCAGTTGGCCTTCGGCAGAGCGATCGTCGTCAGCAGGCCCTCGGTCTTCGCGGCAGCAAGGAGGGTCGGATCCGGGACCCAGGCGGCCGCGGTGCCACCGCCACCGGTCGAGGCAGCGGGGCTGCCTCCGCTACCGCCGCACGCCGACGCAATGAACATGACGGCCGCACCGATCGTGAGCAGCCGCGGCATCGAGTGTTTCGTGGCCAATTCCTCCTCCAAGGTTTCTGGCGCGCGCCGTGGGGCACGCGTCCGTTCTTGACGATGGACGCGGGCCTCCCGCATCGCATGTGGCGGGTGAGGCGGACGCAACTGGTCCGGGAGCCTCAGGTCCCGGGGCCATCGTCGGGATGCATCTTCGTCGTCCCGTTAACAGGATGCAAGCCGATTTCGCACTCGGGCCGGTCCTATACTCGCGCGGCGGCGCCACCCCAGAACGGGATGCGCCACCGTGGCGGTGACCGGAGGGCTCGTCATCACGGCCGATGTCGCCCAGTCGAATATGACGCGAACGCTCGAGGATCCGCTCGCGGAGGCGCTGCGGATCGTCGATGCCGCGGATCAGCGCGGCCTGCTCCTGCGACTCATGGGCGGGATGGCGGTGCGAGCCCATGCGCCCGATTGGACTCACCGAACGCGGCGGCGCGAGGTCGACCTCGACTTCGCCACCCGGTCCAAGGACCGCGCCGCCGTGATGCAGCTCCTCGAGCGCGAGGGCTACACGCCCGACAAGCGGCACAACGCGATGTTCGGCCGCCAGCAGGCGTACTTCGTCGACGAGGCCCACGGCCGCCCGGTCGACCTTCTCGTCGACAAGCTCCAGATGTGCCACCGTCTCGACTTTTCGGACCGGCTCACGGCCTCGAAGCCGACCCTCCCGGTGGCCGACCTGCTGCTGTCCAAGCTGCAGATCGTGAAGATCAACAAGAAGGACGTCCTCGATGCCCTCGTGCTCCTCGCCGAGCACCCGCTAGGGCCGGACGACGGCGCCGCGGATTCGAGCGCCGGGCTCGGCGCGATCAGCGTGCCCAGGATCCTGTCCTTCACCTCGAACGACTGGGGCTGGTGGCGAACGGCGACCGGCAACCTCGACAAGCTCCAGCAGTTCCTCGACACCGAGTTCGTCGAGGGCGACCTCGACGTGGGCTCACGCGCGGTGCGCTACGACGCGAAGAGCCAGGTGGCCGCGCTTCGAGCGGCAATCGACGCGGCGCCGAAATCGACCCGCTGGAAGCTGCGCGCCAGGGTCGGTGAGCGCCAGACCTGGTACCAGGAGCCCGAGGAAGTCGGCCACTGATGAGGATCTTCTTCGCGACGGACATTCACGGCTCCGAGGTTTGCTGGCGCAAGTTCGTCAACGCGGGCAAGCACCACAAGGTGGACGTCCTCGTGATGGGCGGCGACATGACCGGCAAGGCCATGGTCCCGATCGTCGCGACGGCAGGAGGCTGGGAGGTCGATCTCCAGGACCAGCACCACCACCTCACGACCGAGGACGAGGTCGCGGCGATGGAGAAGCGGATCTCCGATCGCGGCTACTACCCGCTCCGGCTGTCCCGCGACGAGTTTGAAGCGATGTCGGCCGACGAAACGCTCGTCGAGGCGCGGTTCCGGACGGAGATGCTCCACAACGTCGAGCGTTGGATGGCCCTCGCGGACGAGCGGCTCACGGGGACGGGGATTCGCTGCATCGTCTCGCCCGCGAACGACGACATCTTCGAGATCGATCCCATCATCTCGGCCGCGAGCCACGTCGAGCTCGGCGAGGGCAACGTCCTCGACGTCGACGGCTTCTCGCTCGTGTCGCTCGGCTGGGCGAACACGACGCCATGGAACACCTGGCGCGAGCTTCCCGAGGACAAGCTGCGGGTCCGCATCGACGAGATGGTTGCCGGCGTGCCCGACCGAAAGCGGGCGATCTTCAACTTCCACGCCCCGCCCTACGGCTCGAACCTTGACGGCGCTCCGAAGCTCGACGAGAACATGCGCTACGTCGCCGGGGGACGGGCGATCGTTCCGGTTGGGTCCACCGCGATTCGCGAAGCGATCCTGGAATACGCGCCGGCGCTCTCCCTGCATGGCCATATCCACGAGGGCCGAGGTGCCGTGAAGCTCGGTCGGACCCTTGCCGTCAACCCAGGGAGCTCATATGAAGACGGAGTCCTGCAGGCCGCCATCGTCGACCTCGACGAGAAGAAAGGCGAGGTGAAGCGCTACCTGCTCATCAGTGGCTGATTCGCTGCGGAACCTTGCTGCGGAAGCTTGGTAGAGGAGGAACCGGATGGGTACCGCTTCGGGAGACACGCCGATCACCTCGGGGGCAGCGCCGACGCTGTTCCTCCGGAATGCGACGGGCCTGGTCAAGGGCTGGTCAGGCATTGACGCGTTCGGCTATTCGTTCCTGTCGGTGAATCTCGTCACCCTCGGGATGTTCTACAGCCTCGCGGTCTTCGCGTTCGTTCCGGATGGCTCGGTGCTGTCGGCGTTGCTGCTGTCGGGCGTTGCGATGACGTTCCTCTGCATCACCTATGCCGGCTTGATTGCCGTCATGCCCCGCGCCGGCGGCGACTACGTCTGGCAGACCCGGATCCTCGATGGGATTCCGGGCGCGGCGGTCGGCGTGCTCGTCGGTGTCGTGACCGGCTACCTGGCTGCCACGGCATTCGGCGTCGAAACGACGTTGGCGTACGGTGCGGGCCTGCTCGGCGCCATCGTCGGGGGCCTCCTCGGTCTGAAGCGCGGCGGCATCGGATTCGTCCTGTCCGCGACGGGCTGGTGGTTCATCCTTGCGCTCTGGGCGCCGATCTACGGCTATATCCTGAACATCGAGTTCGTCCAGCCGCTCGTGGCGCTCGCGGGCTGGACTGATGGCTTGACCTTCTTCTCGTCGCAGGCTGGGACGTTCACGGTCTCGGTCATCACGATCATCCTGGCCTCGGGGCTGGTCGCGCTCGGGATGGCTGGCTACGCCCGGATCCAACGAGTGAGCATCTACATCGGCCTCGTGGCGCTGGCCGTCATGTTCGTCTTGATGCTTGTCTCGTCACAGGACACGTTCAAGGCGGCGTTCGATCGGGAAGGACAGAGCCTCTTCGGGGTCTCGGGCGCCTACCAGGCAACGATCGACAACGCCACTGCCAACGACGCATTTGTCGCCGGCGGCTCGCCGCTCGACTTCGGGCTCGGCGGCGGCACGTGGCTGCTGCTGCCGTTCATGATGTTCTGGATCCTCTACCCGAACTGGGGTGCCACGCTCTACGGCGAGGTCCGAGGGGCCGGCGACTTCCGGAAGGTCCTGAACGGGATGCTCGGCGGGTTGTGGGTCACGATCGCCCTCGCGATCGTCTTCGTGCTCCTCGCCGCCAAGACGTTCGGGTGGGACTTCTTCAATGCCACGAACGTCAACTTCATCAACTACGCCTACGGCTACGTCACGGTGGCACCCGCCATTCCGATCTGGGGCTATCCACCGCTGCTGGTGTCGTTCCTGATCGACAGTCACATCATCCAGATGATCGTGGTCGTGATCTTCGGCGTCTGGTTCCTCGGATGGGTGGGGACGCTCTGGCTGTCCTCGACCCGGATGATCTTCGCCGCCGCGTTCGACCGGGTCCTGCCGGAGTGGGCTGCCCGCGTCTCCGAGGGGCGAGGCGTGCCGTGGACGGCGCTGCTCCTGATCATGATCCCGGGCATCCTCGTGTCGTACCTGTACTCCTACATGACTGGGTTCTCGAAGCTCACGCTCGATGCCTCGCTCGTCATCGCGATCACGTTCTTCGGAACGTCGATTGCGGCGACGATCCTGCCATGGTGGAAGCCCGACCTGTACCAGAAGTCGCCGATCGTCCGGTACAACATCGCCGGCCTGCCGCTGATCAGCGTCGCCGGCGCGATCACGACGCTCTTCCTCGGCTTTGTGGTGTATGAGTGGCTCAGCAACGCGCTCTACGGCATCGGCGTCGGCAACACCGACTCGATCAAGTTCCTGGCCGCGCTCTACGGCCTGGCCGCCCTGCTGTACATCGTGGCTCGCCTCTACCGTCGCTCCCAGGGGATCGACCTCGACGCGATCCACGCGGAGATCCCCGCCGAGTAGCTGGTCGCCGGCGTCCCGCCGGTCTTCGTCACGGACACCGAAGGGCGCCCACCGGGCGCCCTTCGTGATTCGCAGTCCTTCCCGCCTCCGCGGGCAACTTGTGTCATACGACCGCCGCGGGAACGTAAGGTCCCCGTCCGTCACGCCGCGAGCCAGACCCGAACGATTCGTTCAGCTCGCTGAGCACGAATCGTCCCAGATGCGACGAGCCGACCTGGCATTGAGACCAGATCGGGCGAACAACCGGTTCTAATGTTCCCCGGGCGAGCGTCTGACACCAAATGCCCGAGCCACCCCTCCGAACGTGCTCTCCGGAGCCCGGAGCCCGGAGCGGGTCGAGTTGCGCGGCCGATCGGCGCCGGAGCAGACTTGGCGGCGGCGCGTGGCGCGGCCCGCCGAACAGACCGCGATGAACCCGCCCTCTGCAACGCGACCTCAGGAGAGGGCTCGCGTTCGCCGAGTCAGCGCAGGCCGGATGGGTGAACATCAACGAAGGCACGAACTACTGCGAGTCGCACCTGCCGTTTGGCGGCCGGGCCGGCTCGCAGAGCGGCCTCGGACGGGTCGGCGGGCGCTTCTCGATCGAGCGCCTGACCGAGCTCAAGACCATCGTCGTCAACCTGGCCTGACGGCCGAACAGCGGCCGGGCGCGGGCCCGAGGAGGAGCAAGGGAATGGCCACGCTGCCGAGTCGCGCCAGGGTTGTCGTCATCGGCGCGGGAATCGTCGGCAACAGCATGGCCTTCCACCTGGCGAAGCAGGGCTGGCGCGACATCGTCCTCGTCGAGAAGGGCACGCTCCCGAACCCCGGTGGCTCGACCGGCCACGCCTCGAACTTCATCTTCCTGACCGATCACAGCAAGGAGATGACGGCGTTCACCGCCGACAGCGTCCGGCAATACAAGGAGCTCGGCGTCCTCACCGAGACAGGCGGCATCGAGGTCGCCCGCACGCCCGAGCGGATGCAGGAGCTGACCCGCCGAATGTCGTCGTCCGAGGCCTGGGGCATCGAGGGCGTGAGGATGCTCGACCCCGCCGAGGTCAAGGCGATGGTCCCGTTCATCGATGAATCGGTGATCCTCGGCGGCTTCTACACGGAGGGCGTGGCCGTCGTCGACTCCCTCCAGGCCGGCACGCTGATGCGCCAGGCCGCGAAGGAGATGGGCGCGCTCACGATCGCCGCCGGCGTCGAGGTCACCGGGATCGACGTCGAGGCCGGGCGGGTCACCCGCGTCCGCACGGACCAGGGCGACATCGAGGCCGACACCGTGGTGATCGCGTGCGGCATCTGGAGCCCACGGATCGCGGCGATGGCGGGAGCGTCGATCCCGCTCACTCCGGCCGTCCACCAGATGATGGATGTCGGGCCGGTGCCGCGCTTCGAGCACGCTACCGCCGAGGTCGGCTTCCCGGTCGTCCGCGACGTCGACACGAACATGTACGAGCGCCAACACGGGACCGGCTTCGAGATCGGGTCGTACGCCCACCGGGCGATCCTCATGGACCCCGACGACATCCCCTCGATTGCGGCGTCCGCGCTCTCCCCGACGATGCTGCCGTTCACGAAGGAGGACTTCGACCCGCAGCTCGAGGACGCGCTGGAGTTGTTCCCGGAGATCGTGGGCGACGAATCCGTCGGCGTGAAGCTCGCGATCAACGGGCTGCTCTCGCTTACCCCTGACGGCAACCCGATCATCGGCGAGATGCCCGAGGTCAAGGGCCTCTGGAGCGTGGCGGCGGTCTGGATCAAGGAGGCGCCCGGGATCGCGAAGACGGTCGCGGAGTGGATGACGACCGGCGAGCCCGAGATCGACCCG
>JBBQTO010000022.1:0-24443 GCA_038234575.1 Candidatus Limnocylindrales bacterium
GTACACTCCGCCTGCCCACGGGCTCCCGACCGTTCGCGGTCGGTGGAGCGTGACGCCGCGGTGGCCTTAGCTCAACCGGCAGAGCATTGGATTGTGGATCCAAAGGTTATGGGTTCGACCCCCATAGGCCACCCCAACCCCCACTCGATTGCCGTCGCTCAGCCGGGCGTCAACGTCACCGGGTACTCGGTCACATGCTCGGGACTGCCGTCCTTCGCCGATAGGTCGTAGACCCGCAGGGTCCCCGCCTGCGCCCGGGCCAGGTGGTACGGGATCGTGACGTCGAAGGTTCCCCAGCAGCCCGTCCCGCAGGTCGCCATTGCCTGCCGGTCGACGAGGACATTTCCGGCGGCGTCGAGGATCGAGATGCGGAAGGTTGCCTCGAAGACGTTCGTCATTCCGCTGACGCGGGCCGGGTTGTCGAGCGTCCCGCCCCATGCAGCCCGATCGACAAGGATCGCCGGCAGCATCGCCGTGTAGTCGGCCCGCCCGAAGCTGCCGATGAAGACGCCGTTCGGCGGGACACCGTCGAACTCGAATCGAACCCCCTGGACGGTCGGGAACTGGGTCAGCGTGTAGACGACCTGGGCGATCCGGCCCTGGACCGACAGGCTGTCGCCGCCGGCCTCGAACTCGCTCGACAGGTTGACCGTCGCGACGCCGGTGCTGACCTGGAGCCCGAGGAATCGGGTGCCCGCGGGGACCGAGGTGTACATCGCGGGCCTGGCGGCGAGCTCCCCCTCGATGGGGCCTGCGAGGAGCGCCGCGAGTGACGCCGCGCCGACGGCCTGGGTCTTCGGGATCTGGCGCTCTACGGGGACGAGCCCGGCATTGTCGGTGAAGCTGCCGAGGAAGAAGTACGTCCGAACCGTGGTCGTCCCGACCGGGGAGGCGGCCGGGGTGGGGGCAGCCGAGGAGCCGGGCGAGTCCACCGCGCCCGTGGGAACGGCAGTCGGAACATCGGGCAACGAGCCGCCCGTCGGCGGCGGGGTCGCGACGCCTCCGAGATCGCCCGAGCCGGCGGCGCACGCGCCGACGAACAGCGTGATCGCGATGGAGACGAGCAAGGGTCGACGGCTGCGGGAGCGGCTCGGGCGGTTCATTCGGGTTGCCTCGGGTGGGCGGTCGCCGGGGTGGCGTCCCGTGTCGAGGCATCCTCTCCGCCGAACGTATCGCCGGGATCGCCGTCCGGTAACGATCGGGTCACAGGCAGGGTCAGCACGAGCTCCAGCCCGCCACCGGACCGCGGCCGGGCCACCAGCGTTCCGCCGAGCAGGGCCGCGTGCTCGGCGGCAATCGCGAGGCCGAGGCCGGAGCTGCCGCTGCGCCGCGACGGATCCGCCTTGAAGAATCGGTCAAAGAGGTGCTCCAGAATCTCCGGCGCCACGCCTGGACCGCGGTCGGCGACCGTGATCGTGACCGTCTCACCTTGGTGGGCGACGGCGACCTCCACGGCCGAACCGGGGGCATGCGTCCGGGCATTGTCGAGGAGGTTGCCAACGATTCGATCGAGGCGCAGGACGTCCGAGTCGACGATGACCGGCTCGGCCGGGAGCGAGGCGACGGCCTCGGGCAAGCGCGCTGCGACCGCGGCGGTCACGACCCGGCCGAGATCCACGGGCCGGCGCTCCGCTTCCTCGGCGTGCGCGTCAAAGCGCGACAGCTCCATGAGGTCCTCGACGAGCGTCCGGAGCCGGCGTATGTCGGCGACGAGCAGCTCCGCCGCCCGGCGCGCGTCCGGCGAGAGGTCGTCGAGACCCGCCTCGATGAGCGAGGCCTCCCCAACGAGGGCCGTGAGCGGCGTGCGGAGCTCATGCGCGACGTCCGCGACGAAGCGCCGGTTCTGGCTCTCCGACGCCGCGAGCCGGCCTACCGTGGACTCCAGCGAATCGGCCATCCGGTTGAACTCGGCCGCCCAGCGGGCAAACTCGTCCGTGCCGCCGCCGAGCACGCGTGCCGACAGGTCGCCGGCAGCGATGCGGGCGGCCGCGGCGCTCCCCGATCGAACCGGGAGGAGGATCCCGCGGGCGACGAGGCCGGCCGTCCCGATGGCAAGGAGCAGCGCGACGAGCGCCGCGACGGCCAGCCCGAGGCGGAGCTGGGCGAGAGCGGCCTCGATCGAGTCGGCCGAGAACACGAAGTAGATCGCAGGTCCCGAGGCGGCCCGGCCGGCGACGATGAGCCCCGGGCGCCCGGCCAGCGTCTGCCACGCGTAGCCGAGATGACCGCCGCTCACCACGGCCTTCAGCTCGGCCGGCAGCGCGTCGAGGGCACCACTCAGGTCGGCGTCGGAATAGTAGGGCTTGCCGTCGCCGAACTCGACGATTTCCTCGACGTCGCCACGCAGGCGAAATGCAGCCGGGAGGCCGGTCGCCGCGAACGTGCTCGCGTTGGCGCCCGCGGGCAGGACACCCGGGACCAGGATCGAGAGGTTGAACTGCGCCCGGCGCGTGGCATCGCCGAGCAGACCGTCGCGGAGACGGGCGTCGACGAAGACATACGTCCCGACTCCGATCGCGAGCACGGTGACAGCGACGAGGCCGACGATGGCCAGCGCGAGCCGCGTCCGGATCCCGCCCACCGTCAGGCCTCGAGCGTTGCGGGGCGGACGGCCTTGTAGCCTGCGCCGCGAACCGTAAGGATCAGCTCCGGTTCCGCCGGGTCCGCCTCGACCTTCGCCCGGAGGCGGCCGATCGCGACGTCGACAAGGCGTGAATCGCCGAGATAATCATAGCCCCAGACGCGATCGAGGAGCGCGTCGCGGCCGAAGACCTGGCCGGGTCGATGGGCGAGCTCCACGAGCAGGTCGAACTCCGTCCTCGTGAGCGGAATCTCGCGGCCTTCGCGGGCCACGGTCCGGCCGGCCACGTCGATCGCAATCGGCCCGAGCTCAAGCCGGGCGGGCAGGTCCCCTCCCCCTTCTCGCCCTCGTCGTCGGAGGGCCGCGCGGACGCGGGCCACGAGCTCCGCCATCTCGAAGGGCTTCCGGACGTAGTCGTCGGCCCCGGCTTCGAGCCCGACCACGATGTCGATCGTGTCGCCGCGGGCGGTCAGCATCACGATCGGCGTCGTCGATTCACGCCGGATCGCCCGGCAGACGTCGAGACCGTCGAGCCGCGGCAGCATGATGTCCAGGAGCACCAGGTCCGGCGCGTCGGCGCGGAAGCGCTCCAACCCGGCGACGCCGTCCGGGGCGGTCGCGACCTCGAAACCCGCGGCCCGCAGCCCGAGTGTCGCGACCTCGCGAATCGACGGGTCGTCTTCGACGAGGAGGATCCGGCCGTACACCGGCCGGATCGTACAGCCCGGCCCGGCGCCCAATTTGCGACGGGCTCGTCACCCCTCGGCTGTATGCTGCAGGTCGAGGGCTTTACAACGAGGGAACAACGTGACGCAAGCCACTGACGCGCTGCGCGCCAACTCCGACGCGCTCCTGCGCGACCTGGACGCGCTCGGATCGCTTGAGGAGCAGAAGCGAGCGCTGCCGCCGACCGACCCGCAGATGCTTGCCTTGGCCGGGCGCATCGAGGAGATCGCCCAGCGGTTGCTCGCGGGGTCATCGAACCAGCGGGAGCTGGCCGAGGAGATCGTCGGATCGGCCGCCCTCGGCGGCCCGGCGCCCGCGATCGACGATACCCCCCGGTCGATCCAGTCCGTCCTCGCCGACTGGCGCGAGGCCGAGCGCGCGCTCGCGGCGGCGGAGGTGGGATCCGTGGCCGCACTCGAGGCAGAGGCCCTCGTCGAGGCCTCGAAGGCCGCCTATCGCCGGGCGTCGGCGGCCGCGATTCGCGAGCAACCGGCCGAGTGACCGCGCGTCCCCGTCAGGGACGCCGTCCCGCGGTGGGAGGCGCCGCCGGTCTCGACTTCGAGCGATTCGACGTTCTCACGTTCGACTGCTACGGCACCCTCATCGACTGGGAAGCCGGGATCTCCGCCGCGCTCCTCGCGATGCTGGCCGCGCACGGCGTGCAGACCGGCACCGAGGAGGCCCTCTCGCGCTACGCCGGCCACGAGGCCGAGCTCGAGACCGGCCCCTATCGCCCCTATCGCGAGGTGCTCGGCCGGGCGATGCGCGGGGTCGGGGCGGACTTCGGCGTGGAGCCTACGGCCGACGAGACAGCCGCGTTCGGGGGTTCCGTCGGGGAGTGGCCCGCGTTCCCGGATTCCTCGGCTGCCCTGCGGCGTCTCCAGGAGCGCTTCCGCCTCGGGGTCATCACGAACTGCGACGACGATCTGTTCGCCGCGTCGAGCCGGCGGCTCGCGGTCACCTTCGACTGGGTCGTGACGGCCCAGCAGGCTCGCCGCTACAAGCCGAACCCGCGCGGGTTCGAGCTCGCGTTCGAGCGGATCGGCTTGCCGACGAGCCGGATCCTGCATGTCGCCCAGAGCCTGTTCCACGACCACGTCACGGCGAAGCGGCTCGGGCTCGCGACGGTCTGGGTGAACCGCCGCCAGGGACGGACCGGCGCCGGTGCCGCGCCGCCGGCGAACGCGAACCCCGACCTCGTGGTGCCGGACATGGCGAGCCTCGCGGACCTCGCGACGGGTGACCGCCTGATGAGCCGCGGGTGAGCGAGCCGGACGATCTCAGCACCAGGGACACCGACCTGCGCGAGCGACTCGTCTCGTCGGAGGTCATCCACCGCGGCCGCGTGCTCGAGTTCCGGATCGACCAGGTGGAGACGCCCGACGGCCACCGCTCGACGCGCGAGATCGCCGGTCATCCCGGCGGCGTCGCGGTCGTCGCCATCGACCCGGACGGCTGGGTCCTGCTCGTCCGGCAGTGGCGCCACGCCGCCGGTCGGGCGCTGCTCGAGATCCCGGCAGGCACGCTGGATCGCGATGCCGAGGGCCACGTCGAGGATCACGCGGGAGCGGCGAAACGGGAGCTCGAAGAGGAGACCGGCTACCGGGCCGGCACCTGGCGCCAGCTCGGCAGCTTCTTCACGGCGCCGGGCTTCACGGACGAGCTGATGCAGCTCTACCTCGCCACGGACCTCGTGCCCGCTGATGAAGGCCGGCTCGGGCCCGACGAGGACGAGCGGCTCGAGCTGGAGCGGATGCCCTTCGATCAGGCCGTCGCGATGGTCGATCGCGGCGAGCTCGAGGACGCGAAGTCGATCGTCGGGCTCCTGTGGGTGGCGCGCCTCAGTCCACCGGCGACGGCTCGAGGCGGGCAAGCGCGCGGCGATAGAGGTCCGAGCGCGGGCTGAGGGCGACGGCCAGACGGGCGTGGGTCCGGGCCTCGTCGATCCGGCCGAGCTTGCGGAGGCTCTCGGAGATCGCGAAGTGCGCCCACGGCGCCGACGGATCGACGTCGAGGAGCTCCGAGAACACCGCCCGCGCCTGCTCGAACTGGCCGCTGTGGTGGTACGCCCGACCCAGCGGCTCGAGGATCGACCCCTTCCGGGGTTCCGCTCGCGCCGCTCTCTCGAGCACGATCGCCGCCTGGGCATGGTGGCGCCGCCGGATCAGCGCCTGGCCCCGCTGGAGGAGTCCGTAGACGCTCTCGCGCCCGTCATCCTCGTTCGGCTCGTCGCCGCGCACCGGCTGCTCGTCCACGGCCCCGATAGTCGCACGGATGCCGCATGCGGGCTTCCGGGGAGCGATCCCGGAAACGTGGGGGTGTGTTCGCGCACGTTGGAGCGCGGGTTACGGCTCGCGCCACTCCGCGAGCGCGACCGGCCGGAGCCTGGGGCTGTCGGTCCGGCCTGGGATTCGGCCGCGCTTAGCGATCGGGCGGCCGTCGATCTCCTTGATGTCGCCGGTGAAGTCGATCGGGGTGGCACCGCTGATGTAGGAGCCGACCGCGAACGAATCGACCGGCGCGCCCTGATCCTTGAAGTACGTAATCCGCTCGGGCGTCATGCCGCCCGAGACGACGATCTTCACGTGGTTGTAGCCCTCGAGGTCGAGCCTCGCCCGGACCTCCTTGACGAGGTCCGTGGTGACCCGGCCTCGCTCCGACGGCGTGTCGAGGCGGATCCCGTACAGCCGGTCGCCCAGCGCGTGGGCGACCCGGAGAGCCTCCTCCGCCTCGTCCTTGAACGTGTCGATGAGCACGATCCGGGGTACGTCCTGCGGCAGGTCGCGGTCGAACGCCTCGGCGGCCAGTACCGTGTCGCCGAAGATCAGGACGAGCGAGTGGGGCATTGTCCCCGTCGGATTCAGGCCCGCCAGCCTGGCGCCCGCCGGCGTGGACGCGCCGACGCAGCCGCCGACGATCGCGGCGTAATCGAGCACATCGGTCACGTCAGGATGGACGTGCCGGGCCCCGAACGAGATGACCGGCAGCGGCGCGGCCGCCTCAACGCACTCGCGTGCCGCCGTCGTCCAGCCCGTCGACTGCGACAGCATCCCGAGCATCGCGGTCTCGTAGAGCCCGAATGCCCGGTAGCGCGACCGGATCCGGAGGACGACCTCCTTGGGGCTGATGGGATCGCCGTCTTCGAGCGCCTCGATCGCGACTTCGGACGCGTCCGCGTCCCGGAGCACGTGGGCCAGGAGATTCTTGACCTCGTCGATCCCGCACAGGATCGCGTCCGCGCGGGCAAAGACCTCCATCGTCACGACGGGATCGAGGCCCTCGCGATCGAGGACGGTCTCGGCCCTTGCGAAGTAGACGTCCGCGGAGTCGCCGGACAGGATCTCCCTCGACGGGCGCGACCGACGGATCGCCTTCATCGAATTCGGCGCACGAACGTCAACGCGGCCTCGCATCCATCGCACGGAGTCGGATCGGGCGCGAGTGTAGCGTCACGCTGCCGCGTCAGGAGCCGGCGAGACGGCCGGCCGGTGCCGGCGGGTCCACAGCAGCCGCGCGAGCAGCAGGCCGGCGAGGATGAGGAGGCCGGCGCTGACGATTCGGGTCCGACCGACCGACGCTGCCGTCGTCCACGTCGCGGCGGCATCCGAGGCCTCGGCGATCGCATCGTTGAGCCGGCCCGCCGCGAACGCCTGCCGGGAATCCGCCAGCTTCGCCGCGGGATCCGACCCGAGCAGCCCCACCGACACGAATAGCGCGAGCGAGCCCACCGTCGCCCCCGGGCCGGTTGCAGCAGACTGCTGGATCGCCTCGATCGTGCTGAGCTCGGCGGATGCCTCGGCAGCCGCGACCGGGATCCCCCCGGGACCCTCGAAGAGCCCCTTGAGCGTCGGCGGCAACGTCAGGTCCGCCGTCGCGGCGGCGGTATCGAGCTGGCGGCGCTGCGCGAGGACCGCTTCGGCGGCCGCCATCTGCTGCGTCGCGACGTCGAACTGCCAGGCCTTCATCGCGTCGCGGATCGAGCGCGGCAGCGCCCACGCCCCGGCGTCGGTCACGGTCTTGGCATAGGTCGTTCGCGAGGCTGCCCGGGCGTCCAGCAGCCCCTTGTCCTCGGGCCGCGCAACCCACTGTCGCCAGAGATCGTCGAAGGCGACCCCGGTCGTATCGTCGAACAGGTCGAGCAGGCCTCGCCAGTCGGGCGCGCCGGGGAGCGTCTCCGTCCCCGAGGGCGGCTGGTAGGCGCTGCTGCGGGTCGCAGCACGACCCCAGATCGTCCGAAGCTTGTCGTCTCCCGCGCGAGCTGCCACGGCCCGGGCGAACGCCAGTGACGCGGCGTAGGCATAGGCCTCGCTGCTCGCGGACGTCGATCCGACGGCACCCCAGGCATTGAGCGGAATCGCTCTGGCGCGGAGCGCATCGGTCAGGACCGGCGAGGTGATCTTGACCTTCAAGGCCGTCGCCGCGAGATCGGCGTAGTACGAGGCGAACGCTTCGGCCGCCCAGCGGTCCGCCACGAGCTGGCCGTTGAACCAGGCGTGCGCGGCCTCATGCAGCACGACGCCCGAGGACGCCGTGTACGAGATCTGGATCCGCCCGGCGGTGGGATCGAACAGGCCGGCATAGCCGCCCGTGTTGCGGACGAGCGCCTCCTGGACGACGAGCGGGCCGGTGATCGGCCAGTCGAGCCCGATCGCGGTACCCAGCGCCGGCAATCCGCGGCTGACGAGGTCACCGACGCGGTCGCGCCAGGCAGAGTCATCCGGCCATGAGCGGAGCGTGACCGCGGCGGTCGTCCTGCCAACGGTCAAGGTCAGGTCGCGGCTCGAGTAGTCGCCCGGACGATCGGCGCTGAAGTCGGCGATGAACGTGAGCGGCGTCGAGAGCCGACCGCTTGTCCAGACGGCCCGGCCGGCGGAATCGTTGGTTGGCCCGCTGAGGGGCCCCCGGCCGACGACGACCGTGTAGCCCGCCGGGAAGCGAACCGTGACGGAGGAGCCGGGCGTGTCTGCAGTCGAAAAGGCCCAGGCGGTGAAGGAGACGATCGACGGGGAGATTCGGACGGTCCGGTCCGGTGCTCCGCCGGGATCGCGGACGTCGAAGTGGAGGGTCAGGACCAGCGACCTGCCCGAGGCGAGCTGGGTCCCGAAGTTGAGCTTGAGGAGCGTGTAACCGGCCGACTTCGACGCGACGCTCACGGACGCCTTCCCACCTGGCCTCGTCAGGGTGAAGCCGGACGTCCCGGGCAGTACCGCGAGATACGCGGTCGTGAAGAAGTACCGCTGCGTGGTCGTGTCGTGGAGGTGATTCGTGGCGGTGATGCGGGTCGTGACCGCCACCCGCCCGGCCGCCGGTTCGACGTCATAGCTCGCGGCGGTGACAAGCGTGAGGCCGGGGGCGGCGGCTCGAGCGACCGGCGTTCCGGCGAGGAGCGACAGGGCGATCGCGAAGACGAGCGCGGCGACCCCGAAGCGGGCCCTCATGCCTCGACGAGCTCGCCGAGACGCTCGCCGTACCGCGCCAACAGGCCGTCGGTCCGGTGCGGCCGCTCGGCGTAGCCATCCGGGACGCGGCCGCCGATCCAGAGCCAGCCCCGCGTCTCGTCGAAGATCCGATCGGCGATCGCGCTCATGCGGGCGAGCGCCAGGCCGAGCTCACCCGCATCGACCCAGCGTTGGGGGATCTCGACCGCAAGGATCGGGCGGCCGTCCTCGGCGATGGAAAACTTCGCGAGCGGGAACTCGTCGTTCCAACGCAACAGGGTCCGGTACGCCTTTCGGAGCCCGTCGCCGAGAGGCGGTGCGAGGTGGGCCCACAGGATCGCGCCGATCGAAGGGTCGAGGATCACGGTCACGCGCAGATCGAGCCGGCGTCGGCCGTCGATTGTCAGGTCCCACGCGGAGATCCCATCGCGCTCGGTGCGGGCGCCGGGATCCAGCTCGAGATTCGTGAGCCAGCGCTCGATGACGTCTGCGTCGGGCATGGCGGGCAGTCTAGCCCGCGAAGACGGGTCAGCCCGCCGAGCGAGCGACCTCTCTCGCCTTCGCCTTGGCCGTCGCGGCCGCGCTTGGCTGCTTTCGGGTCCCCGCGTCGACCGAGGCACCGGCCTTCACGACCGGGCTCACAAAGTCGCCGGTTCGAACGCCCTCGCCGACCTTGACATTCCGGCCGAGTCGAGCCCCGCGGCGGATCACGCTCTGCTTGCCGACGACGGTGATCCCGGTGTTGAGGCGGGTCGGCTCCTCCTTGTTCGGCGGCCCATCGTAGGGCCCTTCGCCGACGATCGCCCCCTGGCCGACGACGACCTCCTTGTCAAGGATCGAGCGGTCGACGACGGCGCGGGCGCGGACGATCGAGTCGAACATGACGATCGAGTCGCGGACGACGGCGCCGACCTCGACACGCACGCCCGGCGACAGGACGCTGTTCACGACCGTGCCATCGATGATGCAGCCGTGGCTGATCAGGCTGCGGTGGATCTGGGCCGTCGAGCCAACCTTCGCCGGTGCCCGCTCCTCGGAGCGGGTGTGGATGACCCAGTCCTTGTCGTACAGGTCGAGCTCCGGCTGGTCGACGAGGAGTGCCATGTTCGCTTCCCAGTACGACTGGATCGTGCCGACGTCCTGCCAGTAGCCGTTGAAGGCATAGCCGAAGACGCGCGCCCCGCCATCGAGCATGGCCGGGATGACATGCCGGCCGAAGTCGACGCGGTCCTCGCTCATCCAGCGCCGGAGCGCCCGCTTCGAGAAGACGTAGACGCCCATCGACGCGAGGTCGCTCTTGGGCTGCTTCGGCTTCTCCTGCCACTCGGTCACCCGATCGGTCTCGTCGAGCGCGAGGATCCCCATCCGGCTTGCGTCGGCCAGCGGCACGCGGCGGACCGCGATCGTGACGTCGGCGCGATGCCGCCTGTGGGCCTGGACGAAGGGCTGGTAATCCATCTTGTAGATGTGGTCGCCGGCGAGAACGTGGATCGTGTCCGCGTCCGACTGCTCGATGACGCTGACGTTCTGGAGGACGGCGTCGGCGGTGCCGCGATACCACTCGGCGACCCGCCCACGGGCGATGTACGGCTGGAGGAGGCGGACGCCGCCGTTGTTCCGGTCGAGATCCCACGGCCGCCCGAGCCCGATGTGGTCGTTGAGGGACCGCGGGTTGTACTGGGTCAGGACGAACACGTCGTCGATGTCGGAGTTCACGCAGTTCGAGAGCGTGAAGTCGATGATTCGGTACTTCCCGCCGAACGGCACCGCGGGCTTGGCTCGCACCGAGGACAGGATGGACAGGCGCTCGCCTTCGCCACCGGCCAGGATCAGCGCCATCGTGCGCTTCACTCGGGGAGCCTCCTTCCGAGCGTTCGTCCCAGGCGATCGTAGCAGGCCCCCGCGGCCGCTCGTTTCCGGCCGATCAGCGGGGGGACATCACGCGGGCATCAGGCGGACATGAGGCCGTGCGATCTAGAGGAAGAGCCGCGGATTCACCCACGTGTCGTCGATCTGGATGGCCCAGTGGAGGTGCGGCCCGGTCGTGTTGCCGGTATTTCCCTCGTAGGCGATGACCTGGCCTGTGTAGACGTACTGGCCGACCTTGACCGCGGGCCCGGGCGAGCTGTCGATGTGGCCGTACCAGCTCACGAGATGCGTCGAATGGGCGATGACGACGATCCAGGCGGTGTCGAACGGGCTCGGGCCGGCGAACAGGATCTTGCCGGCGCCGGCTGCGCGGATCGGGGTGTCCATCTGGTTCGCGATGTCGATGCCCTTGTGGAAGTGGTCGCAGCTGCCGAGCGGTGGCTCGGCCCAGAACCCGGTGCAGCCGAACTCCTGGGTCACGATGCCCACCATCGGCCAAAGGAGGCTGCCCGAATACTGGGAGGGAATACCGCCCTGCTGGAGCTGGGCGAGGACCAGCTTCCGGATCAAGGCCTCGATCTGCTTCTGGGCCTTGGCGGCGGCGACGAGATTCGCCTTCAGCTTGGCCTTGTTGGCGGCGAGCTTGGCGTAGGCCACCTGCTGCGCCTGGAGCAGCTGCCGCGTTCGAGCCTCGAGCCTCAGGAGCTGGGCGTTCGCGGCGGCGAGGTCCTTGAGCTGCCTGTCGACGACCGCCTTCTGGCCTTTCGCTAGCTTCTGGAGCTGGCTCGTCTGACCCCGCGTGCTGATCACGGTCTCGTGGATCACGGTGAGGACCTTCTGATCCGCAACGATCTCCTCGGCGAGGGCCTTGTCCTGGCCGGCAAAGTCGAGCTGGTAGCCGACCTCCGAGATGACGTCCGTGAAGTCGGAGCTCGACAGGACGGTCTCGAGGAGCGAGGTGCGATCGGTGTCGTAGGCCGTCCGGATCCGGCCTGCGAGGATCGCCTTGCGGGCGGCGAGCTGCTCGCCCTTCGCCTGCTCCTCGGCCCGGACGTCGGCGAGCTGCTGGTCAAGCCCGGCGATCGTCGCGTTGAGCGCATCGACGGACGCCTGGGCCTTGGCGACGTCGACGACCATGCCGACGATCTGGGCCTTGACCGCGGAGACGTTCGAGATGACCTGGGCAAGCGATGACTTCGTCGAGGAGATCCTGAGCGACAGCGCGCCCTGGCTTGCGGTCAGCGACACGATTTGGGCCTTCGATCTCGCGATCGATGCGGCCAGTGCGGCCTGTTTCGCATAGGCGTCTGCGAGCGGGTCGGAGGCGGCCGCAGGCTGCGGCCCGACCGATGCGAAGAGCCCCCCGGCGAGGGTGACGAAGAGGAGCATCGCGACGGACCGGCGACCGAAGATCGGCTTCGGCCGGGTCGACCAGCCGCGGGCGTCAGCGGCGGAGCGGCGCATCAGGCATGTTCATCGTGCGGGCGTCTCCGTCGCGCTGGGGTCGCGGGGGGTTCGCTCGCCGGCGAGATCGTGAGCAACCCTACCGGCAACGATCGGAATGATACTGCAAGGTGTCGCGCGGGCGTCACCCGTACCTTTGTCACGTGTCCGCCAGGGACAGAAGGGCCCACATCGCGCCGACAATCAGGAAGGGCCCGTACGGCACGTAGCTGCGGAGCGTGATCCGGCGCAACGCGATCAGGACGACGATCGCCAGCGCGCCGAAGAGAGCGCCACCGATCAGCCCGAGGAGGAGCCGAAGCGGGCCGCCGAGGAGCCCGACGCTGACCAGCAGCTTGAGGTCGCCCAGGCCAATCGCGCCCGCCCCGAACGGGATCGACAGCAGGTACAGGAAGAGCGGCATCCCCACGGCGGCGGCGGCCGCGAAGCCGAGCTCGGTCGGGTCGTGGACGAACGGACCGATCCCGAGGGCGAAGGCGACGAGCGCTAGCGCGACCAGCGGGTACGTGATGACGTCGGGCAGGAGGCGCTGGTCGAGGTCGGTGGCGAACAGCACGATCAGCGCCAGGACGAAGACGCCCATGAGGGCGAACTGACCCGCGTTGCCGCCGAATCGCTCCACCAGGAGCGCCCCCGACGCGGCGCCGACGATGGCGACGAGCGGTGTGCGCCAGTCGATCGCCCGATTCGCGCCGTCCTCGTGGACCGGCCAGCGAGCCGCAATCCGGTCTGACGCGAAACCCCAGGCCGCGCCGATCAGCGTGGCGACGATGACCACGGCGGGTCCGGTCACCCGCCTCGCTCAGGCCTTGGCGCCGGCCAGGGCGAGCTCGACGAGGGTCGCGTGCGATACGCCCGTCGCACCGCGCGCCGCGTAGGGCCCGGCCCTTCGAAGGTAGCCCGTACCGGCGATGTCGAGGTGGACCCAGGGCTTCGTGACGAACTCCTGGATGAAGAGGGCGCTCTTCACGAGGCCGCCCTCGTTGTTCCGGGAAAAGTTCACTAGGTCGGCGTACCAGCTCTCCATGTCCGCTCGGTATTCCTCGACGAGGGGCAGCTGCCAGTACCGCTCCCCCGCCCGTGCGGCGGCTCCGAGGACCTGGTCGGCCCAGTCCTGCGGCGCCCCGAACAGGCCCGAGACGAGCTCGCCCAGGGCCCGGCTCACGGCACCGGTCAGCGTGGCCGTATCGACGAGGTGGGTGGCCCCGAGCTGCTCCGCGTACGTCAGCGCGTCGGCGAGGATCAGACGACCCTCCGCGTCGGTATTCGTGATGTCGACCCACTTGCCGTTGAGCGCCTTGACAACGTCGCCGGGTCGGGTGGAGTGCGGACCGGGCATGTTCTCGACTGCCGGCGCGATCGCCAGCAGCGGCGTTCCGGGCGCCAGCCTGGCCACCGTCACGATCGCCGCGATCACCGTGCAGGCGCCGGTCTTGTCCATCTTCATCTCTTCCATCCGGTCGGATGGCTTGATGCTGATGCCGCCGGAGTCGAAGCAGACGCCTTTGCCGACGATCGCGAGGTGGCGGTCGAGGGCGTCGCGCTGGCCCTTCTTGCCCGAGCGCATGACGATCATCCGGGGAGGGTTGTCGCTGCCCCGGCCGACGGCCATGAACAGCCCCATTCCCATCTCGGTCGCCTTCTCGGGCTCGATCACGTCGAACGACAGGCCGTGCTGCTTGGCGAGGGCCCGGGCCTCCTCGGCCAGGACGATCGGGCTCACGTCGTTGGAGCTTCGGTTCGAGAGGGTGCGGGCGATGTTCGCGCCCTCACCGATGATCTGACCTCGCTCGCCCGCCTTCGTCAGGACTGCGGGGCTCTCGCCGGGTGCGACGAGGATCAGCTCGTCGAGGGCCGGTGGCGCCGTCGTCACGCCTTCGCGGTAGATCGTGGCCGGGTCGTAGGAGCCCTCGACGACGCCCCGGGCGAGGAGCTCCGCCACGGCCGTCGCCCCACCTTCGAGCACCTCCGCGAGCGGCGTAAGCCAGATCGCGAGGGATCGGACCGTGCGGCCGCTGAGCCGTCGTTCGGCCGAGGCCCCGACATGGACGACCGCCTCTCGATCGAGGGCGTCGGGCTTGCCGCAGACGATCGCGAGGAGCCGCTCGGGCTTCGTCTCGCCCGCCCCGGCTAGGACCGTCCCGTAGCGCTTGTTGCCCAGCTCGCCGAACGCCACGAGCGAACCGAGCTCGCCCCCGGCACGCTTGTCGAGCTCCGCGACGGCGCCCCGGAAGGGCGGATCGCCGAGGACCGGGACGACGAGGACGTCCGCAGCCACGTCCCAGGGCTGTGCCGTGACCACACGAATCTTCACCGCGACTTGGACCCTCCGATGACGCCGGCGATCGGGCCGCCGCGGCGAATAGCGCGAGTGTACCTAGACGCGTGAGGCCTCGGCGAGGGCGGCGTTGATGCGTCCGCTGGCGTCCTCGATCGCGAGGACGGCCTGATTCAGGCCACCGCGGGCAAACTCCGCGACGATGGCGATCAGGGACCGATTGTCGGCGGGGAGCAGGCCCCGCGCGATCCCCTCCTGGCGATACGCCGCCTGGACGGCGAGATTCGACTTCCCGCCGGATTTGGCGAGGGCGCCGTAGAGGGCGAGCAGCGCGTTGTCATATCGGGTGTGGCTGGCCAGCCAGACGTCGAGGACCGTCACCCCGCTGCCGCTCGAGAAGGCCGCCTTGAGTGTCGTGATCTCGGCAAGCGTGGCCTTCGCTGTCGAGAGGACCGTTACGGCGTCCGCGAACTTGGCGGCAAGACCCCGGTTGATCGCGGCCGCCACGGTCCTGTCGTGGTGCTGGAGCAGCCCCGTCAAGCGGGCCGCGTCGACGCTCCGGCCGGTGACCTGCTCCCATTGGGTCGCCAGCCCGTCGGCGGCGTCGAGCGCGGCGAGGATGGCCGCCCGCCGAACGAGCGTCACGTTCGAGAACCGCATCACCGCGTCGGGTTCGTCGCCGGGGAGGCCGGCCAGAGAGTCGCGCAGGTCCTTCGTCGCGTTCGTCAGGATGACGGCGGTTCCGCTGCCATGCTCGAGGGCCTTCTGGAGGGCGGTTGGATCGGCGCTGGAGAGGTCCTCGAGCGCGGACTTGGCGTCAGTCGAGAGGGCGTCGATGTTCGAGGCGATCTCGTGGAGGCGGTTGCTCGCATCGTCGAGGCGAACCTTGAGGAGGGTGTCGCCAGGGTAGGTGAGCTCCTCGCGACTCGCCCCGCCGGGCGGATGGGTGAGCTCGCCGACGAGCCCGGCGGCCCCGAGGGCGAGCGCGGCGGACAGCGCCAGCCAGGCGATAGCCCCGACGATCGACGTGACGCCCCGGGCGACCGAGCGAGCTCGTGTTCTGTTCGTCATGCGGCCGGGATCGTAGCATCGGGCCATGTCCGGATCCCCCGCGCCCGAGCTCGCCATGCACGACGTGGATGTGCTCGGGCCGTACGCGGCCGGCGGCCCGGTGGGACCGGTCGTTAGAGAGCTGATTGCGGAGATGCCGAAGGCGGAGCTCCACCTCCACCTCGATGGCTCCCTCCGAATCGAGACCGCGCTGGAGCTCGCCCGAACCCGCCGGATCGAGGCTCCCCGCACGCGGGCGGCGATGGTCGGCGCGCTCGTCGCCCCACCGCGCTGCACCGATCAGGCCGATCTCCTCCGGGCGTTCGACCTGCCAATCGCCCTGATGCAGGACGCCGAGGCCCTCGAGCGCATTGCGGCCGAGCTTGTCGAAGACAAGGCCGCCGACGGCGTGCACTACCTCGAGATCCGGTGGGGGCCGCTGCTGCACGTCTCCCGGGGGCTGCCGGTCGCGGACGGAATCGAGGCCGTGGTTCGGGGCGCGAACGCGGCGGCGGCTCGGGCCGGGATCGCTGTCCGACTGATCTCCACGGCGCTGCGATCGCATGATCCGGTGGCGAACGTTGGGCTTGCCGAGGCGGCCGCGCAATTCCGGGCCAACGGCCTGAGCGGCTGGGATCTCGCCGGACCCGAGGCCGAATTCCCCGATGCCCTGGCGCATGGGGCCGCGTTCGAGGCCGCGCGCGCCGGCGGCCTCCGAATCACGCTCCATGCGGGCGAGTGGGGCGGCGCTGCGCAGGTCCGGCGGGCGCTGGTCATGGAGCCGGAACGGATCGCCCACGGGCCCGGAGCGGCCGACGACCCGGCCCTGATGACCGAGCTCCGGGCCCGTGGCGTGGTTCTCGACCTCTGCCCCACCTCGAACGTCCAGGCGGCCATCGTGCCCACCGTGGCGGCGCATCCCCTGGCGCGCCTGCATCGTGCGGGCGTGGGAGTCACCCTCTCCACCGACGACCCGACCGTCGCGAATCTCACTTTGTCGGAGGAGTACGTCCGGGCGGTCGAGCGGATTGGGCTGTCGCTGGCCGAGGTCTGGGCGATCGACCGGCTGGCGCTCGACGTGGCCTTCGCCGACGACGCGACGCTGGTCCCCATTCGCCGGACCTTCGACGATTGGGCGGCGGCTGCGCCCTCGATTCAGGAGGCGAACACGACGGACGACGCGCTACGCTCCGCGGAGATGCGGGAGACGAACGGGTGATCGACTGTCCCAACTGCGGTTCGGCCAACGATGCCGGGCGCAAGTTCTGCGGCGAGTGCGGCACGCGTCTGGCCTCGGCCTGCCCGAGCTGCGGTACCGTCAACGGACCCACGTCCCGCTTCTGCGGCGAGTGCGGCACGCCGCTTCCGGGCGCAAACGCTGGTGCCCAGGGCACGCCGGCGAGCCCTGGCAGGAGCTCCGCTGGAGCTGCGCCCGATGGAGTTGCCGCTCCGGGGGCACCTGGATCCGCTCGGCCCACAAACGGACCCGTCGCGGAACGTCGCCTCGTCAGCATCCTCTTCGCCGATCTTGTCGGCTTCACGACGATCTCGGAGGGCCGCGATCACGAGGAGGTTCGAGACCTCCTGAGCCGCTACTTCGACGCCTCACGCGAGATCATCGAGCGCTACGGCGGCACCGTCGAGAAGTTCATCGGCGATGCGGTCATGGCCGTCTGGGGCGCCCCGACCGCCCACGAGGACGATGCCGAGCGGGCGGTCCGGGCGGCCCTCGACGTCGTCGACGCGGTTCGCGGGCTTGCTCCCGGCCTCGAAGCCCGCGGCGGTGTCCTCACCGGCGAGGCCGCGGTCACGATCGGCGCGACGGGCCAGGGCATGGTCGCCGGCGATCTGGTCAACACCGCGAGCCGGCTCCAATCCGTGGCACCGCCGGGCGTGGTCCTCGTCGGCGAGTCGACGCAGCACGCGACCGCGAACGCGATCGGCTACGAGGCGGCCGGCGATCAGTTGCTCAAGGGCAAGGCCGCGCCGGTACCGGCGTTCCGGGCGATCCGGGTGCTCGGCGAACGGGGCGGGCGGGGTCGCAGCGACCGCCTCGAGGCCCATTTCATCGGTCGCGACTCGGAGCTTCGGCTCCTGAAGGACCTCTTCCACGCGACGGCACGCGAGCGGCGAGTCCGCCTCGTCTCGATCACTGGGCAGGGCGGCGTCGGCAAGAGCCGGCTTGCCTGGGAGCTTCGGAAGTACGCCGACGGTGTCGTCGACAAGACGTGGTGGCACGAGGGCCGCTCGCCGGCCTACGGCGAGGGCATCACGTTCTGGGCGCTGGGCGAGATGATCCGGAGCCGGGCCAATCTGGTCGAGACAGACGACCCCGCCACCACTCGGGCGAAGGTGTCGGAGTCCGTCGCCCGGATCGTTCCCGAGGGCGAGGAGCGGGAACGCGTCGATCGCGCGCTGCAGGTCCTGCTCGGGACCGGCGACGCGGCCGAGGTCGGCGCCGGCGAGCTGTTCGGGGCGTGGCGGACCTACATCGAGCGGATGGCGAGCGACCGACTCGTGGTGCTGCTCTTCGAGGACCTCCACTGGGCCGACCCCGGCACGCTGGACTTCATCGACCACCTCCTCGAGTGGAGCCGCAACGTCCCGATCCTGATCATCACGCTTGCCCGACCGGAGCTCCTCGAGCACCGGCCGGAGTGGGGCGCTGGGCGCCGCAACTTCCTGGCCCTGGACCTCGCGCCGCTCGATGAGGCGGCGATGCGCCAGCTGCTCACGGGGTTCGTTCCGGACATCCCCGAAGCGGCCACGCGTTCGATCATCGGCCGGGCCGAGGGAATCCCGCTCTACGCGGTCGAGACAATCCGGATGCTGGTCGCCGACGGGCGCCTGCGCGAGCGTGAGGGTGGCGTCGGCTTCGAGCCGACCGGCGATCTCGGCGAGCTCGCGATCCCGGACACGCTGCACGCGCTCATCGCCGCTCGCCTCGACGGCCTCGATCCGGCCGAGCGGGCGCTCGTCCAGGACGCCGCGGTCCTCGGCCAGAGCTTCACCCAGGCCGGCCTGTCGGCCGTGTCCGGCCTGCCGGCCAACGAGCTCCATGCTCGACTTCGCGTCCTCGTCCGATCCGACCTCCTGCACGAGGAGATCGACCCGCGCTCGCCCGAGCGCGGCCAGTACGCCTTCGTCCAGGCCCTGATTCGCGAGGTGGCCTACTCCACCCTGGCGATGAAGGATCGGCGGAGCCGGCATCTCGCTGCAGCCCGGTTCTTCGAATCGCTCGGTGACGAGGAGCTCGCCGGCGCGCTGGCGGCGCACTACCTCGCGGCCTATCGCGCGAGCCCGGCGGGCCCCGAAGCGGACGCGCTCGCCAGCCAGGCGCGCGTCTCGCTCCGCGCGGCGGCCGACCGCGCGGTGGCCCTCGGGGCCCCGCTCCAGGCGGTCAGCTTCCTCGAGCAGGCTGTCGAGGTCGCCTCCGACGACGACGAGCGGGCGACGCTCTTCGAGCGAGCGGCGACTGCCGCCTCGGCTGCGGCCCGGTCAGACCTCGCGCTGCCGCTCGTCGAGCGAGCGTGGGAGATCCGGCAGGGTGCAGGCGATCCGGCGGCCTGCGCCTGGAATCGCGTCGTGCGTGGTCGAGCGCACTACGCGGGTCGCCAGCGGGAAGCGAGCCTCGAGCTCGCGCGATCGGCGCTCGAGGAGTTCCGGGAACTGGGTCCGGAGCATGTGGCGACGATCGAGCTGACGCTCCTCGTCGCGCGCTCAGCCGTGAGCACGGGTGACTACGACCTGGCCCTCGAGGCGGCAGAACGATCGGTGATCGTTGCCGAGCGGCTCGGGCTCGCGAAGGTCGTCGCCGAAGCCCTGGTGGTCAAGGGCATCGTCTACTTCTACCGGGGCCGGCTGTGGGAGGCGCGAGCCGTCTGCGAGGGTGCCCGGATCGTGGCCAATAGCTTCTCCCTGCCCGACGTCGAGCTGCGGGCCATCCACAACCTCGGGCTCGGCCTCGGGTTGGATGACCCGCGCGCAGCCGTCGAGCTCGAGCGGGCCGGCATCACCGTCGCCCGTCGGCTCGGCGAGCGGTCGACCGAGGTAATCCTGCTCGGCAACGCCGCCGAGGACGCCCGACGAACCGGCGACTGGTCGTGGGCCCAGGCGGAGCTCGAGGCGGCGATCCAGCTGGACGTCGATGCCGCAAGCCGGCGATCCCTGCTCGTCGTGCGGGCGACGTATCTCGCCTACCAAGGACGGATCGAGGACGAGGAGATGGATTCCGTCATTGCCGAGGCCGTCGCGGGCGAGGATCCGGACGTCGAGGCGGGGACCCACGACCTCGGTGCTGCCCGGGCGATCGCGGCGGGGGACTTTGGTCGGGCCTATGCCGAGCTCGTGGCGATGGCGGACGCCAGCGCTCTCAACGCGCCCTACGTCGTGCCGCCGGCAGGGATCCTCGCGACAATGATCGGAGACGCTGTCCGCGCTCGGGCGATGCTCGAGCGGCTGCGGACGCTGGGCACGCGCGGCCGGGCCGTCGAGGCAAACCGCCTCGCGATCGAGGCCGGCGTGGCGGCCCTCGACGGAGATCCCGGAACCGCCCTCGCCGGGTATCGGCAGTCGATCGCGCAGCACCGCGAGCTCGGGACAGCGATGGACGAAGTGTGGGTGGCGATGGCTGCGGCCAGCCGGCTCGGAACCTCTGACCCTGAGATCCGGGCCTGGCTCGATCGAGCCCGCGAGACGCTCGAGCGCGTCGAAGCCGCACCGCTCCTGGAGCAGCTCGACCAGTTGATCGCTCGGTCGGGCCCGGCCGCGCGGGTGCCCGCGGGCAAGGCGGCGACGGCGCCCGAGGGCGAGCGCGCCGGTTAGGCGAGTCCCGTCAGGTCGCGGCGAGTCGGTCCAGGATCGCCACAAGCTCTGGCGCATCGGCCGCGATCTCGGTCGGTCGAGCGTTCTCGGGCAGGGCGGCCGCGCCCTCCGCGGTCGAGACGCCGGTCAGCATGAGGATGCTCCTGGCCCCGACCGCGATTGCCGCCGCGATGTCCGTCGTCAGGGCATCGCCGATGACGATCGCCTCTTTCGGGTCGCGGCCGGCAGCGCGGGCGGCCTCCTCCATGAGCAGCGGCTGGGGCTTGCCGATGACCAGCGCCGTCGACGCGCTCGCGACCTCGATCGCGGCGATCACGCTGCCGGCGCCGGGCCGGAGCCAGCGCTCGGTCGGATAGATGGGGTCGCGGTTCGTGGCAATGAAGCGGGCGCCGGCCCGGACGCAGTCGGCCGCCGCGGCGATGCGGAGATACGTCAGCTGCGGGTCGACGCCCGCGACGACCGCATCGGGCCTGCCCGCGGCCGCCACGCCATCGAGTCCCTCGTGGGCCATCCGCTCGGCGGCATATGCGGCGGTCACGACGTCCAGGCCGACGTCACGGAGCTCGCGATCCAGCCCCGACGCACCGACGGTGAGAACGCGTTGGACAGCTGGTTCGTGCTCGCGCAGGTACAGCGCGGTCGCGCGCGGCGCGCTCACGATGCGGTCCGCGGACACGGGCGCCCCGAGCTGGGTGAGGCGCGTCACGTAGTCGGCCCGGTAGTGCATCGAGTTGTTCGTCACGTAGACGATGTCGTCGCCGGCCGCCGCTCGGGCGGCGAGGACTGCGGCGACCCCGGGCACGGGATCCGCGCCGCGATAGACGACCCCGTCGAGGTCGACGAGCAGGAGGAGGGACATCGCGATCGATGCTAGCCGGGCGTAGGATTCGCGGGATGCCCGACCTCGACACCAACGTCGACGTTCCCGGGGACCGCCTCCGCGTCCTCGCAGAGGGCGACGGGCCGCCGATCCTGCTTGTCCACTCGGCGATCGTCGACCTGCGCTCGTGGGATGCCGTCGTGCCGCCGCTGGTCGCCGCCGGCTATCGCGTGATCCGCTATGACACCCGCGGCTACGGCAACTCGACGGCCGAGGACGTCGACTTCTCGAATCGCGCCGACCTCATCGCCGTGCTCGACGGCGTCGGTGCCGGGCATGCGGCGGTCGTCGGCAACTCGCGCGACGCGATGATCGCCCTCGACACCGTCCTCGAGTCGCCCGATCGCTTCGTCGCGTTCGTTTGGGTCGGCGGGGGCATCGGCGGCTTCGACGGTGGCGCGACTCCCGAGGAGATCACGCTCTACGAGGAGGGCGATGCCCTCGAGGGCGCCGGCGACGCCGATGGGCTCGCCGATCTCGACATCCGGGCCTGGGTCGATGGCATCGGGCAGCCATCGACACGCGTGCCGACAGCGATTCGGGAGGCGGTCCGCGAGATGGATCGACCGCTCGTCGAGCCGGGCCGGGTCTTCGGCAAGCCGATCCCGCTCGCGACCGTTGCGAACGAGCGGCTCAGCGAGATCCGCATGCCCACCCTCGCCGTGGTCGGCGAGCTCGACTCGTCCGGTACTCGGGCTTCGGCGGCGCGCCTCGCCGACACCGTGCCTGGAGCGCGCCTCATCTCGATTCCGGACGTCGCTCACCTGATCGGTATGGAGGTGCCGGATCGCCTCGCGGCGCTGATCGTAGAGTTTCTCGCGCCGCTGCCTCGCTGGAGCTGAGGTTGCCCGCGCCGGTCGAGAACACGGACCCGCTCGCCGGCGTCGAGCTCGTCCTCATCGACGGCAACAACCTGCTGCATGCATTGCGCGGCCGTGGTTCCGCCCCGGCGCCACAGCCAGCCTCCGCCATCATCGGCCGGATCCGGAGCGCGATCCCGCCCGGCGTCCGAGTGGAGCTGGTCCTCGACGGCTCCCCGTCCGGCATCACCGGCAGGCTCGCGACCGGGATGTCCGTCGAGTACTCGCGCCGCTCGACGGCCGACGAGCTCATCCTCAACCGGATCTCGCGCCAGCTCGACGAAGGCGGGCCGGCCTCGACCTGGCCGATCCTCGCGGTCACCGACGACCGCGCCCTCCGTGACGGCGTGCGGACCCGTGGCGGCCGCTCGGCCGGGACCGCCTGGCTCCTGCGGCGCCTCGACGGCACCGAGCGACCGATCCGTGGCCGCCCCGGAACGCCACCGCCCGCGCGGCCGAGGACCGGCACCGGTCTCGGGAACGGGCGGCCGCCGGGCTTGCGTCGCCACTCGCGGTCGGATCGGGGTGACTGCTAGGATTTGGCCGTGGGTGACGCAATCAGCCGGATCGTCAAGAGCATCCTCGACGCGCTGAGCCCGGTCATCCTCCCCGACTGGGGCGGACTGATCGGCATGTTGCCGATCTTCCTGGTCCTCGGCGTCGTGGGGCCCATCGTCTCCCTGCTGGTCCTCGGCTGGCTGATCTACGTCTTGCGAGCGCCCCGGTCGCGGCTCCCGTATGTCGAGCCGGCGCCGGTCCCCGCCCAGATCGTAGACGGCAGCCCGGTCTACCCGCCCGGCGAGCCGTACTGCTCGTTCGACCGGCTCGTGTTCCCGCCCGGCTCAACGAAGTGCACGGTCGACGGCCGCGACCTCGCGGTGACCTGCCCGAAGTGCGGCGTCGGCCGCACGGCCTATATCGACACGTGCGGCAACTGCGGCCTGGTCCTCCAGATCAAGCCGAAGGCCGGAGCCCTGCGACCGGTCGGCCCGCCCCCCGGCGGCGCGGCCGCCGCGTAATCCCGCCGCGTAATCCCGGAGATCGCACTTGGAAACGACGACCCAGGCCCTGTTCACGGTCGGCACCATCGTCCTCGCGATCGCCTTCGCGGCGAACATCGGCCACGCGGTCCTGCTGGCGAACGGGCGCCGCGCCTTCTCGCTCGCGCTCGCCCCCGCGCAACCCGCCTGGGCGGGAGTCGCGACCGGCTCGTTCGTCGAGAGTCGTGAAGCCGCCCGAGCTGCCGAGCCCGCCGATTTCGCCGGCCCGACCCCGCTCTCGACCGGCGCTCGCTGGCTCACGATCGCGGCCTTCTCGATCCTGGCCTCCTCGATGCTCGTCCGGGCGGTCATCGTCGGGCGCGGACCGTGGGGCAATCTCTTCGAGTTCTCGACCGCGTTCGCGACCTCGATCCTGCTCGGCTACCTGCTGTTCTCGCGCCGCTACGAGATCCGCTCGATCGCCTTCATTCCCGTCGGCGTCTCGCTGGCACTGGCCCTCTATGCGTCGTCGCTGCCGTCGGACATCAAGCCGCTCGTGCCGGCGCTCCAGAACGCGCCGCTGCTCACGATCCACGTCGGCATGGCGATGCTGAGCTATGGCATCTTCGCGACGTCATTCGCGGCGGGTGTCGGGTACCTGATCCAGGGGAAAGAGGACCGGTTCGCATGGCTGCCGTCGCACAAGGTGCTCGACACGGTCGCGTATCGAGCGGTCATCATCGGCTTCCCGATCTTCGCGACGATGATCATCCTGGGCTCGTGGTGGGCCTCGATCGCCTGGTCCCGCTACTGGGGCTGGGATCCGAAAGAGACCGCCGCGCTCGTCACCTGGCTCGTCTACGCGATCTACCTCCACGCGCGCAACCAGCGCTCGTGGGCCGGCCGACCCGCCGCGCTGCTCCTCGTGGTCGGGTTCGGGATGGTGCTCGTAACCTACTCGGGCTCGCTCTGGTTCAACGGCCTGCACGCCTACTCCGGGTTGTAGCCGCCCCGACCGCGGCGGCCGAGGCGCGGACGCAGCTTACCGACTGGAGGCAGCGGGTCGTCGTCTACGGACCTCACGAAGCGGTGATCCTCAGACCGTCCGGGTGACCTTCCGGAGGTGGCGCGGCGCCTCGGGATCGAGGCCGCGCGCGATCGTCAGGTGATAGGCGAACAGCTGCGCCGGGACGATGGACACGATCGGCCGGAGCCATTCGGGCACGCCGGCCGGTAGCGGGATCGCGCGGCGGCCGAGGGTCCGGAGTCGATCCGAATCGGAGAGCACGATCGAGTCGGCGTCGAGCTCGTCAAGGCGGGCGAGCAGGTCCGTGAGGCCGGCGGCGGTCGGGCCGTCGGGCACGATGGCGAGCACCGGCACGCCGGGCTGGACGAGCGTGATCGGGCCGTGGAGGAAGTCCGCGGCGGAATACGGATCCGCGAAGACCTGGGCGAGCTCCTTGAGCTTCAGCGCCCATTCCCGAGCCGTCGCG
>JBBQTO010000023.1:0-23777 GCA_038234575.1 Candidatus Limnocylindrales bacterium
GCCGGCTGCCGCCTTCTCCGGGATGTCGGTCACGAGCGTCTCCGTCGTGAGGACCATCGCGGCGATGGAGGCGGCGTTCTGGAGGGCGGATCGCGTCACCTTGGCGGCGTCGACGATGCCCTTCTTGAACATGTCGCCGTACTCGCCACGGAGCGCGTCGTAGCCTTCGCCGGCCTTGAGGCCGCGAACCTTGGCCACGACGACCTCGCCGGACTGCCCGGCGTTGTCGGCGATCTGGCGGGCCGGGGCCTCGAGGGCCTTGCGGACGATATCGACGCCGACCTGCGCGTCACCCTCGAGCTTGAGCTTGTCGAGCGCCGGGATGGCCTGCAGGAGGGTGGTCCCACCGCCGGCGACGAGGCCTTCCTCGACGGCCGCGCGGGTCGTCGAGAGGGCATCCTCGATGCGGTGCTTCTTCTCCTTGAGCTCGACCTCGGTGGCCGCGCCGACCTTGATGACGGCCACGCCGCCGGCAAGCTTGGCGAGTCGCTCCTGGAGCTTCTCCTTGTCGTAGTCCGAGGTCGTGTCCTCGATCTGCGCCTTGATCTGGGTCATCCGGGCCTTGATGAGGTCCGGCGAGCCCTCGCCGTCGACGATCGTCGTGTCGTCCTTCGTGGCGACGACGCGGCGAGCCTTGCCGAGATCCTCGGCAGTGACGGAGTCGAGCTTGCGGCCGATCTCCTCGCTGATGACGGTGCCACCGGTCAGCGTGGCGATGTCGCGGAGCATCTCTTTGCGACGGTCGCCGAAGCCCGGGGCCTTGACGGCCAGGACGGAGATCGTGCCCTTGAGCTTGTTGACGACGAGGGTCGCGAGAGCCTCACCGTCGACGTCCTCGGCGATGATCACGACCGGGCGGCCGAGCTGGACGGCCTTCTCGAGCGCCGGGAGCATGTCCTGGACGCTGGAGATCTTCTTGTCGGTGATGAGGATGACGACGTTCTCGAGGACCGTCTCCATCCGATCCGGGTTGGTCACGAAGTACGCCGAGATGTAACCCCGGTCGAACTGCATGCCCTCGGTGTATTCCTTCTCGAGGCCCAGGCTCTGGCCTTCCTCGACGGTGATGACGCCGTCCTTGCCGACCTTGTCCATGACCTCGGCGATGATCTCGCCGACCTCAGGATCCGCGGCGGAGATGGCGGCCACGGCCGCGATCTGCTCACGCGAGTCGACCGGGCGCGAAACGCGCTTGATCTCGTCCACGATCGCCTCGACGGCCTTTTCGATTCCGCGCTTGACGACCATCGGGTTGGCGCCGGCGGTGACGACGCGGAGGCCTTCGGCGACCATCGCCTGGCCCAGGACGACCGCTGTGGTCGTGCCGTCGCCGGCGACGTCGTCGGTCTTCGTCGCGACTTCCTTCAGGAGCTGGGCGCCCATGTTCTCGAACGGGTCATCGAGCTCGATGTCGCGAGCGATCGTGACGCCGTCGTTCGTGATCGTCGGCGACCCGAACTTCTTGTCGAGGACGACGTTGCGGCCCTTCGGGCCGATCGTGACCTTGACGGCGTCGGCGAGACGGTCAATGCCCCGCTTGAGCGACCGTCGAGCGGTCTCATCGAAAATCAGCTGCTTTGCCAAGGTGAAGTCCCTCCAGGTCTGTTGTCGGTGGTTGTCGGGGTGCCGATCGCGAGGACGGTCAGTCCTCGACGATGGCGAGGATGTCTTTCTGGCTGACGATCAGGAGATCGTCCTCCTCGACCTTGAATTCGGTCCCGGCGTACTTGCCGTAGAGGACCTTCTGGCCGACCTTGACATCCATGGACTCGCGCTTGCCGTCGTCGAGGATTCGGCCCGGGCCGACGGCGAGGATGCTGCCCTCCTGGGGCTTCTCCTTGGCGGTGTCCGGCAGGACGATCCCGCTCTTGGTCATCTCCTCGCGAGCCGTCGGCTTGACGACGACCCGGTCGCCGAGCGGGCGGAGCTTCGAGGCGGTCTTCGTGGCAGTGGCCAAGGTGTTCCTCCTGGGACGACCGAAACGGTCGTCGTCGCTGTTGGTTTCGAGTGCCGATTCGACGGTCGCGATCCACGCTGCCGGACGCCTGTCCGGACCTGTTTAGCCCTGCGGATCGGGGTCGATTAGCACTCTCGGTGTGAGAGTGCTAGCAGTGTAGGAGCCTGCCGTTGGCCCTGTCAACCGCGCCTTGCGACCGATGCCGGGAACGTCCGGTCGTACGCGTGGACCAGGGCTTCGCCGAGGCTGTCGAGTGCAATTCCGCGCCGCGTCGCCACCCACTCCGCCGTCAAGCGCACCCACTGCGGTTCGTTCCGGCGACGCGGTGCACCGGGCGGCGAAAGGAACGGCGAATCGGTCTCGATGAGCAGGCGCTCGAGCGGCACGAGCGGGGCCACGTCCGCGGTGGGCTCCTCCCCCGCTCGGAACGCGAGTCCCGATATGGAGATCGCGAGGCCGAGGTCCAGCACGGCCCGGGCATAGTCGACCGAGCCCGAGAACGAGTGGATGACCGCGCCTGGGCCGGCGGACGTCGCGGCCAGGCGCGGACCGCCGAAGCCGGCCTCCCGAAGCTCGGCGATCAGTGCGTCCTGGGCATCGTGCCGGCCAGTCGCGGATCGGACGTGGAGGATCGCCGGCTTGCCGAGCTCGATCGCCAGCGCCAGGTTGCGGCGCAGGTTCGCGAGCTGATCGTCGATCGGCGAGAAGACACGATCGAAGTCGAGCCCGGTCTCGCCGATGGCGACGACGCGCGGGTCGGCGGCGAGCGTGGCGATCTCAGCCCAGGCCCGGGGGTCCAATCGCGCGGCGTTATGGGGATGGACGCCGACGGCGGCATCGAGCCACGGAAACCGTTCCACGAGGCCAAGGGCGCCGCGGGATGAGGCGAGGTCCCAGCCCGGAACGAGGATCCGCTCGACGCCCGCGAGTCGTGCCGCACCGATGACGAGCTCGACGTCATCGTCGAACCGGTCGGCCTGGAGGTGGCAGTGGGAGTCGACGAGACGCACGCCCGGATCGTACGGGCTTCCCGCCGCAACCGGGGTCAGCCGGGGTTCGTGCCCTGGAAGAGGCCGATCTCGCTGCCTTCCGGGTCGGTGACGACCGCGAACCAACCCATTCCCTGGATCTCGGTCTTCGGCTCCTTCGTAGTTCCGCCCGTGCGGTCCGAGGCCGCGAGCGCGTCGTCGATCGAGTCGACCTCGATGTAGTCGCGCAGCGCGGGCCCGGTCGAGATTCCGCGCTTGCCGATCGCGCCGCCGTAGCCCTCCGAGGTCCGGAACAGCCAGTAGTCGTCGAAACCCTCCGCCTTGGAGAACTTCCACCCGGCGACCGCGGTGTAGAAACGCATCGCCCGTTCGGGATCGTCTGCCGGGAACTCGATGTGATTGATCTCGCCGTGTGCCATGACGTCCTCCGTGGATGTTTCGACCGCTCGCGCGCGGCCCGATTGATCGACGATCAGGTTTGGCTGGAATCGACCTCCAGGCGAGGAAACAGCGGCACCGGGGTCCCCAACGAGCCCGTCTCGTTGGCGTGGCGGCCCCACTCCAGCTCCCCGAGCAGGGGCGGCCCGCCGTTGCCGTCTGGGGCGTAGAGATAGTCGAAGCCGAGCTGCTCGCTGACTCGTGGCGCTGTCGCCGGCAGGAACGGGGCCGCTGCGAGCCCGATCAGCCGCGCCGCCTCGACGAGGTCGCCGAGGACGCCGCGGAGGCGCGCCTCGGCTTCGGCATCTCCTGCGGCCGTAGCCTTGGCGAGGACCCACGGCTGCTCTGCGTCCACGAGCTTGTTTGCGGCCGCCACGAAGGCCCACAGGCCCACGAGCGCGTCGTGGAGCACACACGCGTCGATGGATCTGGCGTAGGCCGCCAGCGCGGCGGCCCAGGTTCCAGCAAGCGGCGATGACGCCGCGTCCCTGGGCGATGGCCTCTCGCCGCCGAGATAGCGGCCGGCCATCGTGATCGTGCGATTGACGAGGTTCCCGAAGTCGTTCGCCAGATCCGCGTTGTAGCGCCGGATGAAGCTATCCCAGGAGACGTCGCTGTCCCGGTCGAAAGCGACCTCACGAAGCGTGACGTAGCGCGTCCCATCGGCGCCGAGGGCGGTGACCATGTCGATCGGGTCGAAGAAGTTGCCGCGGCTCTTGCTCATCCGCTCGCCCTGGGCCGTCAGCCAGCCGTGGATCCAGACCTTCCGCGGCGCCTCCAGCCCGGCACTCCAGAGCATCGCCGGCCAGAAGATCGTGTGGAAGCGTGCGATGTCCTTGCCGATCACATGGAGGTCGGCCGGCCACCATCGTGCGAAGGAATCCGGATCGTCGGGGAAACCCGCGCCGGTGATGTAGTTGATCAGGGCATCGAACCAGACATAGATCGTGCCCGCCTCGGGGTCCCACGTGCCGTCCTCGCGCAGGGCAGTTTGCCCGTCCTCGCCGATTGGGAAAGGAATGCCCCACGCCGGACCGGTTCCCGGCGCCCGACTGATCGAGAAGTCCTCGAGGCCCTGGCGGATGAAGCCGAGCATCTCGTTGCGGCGGTAGTCGGGCTGAACAGCATCTGGATGCTCCTCGAACCAGCGTTCCAGCCGCTCCTGATAGGCCGACAGCCGGAAGAACCAGTTGCGCTCGCTGAGCCACTGGAGGGTGACATTTGGGTGGTTCGGGCACGTAAACCCTGAGGTGGTCTCGAGCAGGTCGCTCGTCGCCTTGAAACCCTCGTTCGGGCAGTACCAGCCCTCATACGTCCCCGGGTAGATGTCGCCTTTCGCATGGGCCCGCCGGACCATCTCCTGGGCAGCCCTGACGTGGTCCGGATCCGTCGTCCGGATGAACCGGTCCGGCGCGATCTCGAGCAGGTCCTCCGCCGTCCGGAAGATCTCGACCATCTCGTCGACGAACGCCTTGGTGTCCTGGCCGCGCGACGCCGCCTCCTCGGCGATGTTCACCGAGTGCTCGTCGGTGCCGGTCAAGAAACGCGTGTCGTCGCCCTTCATGCGGTGCCAGCGCGCGATCACGTCCGCACCCATGACTTCGTACAGGGTGTGGAGGCCCGGACGGTTGTTGGCGTAGGCGATCGCCGTCGTCAGGTAGTAACGGTCGGGCATTCGTGATCCTCGGGATTCAGGCAGGCGGCACGTCCACCCAGGGTGAGCGCCAGTTCGGAGCCTCGAACGGGGCGGCCCAGTAGACCGTTTCGCGGTAGATCAGCGCGTCGCGCAGCTCGAGGAGATCGACGCACAGGTAGACCGCGCCGTCCGGGTAGGTCACCCGCCACTCGGACCACCAGAAGTCGCCGCTTCCGGCGAGCTTCAGCACGGTGTTCCCGGCAGTGACGACCCAGCGATCCTCGGCACCGACGACGCGGGTGATCTCCGTCCGCGCAGGCCCGCCCGGGTAGTGCTGGACGATCTCCGCGAAGGCTTCGCTGCCGTGGACCTGCTCGCCCGATTGCGGCCAGACGACCGACCAGTCCGGGTGGCGAAGGGCGCCCATGGCCTCCAGGTCGAGCTCCGCCGAGCTCGTGGCGTAGCGCCGCACGACCTCCTCGTTCGTCAGGTGCTCGCTCATCCGCCTCCTCGCGCTCGTGCATTTCTACGAGCGCTCAATGTCGGAAGTGCCTCGTCCCGGTCATGAGCATCGTAGCGCCGGCGCCGTCGGCGGCCGCCACGATCTCCTCATCGCGGATGGACCCGCCCGGCTGGACGAACGCCGTCACCCCGTTGGCGAGGCAGACCTCGACGCCGTCGGGGAACGGATAGAAGGCATCCGAGGCGCACGCCGAACCAGGGAGGGCGTCGGGAAGGAAGCGTCCAGCCTTGTCGACGGCCGCCTGTGCCGCGTCCACCCGCGATGTCTGGCCGCTGCCCATTCCGATGAGCGTGCGGTCGTGGACGAGGACGATCGCGTTGCTCGTCGTGGCTCGGACGAGGCGCCAGGCAAGATCGAGATCGGCGAGCTCGGCCGCCGTCGGGGCCCGCTTCGTCGCGCGCTGCCAGCTCGCGAGATCGTCGGTCAGCGCATCGGGCTGGGAGACGAGATAGGCACCACCGGCGGTGCGAATCGAGCCGGTCGGCGAGGGTAAGTCAGCCATGCCAGCCATGCCAGCCGTGCCAGCCGCGCCACCTGAGCCGGCCCCGTTCAGCGTGAGCGTCGAATCCACGACGAGCCGCAGGTTCGCCTTGGCGGAGAGGATCGCCCGGGCGGCGGCATCGAACGCCGGCGCGACGACGACCTCGAGGAAGATCGATGTCAGCCGCTGGGCAAGCGCCTCGTCGACCGGCCCGTTGACCGCCGCGATGCCACCAAACGCTGATACGGGGTCAGCGGCGAGGGCCGCATCCCAAGCCGCGACCAGGTCAAGGCGCTCCGCGGCACCGCAGGGATTCGTGTGCTTTACGATCACGCAGCCCGGCCCCCGAAAGCCGCGCGCGACTCCGGCTGCCGCTGCGGCATCCAGGACGTTGTTGTAGGACAGCGGCTTGCCCTGGAGGGGCGGCTGCCCGTCGGCGAAGGGACCAGGCTCCGCGTCGGGGCCGGGCCGGCGGTAGCGAGCCGCCGACTGATGCGGATTCTCGCCGTACCGGAGCGTCCCCACCTTCTCGAGCGCGACCGTCAGCGAGGCCGGGTACGGATCGTCCGCCGCGGGCATGCCGGGCCACGGCGGCAGCTCGAGCCCGCTGGCGACCATCCGGCCCGGGAGCTCCGCCGCGATCCGCGCGTCGTAGGCCGCGGTGTGACGAAACGCCTCGACCGCCAGCGCGGCTCGCAGCCCGGGCGTGAGCCCGGCGTCCCCCTCCAGCGCGGTGAGAATCGCGTCGTATCGCTCCGGCGAGGTGACGACGGCCACGTTGGCGTGATTCTTGGCCGCCGCCCGAACCATCGACGGGCCGCCGATGTCGATCTCCTCAACGAGTGCCTCGAAGGTGATCTGGGGGCGACTCGCGGCGTTCGCGAACGGATACAGGTTCACGACCACGAGCTCGAACGGCGTGATCGCGGCGCGAATCAAGGCCTCGCGATGATCGCTGCGGCGTTGGTCGGCCAGGATTCCGGCGTGGATGTGGGGGTCGAGGGTCTTCACTCTCCCGTCGAGCATCTCGGGGAAGCCGGTCACGTCGGCGACGTCGGTGACGGGCAGTTCGGCAGCCCGCAGCCCCGCAGCAGTCCCGCCCGTCGACACGAGCTCGAACCCCAGCCGGACGAGCCCTGCCCCGAGCGCTTTCAGGCCCGTCTTGTCGCTGACCGACAGCAGCGCCCGACGGGGAACCGGCAGGCCAGAATCAGCGATTGCGGCGTCGAGTCGCACCTTGCGGCCGGCGACCTCGAAGGCGCCGGCCAGCAGGAGGGCCACGGTCCAGGGCAGCAGCCGATGCTCGACCCCCTTGATCCTCTCGTGCAGCGACCTCTCGTCGTCACTCCGCAGGACGCGAACCGCCTCCTGGGCGAGGATCGGCCCGCCGTCGAGCGCCTCGTCGACGAGGTGGACCGTGCATCCGGTGACCTCAACCCCATGCGTGAGCGCATCACGGACGGCGTGCGCGCCCGGGAAGGCCGGCAGGAGCGAGGGATGCGTATTGACGATCCGGCCCGCGTATGCGGCGAGCGTTGCCGGGCCGACGATCCGCATGAAGCCGGCGAGGACGACGGCATCCGTGTCCACCGAGGCGAGGGTCTCCGCGAGCCCGCGATCCGCGTCGAGGCGCGCCCCGGCCTCCGGCGCGCCGAGCCCGGGGATCAGCGCGGTCTCGATCCCCTGCTCCGCGGCCCAGTCGAGCGCAGGGCAGTCGCGGTCCGCGAAGACGAGCCGAATCTCGCCCCCGAGCTCGCCGCGTCCGGCCGCAGCGGCGAGTGCGCGCAGGTTGCTACCGGCGCCGGAGACGCCGACGCCGATCGAGCCGGCGGCGAACATGCCGCCGCGACGAGCAGGGAGGCTCATCACCCGGGCTCGATCGGGCCCTCGGCATAGCGGCCGCCGAGCGACTCCGCCGCGACGACCTCGCCGACGACGACGGCTGCCGGCGCCGCACGCTGCGCTGCGGCGACCGCGGCCGGCGCGACGACCACGACCATCCCGAGGCCGCCGTTGAACGTGGCCCGGAGCTCCACCTCTTCGATGCCGCCCCACGCTCCGATCAGCCACATGACCGAGGGCATCGTCCAGCGACCGGGGTCGAGTCGGGCGCCGAGATCGGACGCGAGCATTCGGGCGACATTGCCCGGGAGGCCCCCGCCGGTGATGTGGGCGACGCCGCGCAGGTCGTGACCGGCCGCGCGCAGGGCTGCGCGGAGCGCGAGCACCCGCCGGGCGTAGATCAGGGTGGGAGTGAGGAGAACCTCGCCGACGCTGGCAAAGGCGTGCTGGGGCTCGCTCGCGACGGCGACGTCCCGGCCCGAATCGCCGAGGCTCAGCGCGAGCTGCTCCTGGTACGGCCGGTCGAGCGGGATCGCGCGCTCGGCAAGGAGCGTTCGGACCAGGCTGAACCCGTTCGAATGGAGACCCGACGACGGGAATCCGAGGATGACGTCGCCGGCTCGGGCCTGCGTCCCGTCAAGCAGATCGGCGCGCTCGACGATCCCGAGACAGGTCCCGGCCAGGTCGAACGTGCCGGGCTCCATGAGGCCCGGGTGCTCCGCCGTCTCGCCGCCCACTAGGGCACAGCCCGCTTCGCGGCATCCCGCTGCCACGCCTCCGACCAGCGATGCGACGGCGTCCGGCTCGAGACGACCCAGGGCCACGTAGTCGAGGAATGCCAGCGGCTCGGCGCCGCTGCAGACCACGTCGTCGGCGCACATCGCGACGAGGTCGATGCCGATCGTGTCCCAGCGCCCGAGCGCCATCGCGAGCGCGGTCTTGGTCCCGACGCCGTCGGTCGAGGAGACGATGAGCGGGTCGCGATAGCCGGCCGGAATCGAGATCGCGCCGCCGAACCCACCCACGGCGCCGACTACCTCGGGCCGGCGGGTGGACTCGACCGCTTCGCGCATGAGGGCGACCGCCTGGTCCCCGGCGGCGATGCTCACGCCGGCGTGCTCGTAGGCGTCGCGCGAGGCGGTGCCTTTGCCGGAGGCCGTGCCGTTGCCCGAGGCCGTGCGCCTGCCCGCCTCAGGCACGGACAACCAGGCCTTCCTCGAGCATGAACTTCCGGCTTGCGGCATCGTATGGGACGGGCTCCGGATAGCGACCGTCGAAGCAGGCGAAGCAGAACCGGTCGTACGGCAGCTCGAGCGCGGCGAGGACGCCTTTGATCGAGAGGTAGCCGAGGGTATCGGCGCCGATGAACTCCCGGATCTCCTCGACGGAGCTGGTCGATGCGATCAACTCGGTCGCGATCTGGGTGTCGATCCCGTAGAAGCAGGGGTGGTAGATCGGCGGCGCGCTGATCCGGACGTGGACCTCGTCGGCGCCGGCCTTCCGGAGCAACGCGACGATCTGCTTGGTGGTCGTCCCGCGCACGATCGAATCGTCGACGACGGTCAGCTTGCGCCCGCGGACGACCTCCCGGAGCGGGTTCAGCTTAAGGGTCACCCCGCGATGACGAAGCGTCTGCGACGGCTGGATGAACGTCCGGCCGGTGTAGCGATTGCGGACCAGTCCCTCGCGGAACGGAATGCCGGAGGCCTCGGCATAGCCCGCGGCGGCGGGGGCGCCAGTGTCCGGTACGGGCATCACGAGGTCGGTGGCCGAGGGATGCTCGTCGGCGAGCTGCATCCCCATCCGGCGGCGAACCTCGTAGAGATTGCGGCCCTCCATGTAGGAATCCGGTCGGGCGAAATAGATGAGCTCGAAGACGCATAGCGCAGGGTCGGCGGTCGCGTAGCGCACGGATCGGGGCTCACGCCCGGGCTCGAGAATGACCATCTCGCCCGGCTCGACGTCGCGGACGTACTCCGCGCCCACGATGTCCAGCCCGGTCGTCTCGGACGAGACGATCCACGCGTCGCGGCCGCCTTCGGTCGCCCATGGCCCGGCGTCGTCGTCGGCCGACGCGACGTCGCGGATGCGGCCGAGGACGAGCGGCCGGAAACCGTGCGGGTCGCGGATCCCGATGATCCGATCCTTGTCGAGGACGACGAGCGAGAACGCGCCCCGGACGCGGGGCAGGAGCGCGAGCAGGGCCTGGACCGTATCGGCGGCGGGCTCGTCGGCGAGAAGCGTCGTGAGGAGCTCCGTGTCGGTCGATGCCGCGAGGCGGGCGCGGCCGCCCTCGAGCTGGCCCAGCAGCTCCCGGGTATTGACGAGATTGCCGTTGTGACCGATCGCCACGGACCGCCGCGGGCCGAGCCGGAACGTCGGTTGGGCGTTCTCCCACAGCGTCGAGCCGGTCGTGGAGTACCGGCAATGCGCGATCGCGAGATCGCCGCGCATCGACGGCAGGCGCCGCTCGTCGAGCACCTGCGAGATCATCCCGAGGTCCTTGTAGAGGAAGATCTGGTCCCGATCGCTGACCGCGACGCCGGCCGATTCCTGGCCGCGGTGCTGGAGGGCGAAGAGTCCAAGGGCCGCGACCTCGGCCGCTTCCGTGCCGGAGCCGGGAGGCATCGCCGCGCCGAAGACGCCGCACATCTCAGCGGCCTCCCACCGCAGCCGGTGATTCCCAGCCGAGGGCCCGGGCGAGCCCGTGCTCCCAGGTGTGGCCCAGGTCGGTGAGCGCAACATCCAGGGAATCCGCCACCCGCGAGCCACGCTCCTCGGCGGCACCGGTCGAACCGGATCCCGCGAGGTCCACGACGAGGTGGTCGCCCCCGACGACGCCGACTGCCTCGACGGCCTGGCCGTGCTGCCGGGCCAGCAGGACGAGCGCCGGCGTGTGGCGCGGCCGGGCCGTCAGCACGAGGCGGCTCGGGCTCTCGCCGAACAGGTCCACCGCCGGCGAGCTCTCGATGGGGAGCCGCACACGGGCCCCGATGTCGCCCCACATCGCCGACTCCGCCAGGGCGACGGCGAGCCCGCCCCCCGAGACGTCCTGCGCGGAGACGATCAACCCGCGCTCGACCGCCTCGCGGACGTACCGCTGGAGTGCCGCCTCGCGCGCCAGATCGAGGGCGGGTGGCCCGTCTTCGGCCGCGCTGCCGGCGAGCCGGGCGTACTCGCTGCCGGCCAGGCCGGGCGTCGCCTCGCCCACGAGGACGATGACGTCGCCCTCGCGGTCGAAGGCCGGACCGACGAGCTTCGCCACGTCCTGGATCAGCCCGACGACGCCGATCTCCGGCGTCGGCAGGATCGCGCCGCCGGGCGACTCGTTGTAGAGCGAGACATTGCCGCCCGTGACCGGCAGGTCGAGCGCGCGGCAGGCGTCGCCGAGCCCGCGGACCGCCTCGCTCAGCTGCCAGAACGCCTCCGGCCGGGTGGGATCCCCGAAGTTGAGGCAGTTCGTGATGCCGAGGGGGCGTGCGCCGGTGATCGACACGTTGCGGGTGGCCTCCGCGACGCTCAGGGCGGCGCCGAGCCAGGGATCCACCGCTCCTACCGAGGCGTTGCCGTCGGTCGACGCCACGAGGGCTTTTGACGTTCCGCGAATTCGGATCGCCGCAGCGCCGTGCCCCGGGCCGGCGATCGTGTTCGCCTGGACGGTCGAATCGTATTGCTCGAAGATGGGCCGCCGCGAAGCGAGATTCGGCGATCCGAGGAGGGCCAGGAGGACCGCTCCCGGATCCTGGCCGCGCTCGGGCAGCTGATCGCTGGCACCGATCGGTGCGCCTGGCGCCGGTGCGGCTCGGCGTCGGGCCGGTGGCGCCGCGAGGCGGTGATGGACGATCGCATCGGAGGTGAGCGCAGCGGCGGGAATCCGGGCAAGCTCGCCGTCAGCCACCACGACCGTGACGTCGCCGTCGGCCGTGACCTCCCCGATCACGGCCCAACCGAGGCCCCACCGTTCGCAGACGGCGGCGACATCTGCCACTCGCTCCGGCCGGACGATCGCGAGCATCCGCTCCTGGCTCTCCGAGATCATGACCTCGAACGGCTCCATGCCCCGCTCGCGACGGGGAATTGCGTCGAGATCCACGCGGATACCGGTGCCCGCGCGATCCGCGGTCTCCGAGACCGCGCAGGTGATCCCGGCCGCGCCGAGATCCTGGAGTCCCTCGACGAGCCGACGCTCGATGACTTCGAGCGACGCCTCGATGAGCAGCTTCTCCGCGAACGGATCCCCGACCTGGACGGAGGGCCGCTTCGAGCCGTCCGTCTCGCCGAAGGTAGCCGAGGCCAGGACCGACGCACCGCCGATCCCGTCGCGTCCCGTGGCGCTGCCGAACAGGATCGCGAGGTTTCCTGGCCCCGGCGCGGCGGCGCGCGTCAGATGCCGCTCGTCCAGCAGGCCGATCGCCATGACGTTGACGAGCAGGTTGCCCGCGTACGAGGCGTCGAACATGAGCTCGCCACCCACCGTGGGCACGCCAACGCAATTGCCGTAGCCACCTACGCCGCGGACGACCCCGTCGACAACGTGGCGGGTGCGCGCCTCGGAGGGATCGCCGAAGCGGAGCGCGTTCAGAACCGCGATCGGGCGGGCACCCATCGTGAAGATGTCGCGGAGGATCCCGCCGACCCCCGTGGCCGCGCCCTGGTAGGGCTCGACCGAGGATGGGTGGTTGTGCGATTCGATCTTGAACGCGACGGCTAGGCCGTCGCCGATCGAGATCACACCCGCGTTCTCCCCCGGACCAGCGACGACATCGCGGCCCGTCGTCGGGAGCGTCGCCAGCAGAGGCCGGCTGCTTTTGTACGAGCAGTGCTCGCTCCACATGACGCTGAACATCGCCAGCTCGAGATCATTCGGATCCCGTCCGAGACGTGCGCGGATGCCGTCGAGCTCGTCATCGGTCAGGCCGAGCGACCGGTGCAACGTCAGCGGGTCGGCCACGGGCTCGACCCCCGACATCGATGCCGTCATCGTCACCTCGCCACCGCCACCGCGACGCCGGTCTGTCCTGCGACGCGCGCCGCCTCGACGAAGGAGCGAAGGATCCCGAGCCCGTCATCCGAGCCGAGGATCGCCTCGGCCGCCCGCTCGGGATGTGGCATGAGCCCGGCGACATTGCCGGCAGCGTTCATCACGCCCGCGATCGCCCGCAGGCTGCCGTTCGGGTTCGCAGGGTCGTCCTCGCCGGCTGGGGTGCCGTCGGGCTGGACGTACCGGAACAGGACGCGGCCAGCGCGCTCGAGGTCGTCGATGGTCTCGGCATCCGCGAAGTAGCAGCCCTCGCCGTGGGCAATCGGCATCCGCAGCGGTCGCCTCGGGCCCGCGAGGCGGGTGAACGGCGTGTCGTCTCGCTCGGCCGCGATCCGGACGTCGCGCCCGAGGAACCGAAGGCCACGGTTCCGGAGCAGCGCCCCGGGCACGAGCCCGGCCTCGGCAAGAACCTGGAAACCATTGCAGATCCCGAGGACGAGCCCGCCGTCCGCCGCGAACGCCGAGACGGCCCGCATGACCGGGCTGAACCGGGCGATCACCCCCGCCCGCAGGTAGTCGCCGTAGGCAAAGCCGCCGGGCAGGATCACCGCGTCGGCGCCCTCGAGGGAGGCCTGCTCGTGCCACAGCTCGACGGGCTCGCCGCCGGCGAGCTCGACGCCATGCATCGTGTCGCGGTCGCAGTTCGAGCCCGGAAAGACGACGACGCCGATGCGGGTCACGCGAGCGCCTCGACGTCGAACGCCTCGATGAGCGGGTTCGACAGGAGCTCGCGGGCCAACCGCTCGACGATCGCGCGCGCCGCGGCGGCATCGTCCGCGCTCGCCGTCAGCTCGACGCGGCGGCCTACCCGAACGGCCGAGACGCCCTCGATCCCGAGATGCCCGAGGCTCGACTCCACCGCGCGGCCCTGGGGATCGAGGATCCCGGCCTTCGGCGTCACGTTGACCGCGAATCGGTACTCGCTCACGGCGCGATCACGTCGTCGGCCAGGTAGCGATCGAAGCTCGCCCCGGTGATGCGCTCGTACGCATCGACGTAGCGCTGCCGCGTGCCGGCAACGACGTCCGGCGGCAGCTCGGGCCCCGGCGCCGTCTTGTCCCACGGCTGCCGCTCGAGCCAATCGCGGACGAACTGCTTGTCGAAGCTCGCCTGCGGGCCTCCGGGCGAGTAGGTCGCGGCGTCCCAGTACCGCGACGAATCCGGCGTCAGGGCCTCGTCGATCAGCATGAGATCGGACCAGGAGCCGTCGCCCGCGACGGGCTCCATCGGCGCACCCATTTGGCGCCGCTGCGGGACCCGCTCCTCGAGCGGCCCCAAGGGCTGGTCGTCACCGCCGGTCGCAAGCCCGAACTCGAACTTGGTATCGGCCAGGATCACGCCGCGCCGCTCGGCGACCGCTGCCGCGTAGCCGTAGAGCCGCAACGAGATTTCCCGGACGCTCTCAGCCAGTACTCCGAGCGACCTGCCGGGCGAGTGACGGACCGCCCCAGCCGGGATCCCGGCATGGAAGGGCCATGACGACTCGAGATGGGCGACCATCTCGTCGTAGCCGAGGTTCTCGTCGTGCGCGCCCGCGTCGGCCTTCGTGGCCGGAGTGAAGATCGGCTCGGGCAGGCGATCACTCTCCCGGAGACCGAGGGGCAAGCGGATTCCGCAGACCGATCCCCGTTCGCGATATTCCTTCCAGCCCGAGCCGGCGAGATAGCCGCGAACGACCGCCTCGATCGGCAGCACGTGTGCCGGCCGGCAGATCATGATCCGGCCGCGGAGGTCATCAATCGACCCAAGGGCCTCGCGGACCTCCGTTCGCTCGCTCACCCCCGCCCGCTCGAACTCGGCGGACCAGACGTCGGCCAGGACCGCCAGATCCGTGTCGAGCAGATGGTTCGGAACGATCCCGCTGGTTTCGCGGAACCAGAAGCGGGATAAGCCCGTCAGGATCCGGCCCTTGTCGGGGACGAGGTTCGGGAGGATCACGTCGAAGGCGCTGATCCGGTCGGAGGCGACGAGCAGCATCCGGCGGTTCGGGAGTGTGAAGAGATCGCGGACCTTGCCCGACCGGAGGAACGCCTCAGCGAGCATGGACCGCGCCTTCGAGCGTCGAGAGTCGCGCGATCACCTCGGGGACGTGGCCGAGATGGCGTCGGTCATCGAAGCAGGCGTCCAGATCCGCGAGTGTGAGCTTCCGGGCCACCACGGGATCGAGCGCGAGGAGGTCCCGGAGCGGGCGCCGCTCATCTGCGGCCTGGAGCGAGGCTCGCTGGACGATCGCGTATGCGTCTTCGCGGGCCATGTCGCCGTCCGCGACGAGGGCCACGAGCACCCGCGAGCTGGCATGAAGCCCGAGGCCCCGCTGGATGTTCTCGAGCATCCGCTCGGACCGCACGATGAGCCCTTCGACGAGACCCGCCATTCGCTGGAGCATGTAGTCGAGGAGGATCGTCGCGCCGGGCAGGATCACGCGCTCGGCCGAGCTGTGGCTGATGTCGCGCTCGTGCCACAGCGGCTGGTCCTCGAGCGCGGTGTGGGCGTAGCCACGCAGCACGCGGGCGAGACCCGCGATCCGCTCCGAGAGGATCGGGTTGCGCTTGTGGGGCATGGCCGACGAGCCCTTCTGGCCGGCCTTGAACGGCTCCATGACCTCGCCGATCTCGGTGTGCTGGAGGTTCCGGATCTCGGTGCCGAACCGCTCGAGGCTGCCGCCGAGGATCGCGATCGCCGTCAGGAACGCCGCGTGCCGGTCGCGCTGGACGATCTGCGTGCTCGCGGAGTCGACGCGCAACCCCAAGGCGCCGAGGACCTCCGCTTCGATCTCCGGTCCGAGATGGCTGTACGTGCCGACCGGGCCGGAGAGCTTGCCGGTCCCGATCTCGTCGACCGCCTCGGCGAGGCGCCGCCGGCCGCGGTCGACCTCGAACGCCCAGCCCGCAAGCTTCAGCCCGAGCGTCGTCGGCTCGGCGTGGACCGAATGGGTCCGGCCCATCATCACCGTGTCGGCCTCGGCCCGAGCCCGCGCCACGAGGACCGCGATGAGCCGATCGCAATCCCGCAGGAGGAGCTCGCCCGCCGCGCGAAGCTGGAGCGCGAGGGCGCTGTCGACGACGTCCGACGACGTCAGCCCCAGGTGGAGGTAGCGACCCTCGGGCCCGACCGTCTCGGCGACCTGCGACACGAAGGCAATCACGTCGTGGTCGGTCGTCTTCTCGATCTCCGCGATCCGGTCAACGTCCACGCGCGCCCGCGCTTCGATCGCGGCGAGCGCGTCACCCGGGACGGTCCCGCGGGCTGCCTGCGCGCGCGCCACCTCGATCTCCACTCGCAGCATGTGCTCGAAGCGGGCGTCCTCGGTCCAGAGGGCGCCCATCTCCGGCAGCGTGTAGCGCCGGATCACCGTGCGGCTCCGACGAGGGCTGCCGGCTGGGCTGCGTCGGGGCCGATGTCGTGACGGCGCTGCATCCCGTCCCACGAGATCGCATCGGCGGCGTGCTCGGCCTGCGCTCGCGCCGCATGGAGAGTCGCTCCGCGCCCCACGACCGTGAGGACGCGGCCGCCGCTCGTCCCGAAGCCACCCTGGGCCCGGCCGATCGTGCCGGCATGGAAGACGAGCGCGCCCTCTGCCGCTGCGTCATCGAGACCGACGATGGGATCACCCCGCTTCGGCAGGCCGGGATAGCCCTTCGAGGCGAGGACGATACCGACGGTCGCCCTGGGCGTGGACGGCACGAGGTCGGGAACGGTCGCCGGGATTCGACCTTGCGCCGCCGCCAAGAGGATCGTCCCGAGGGGGACGGCGATTCGCGGCAAGATCACCTGCGCCTCGGGGTCGCCGAGCCGGACATTGCATTCGAGGAGGATCGGGCCCTCGGCCGTGAGGATCAGGCCGGCGTAGAGGAAGCCGCGGAACGGCTGGCCGCGGCGGGCCATCTCGGCGAGGATCGGCCGGTGGAGCGACTGGATGACGGATTCGATGGCCGCTGCGTCGAGGTCCAGCAGCGGTGAGTACGCGCCCATCCCACCGGTGTTCGGGCCCTGGTCGCCATCGCACAGCCGCTTGTGATCGCGCGCGGGAGGTAGCGCCACGGCCCGCGCGCCATCGCAGATCGCGATCACGCTGGCCTCAAGGCCCTCGAGGCACTCCTCGATCACGAGCGCCGGCTCGTCGGCCGGCCGGCCGGCCAGGAAGCTCGGTACGAGCTCGAAGGCCTGCTCGAGGGAGTCCGTGACGATCACGCCCTTGCCCGCGGCGAGACCGTCGGCCTTCAAAACGGCACGGCGACCCGCTGAATCCAGCTCGCGAATGAAGCGGGTCGCGGCATCGAGCTCGTCGGCGGCGAACGCCCGGGCGCGGGCCATCGGGACGCCGGCGGCGGCCGCGACCTCGTGGCAGAACGCCTTCGAGGTCTCGAGCCTGGCCGCGGCCTGGGTCGGACCGAACACCGTGACGCCGGCCTCGATCAGCGCATCGACGACCCCGACCGCCAGCGGCGCCTCGGGGCCGATGATGACGAGCTCCGCGGCGATCGACCGCGCAGTCGCGACGAGCGCCGCGGGATCGAGTGGGTCCACGCTGGGCAGGCATCGGACTCGCGGCTCGACCGCGATCCCCGCGCTGCCCGGAGCCACGACGATCTCATTGACGCCCGGCTCCGCCGCGAGCTTCCAGGCGAGGGCGTGCTCCCGCCCGCCACTGCCGACGATGAGGATTCGGGTCGGAGCCACGAGGCTCACGCGATCCGAACCCCGGGCCGCCGGCGCATCGGCCGCCACGCCCGCTCGATCGTCTGGGTCCGCTCCGGTCCGACCGAGACGAGCACGATTGGCACGCCTGCGAGCGCCTCGAGGGCTGCGACGTAGCGCCGCGCCGTCTCGGGCAGGTCGCCGAGCGCACGCACGTCGTGGAGCGGCTGGTCCCAACCGTCGAACGTCTCGTAGATTGGCTCGGCCCGGGCGAGTACCTCGGCCGACGACGGCCAGTGCTCAAGGCGGTTGCCGTCGACGTTGTAGGCCGTGCAGAGCTGGATCGATTCGAGACCCGAGAGGATGTCGAGCTTGTTGAGCATGATGCTGCTGACCGAGTTGACGGCCACGGCGAACCGAAGCGGGACCGCGTCGAACCAGCCGACCCGACGCGGCCGCCCGGTCGTCGTGCCGACCTCGTGGCCGCGCTTTGCGATCCCCTTCCCGATCCCGTTGAGGAGCTCGGTCGGGAACGGCCCTGATCCCACCCGGGTGGCGTAGGCCTTCATGACGCCCATGACCTCGTCGACCTGGAGCGGCCCGATCCCACCGCCCGTGCACGCGCCCCCGGCCACGGCGTTCGAGGAGGTTACATAGGGATAGCTGCCATGATCGAGATCCAGGAGCGTGCCCTGGGCGCCCTCGAGCAGCACGTGCTCCCCGCGTGCGAGCGCCGCCTGGACCAGCCATGTGGTGTCGTCGAGGTGGTGCTCGAGGCGGTCGCCCCAGGCCGCAGCCTGGTCGACGAGGACCTCGATGTCGAAGGCGTCGGCGCCCATGTCGCCGAGGACCATGTTCTTGTCGCCGAGCACCCGTTCGAGGCGCGAACGAAGGACGTCGCGGCTGAGGAGATCTTCCATGCGCAGACCGAGCCGCCAGGCGCGATCGGCGTAGGCGGGCCCGATCCCGCGGCCGGTCGTGCCCACCTTCGAGCCACCGAGCCGGGCCTCGTTGCCTCGATCGAGCGCGACGTGGTACGGCATGATCACGTGCGCCGCCCGGCTGACGCGGACGCGGGAGACGTCAATCCCTCGGGCCGTGAGCATGTCGAGCTCGTCGATCAGCGTGGCCGGGTTGACGACGACCCCGTTGCCGATGACCGACGTGATGTGCGGATACAGGACGCCCGACGGCACGAGGTGGAGCTTGAAGACCTCGTCGCCGCTCACCACGGTGTGGCCGGCGTTGTCGCCGCCCTGATAGCGAACGACCATCGCGACCTGCTCCGCGTGGAAGTCGGTCGTCTAGCCCTTGCCCTCGTCACCCCATTGCAGACCGACCACGACCGAGGCGGGCATTTTAGAGATCCACCGGCAACGCCGGCCCCGGTCGCCCCGGCGAGCGCTTCCAAACGAAAAGGCCCCGAGCCTGGCTCGGGACCTGGATAGACCTCTCCCGTCTGGAGTCACCGCCGTTGCGGCGGTGCCGGGTCTGCTGGTCGCTCGGCCGCCTCACGGGACGGACGACGCGTCCGGATCGCGCGATCGCATGACCTCCCTCGCCGGACCGACTCGACGTTCAGGCCCGGGGACCGGCCGAGTATACCCAACTCGACCGAGCCGATCCCGGACGTGGCTCATTTCGCCGCCGTGGCTCACTCCTCCGGCCAGCGCTCCTCGAACACGACCTCGTCGCGAGGCAGGCGACCCTTGCCCGGCTCCGACTTCGGCCGCAGCGCCGACTCCGTCGGATGGCCGATCGCGACGACGGTCCGGACGAACCAACCAGGCGGTAGGCCGAGCAGCTCCCGCCCGACGCTCGCGACATCCCTCCGGATCCAGGCGATGCCCGCTCCCAGGCCGAGCAGGGTCGCGGCGATCATGGTCCGCTCGGTGGCCCGACCTTCGTCGTAGGCCGGCGAAATGCGTTGATCATCGCCCGGCAAGGCGATCGCGATCGCCGCGGGCGCGGTCCGAAGGGTCCGCGTCTGCGGCAGGCCCGCGTCGTGGAGGCGCGAGAGCACCTCGCGGTCGCGAATCACGATGAATCGCCATGGCTGCTGGTTCGCGGCGCTTCCCGTCCAGCGCGCGGCGTCCGCGATCGCGGCCAGCTCGGCATCGGTCGGAGGCTCAGGCGTGTACTCGCGGATCTGGCGGACCCTGACGAGCGGCCGAATGACCTCGCGGGCCCGCGACTCTGGCGAATCGGTCATCGACGAAGCCTACGCCCGGCCACAGGACCGGAGCGTCACCGCCGAAACCTGGACTCCTCTAGTTCGTGACTTTGGGCTTCGGCGCCGTCGGGATGACCCCAGAGTTAACGGGTTGGCAAACTGGAGGCGGCCCGTATTGAGGTGGATGACGTCGTCGAGGATTCTCGGCAGGGTTCCCAGTGCCGAGGTTCTCGTGGACGAACGTCGGCCGACATGCGCGTGCTGAACCATGACGAGGTCTGTCTTTCCTGAGAATTTGACGGGCACGGTGACTGCGGTTGGCTCGACCTCGATCACCTTGATCGTCCACGAGCCTCCGGCGGTAACGCAGAGGTACGTACCTCGACGCTGTCGAGCGCGCGGCCCCCGCGATCGGGCAGGATAGGCGGATGCGGCCACTGACCAGAGACGAGGCGACGGAACGCGCGGCGCTCATCGCCGTTCGCGGGTACGAGATCGATCTCGACCTGACGACCGGCCCGGACATGTTCCGAACACGGACGCGAGTCCGATTCGACTGCCGGCAGCCGGGCAAGTCGACGTTCGTCGAGCACCTCGTGCCAATGCTGCATTCCGTGGTCCTTAACGGCGATCCGGTCGACCTCGCTCAGGCCCTCGACGACAACCGGTTCACGCTGACAGGGTTGGCCGCCGAGAACGACCTGCTCGTCGAGGCGGAGGCCGCGTACTCGTCGTCGCTGGAGGGTCTCCAGCGGGCCGTCGACCCGCAGGATGGCGAGACCTACATCTACAGCGAGTCGTTCCTCGACTTCGCCCAGCGGATCTTTGCCTGCTTCGACCAGCCTGACCTGAAGGCGCCATTCAGCGTCTCCGTGACCGCGCCAACCGGCTGGACCGTGCTGTCGAACGCCCAAGGTCGCGAGGTCGAGCCGGGTCGTTGGGTCTTCGCCCCGACGCAGCCCCTGTCGACCTACCTCTTCGCGCTGTGCGCGGGGCCCTACCACTCGGCCACGGCAACGCACAACGGCGTCCGGCTGGGCGTCTGGTGCCGGAAGTCGATGGCGCCGTATCTAGAGGCAGAGGAGCTCCTCGACGTGACCCGTCGAGGCTTCGACTACTACGAGCCGCTGTTCGGCCGGCCATATCCGTTCGACAAGTACGACCAGATCTTCCTGCCCGACATCGGCGGGGCGATGGAGAACGCCGGGCTCGTCACCTATAGCGACGACTTCCTGTTCCGCTCGCCGGTCACCGACGATCGCCGCCGCATCCGGGCTGAGGTTCAGGTGCACGAGCTCGCGCACATGTGGTTCGGCGACCTCGTGACGATGCGCTGGTGGGACCAGATCTGGCTGAACGAGTCGTTCGCGACGTTCCTGGCCTTCCGCACGCTCACCGAGGCCACGCGTCACCGGACCGCCTGGGCGGCGTTCGCCCTTGATGACAAGGAGTGGGGCTACCGGCAGGACGCGCTGCCGACCACCCATCCCATCTCCGCGGACGCGCCGGACACGGCGGCAGCCCGTCTCAACATGGACGGCATCACGTATTCGAAGGGCGCCGGCGTCATCAAGCAACTCGGGGCGTGGGTCGGCGTGGAGGCTTTCGACGCCGGGCTCCGGTCGTACATCGCCGAGCACGCCTTCGGCAACACGACACTCGGCGATCTGCTCACTGCCCTCGAAGCTTCAAGCGGCCGGGCGCTCACAGCGTGGGCTGCCGAATGGCTGCAGACCGCCGGCATTTCCACGCTGCGGCCCGACCTTCGGATCGGCCCTGACGGTCGCTACGAGTCGGCGGTCATCGAGCAGAGCGCGCCGCCTGAGCACCCGACGCTGCGCTCGCACAGGATCGCGATCGGGCTATTCGATCGTGCGGGCGAGAGGATCGTTCGCCGCGAGCGCTTCGAGGTCGACCTTGCCGGCGCGCGAACCGAGATGGCGGCCCTCGTCGGCCTGCCGGCTGCGGACCTGTTGCTCATCAACGATGACGACCTGACCTGGGCCAAGGTCAGACTCGATCCCCGCTCGCTCGAACAGGTGCGTGCCGGGGCGATCCCGCGGGTCGACGAGCCGCTCGCTCGGGCGCTCCTCTGGATGACCGTGCTCGACACGATGCGAGACGCCGAGATGAGCGTCGGCGAAGCGGTGCGGATCATCCTGGACGGGCTCGCGAACACGCATGAGATCGGGGCGACGCGATTCCTCCTGGCCGGCGTCCGCGAGGCCATCGACTTCTTCGGCCGGCCTGAACGCCGACCGGAGCGTCTTGTCCGACTGGCAGGTCGCGCGGCCGAGCTGCTGGCTGCGGCGGAACCGGGCAGCGATGCCCAGCTGGCATTTGCGCGGGCCGCGATCGACGCCGCGGCAGACCCGGCGTCGATCGCCCGTCTGCGAGACTGGCTGGGCGGGCGGGCGATCCCGGCTGGCCTCGAGATCGGCCACGATCAGCGCTGGGCGATGCTGATCCGCTTGGCCGTGCTGGGCGAGGTCGATCGGGCGGAGATCGACGGGGAATGCACGCGCGACCTGACGACGGCCGGCGCCGAGGCCGGCGCCGCCGCCCGGGCAAGCTTCCCGACGGCGGAGGCGAAGGCCGACGCGTGGCGGGTCATGATGTCCGCAGACGACACTGCGATCGGGATGCAGCGCGCGATCGCCCGCGGCTTTTGGCGTCCCGAGCATATCGACCTGACGCGCCCGTACCTCGAGCGCTACCTCGTCGATACCCGAGGGATGTTCGAGGGCGATTCACCGACGCGCGCCGTGTCGATCGGCAATCGCGCTTTTCCTATCACACTCGTGGAACCCGCGACGCTCGCGGCCGTGGATGCCGTCCTCGGCGAGGATGGTCTCGACCCATCGTTCCGACGAGTCCTCCTGGAGCGTCGCCACGACGTATTGCGCGCCCAGCGAACGCGGGAGCGTGACGTCCCGGGTTGACGCGAAGCGCGAAGGCCGACCGCTGGGCAGCTAGGCGCACCGGCCGCTACTCGAGCGGGTGCACGCCCCAGTCCATGAACCGATCGTTCTCTGGATTGTTCGTGACCTGCACGAGATCTGTGCCGTCGGGCCGAATCGTGAACAGATCGACGTTGCTCCCGCCCATGTAGCGACGGATGAGGATCCGGGTGCCGTCCGGCGACCATTGCCCCTTGAAAATCTGGGCCGGTAAGCCGCGGTGGACCGCGGGATGAGCCACCGCTGGTAGGTTCCCGGTACCCGCTGAGCGCCCCGCCACACGCAGGGTCGGCCCGTGACCCGTCGGCCGACCATCAGAAGGAGCGATGGACCGTGAACAAGGTCCTCCTGGCCGGACGCCTCACGCGCGATCCCGAGATGCGCGCACTGGCGAGCGGCAAGCACGTCACGCAGTTCACGTTTACAGTTTGACAACCGCTATGCCGACGCCCACCATTCCGCTATGGCCCGCCCCGTTGCCTACCTACGCAAGTCCCGGGTGACGTCCGACCGCCACGTATCGTGGGAGGTTCAGGAGGCCGAGATCCGGGCACTCGCGACCCGCAACGGCGACGATCCCGAGATCCTATCCGATTGGGGCAAGTCGGGTCGCGGCGAGCGGACCCGGTTCCGGCCGCAGTACCTCCGCCTCCGCGAGATGATCACTGCTGACGAGGTGAGCGTCCTGTACGCGTACAGCCTCTCGCGACTCTCGCGATCGCTCGGCGAGTACGCGAGCCTGGCCGAGCTCTGCCGGGACCATGGCGTCCGCGTTCGACTCTGCAAGGAAGGTGAGTTCGACTACGCCTCCGCGTCCGGCCGGTTCACGGTCGGCATCCTCGCGCTGCTCGCGCAGATGGAGGCCGAGCTCGCTCAGGAGCGGGCGCGGGACACGATCGCGGTCCGCAAGGCGCGAGGCGATCACGTTGGCTCGGCCGGCTTCGGCTCGCAGCTTGTCAACGGCACGCTCCGCGATGACCCTGACGACGATCTACAGGCCGTGGTCGCCGCGTTCCGGGAGGCCGGCAGCTATCAGGCCGCCGCGCGGCTCCTGAACGCTCGCAGCGTGCCCACAAAGACCGGCAGCGTTTGGGCGGGG
>JBBQTO010000024.1:0-21875 GCA_038234575.1 Candidatus Limnocylindrales bacterium
AGGGCAAGATCCAGGGCCGGCTCAAGCCGACCGGGATCCGGCCGAAGTTCGTCGAGCAGTTCGAGCAGCAGGGGATCCATCTCCCCAACGGCATCTTCGGCTTCGCGTTCTAGGCACGGAGACACCCGCATGCCCGTGACCCTCATCATTGCCTCGGTCGCCGCGATCTCGATCGTGCTGATCGCGTTCGGGCTGGCCACGGCCGGCTCCGGCGGAATCACGCTCGATCGCCTCGAGCGATATGCGGCCACGACCCGCGCCGACCCAACAGGCAAAAAGGGCGATTCGATCGCCGAGCTGATCCAGCAGTCGGCGGCTCTCGGCGTCCTGAACAAGGCCGTCGAGAAGCGCGACTTCGGCGCCAACCTGCTCCGCGACCTCGGCGCCGCGGACCTGAAGCTGAAGCCCTCCGAGTTCCTCGCGATCTGGGTGGGGGCGATCGTCGGCCTGCCGATCCTGTTCTTCCTGCTCGGCTTCGTCGTCTCGTCCCTCCAGAGCCCGCTGATGCTGCTCCTGGCGATCTTCCTGGGCTTCATGATCCCGCGATTCTGGCTGCGTCGACGCAAGTCGTCACGGCTCTCGGCGTTCAACAAGCAGCTGCCGGACACGATCACCCTGATCGCGAACGCGCTGCGGGCCGGTTCCTCGTTCCTCCAGGCGATCGAGCTCGTCGTGCGCGAGGCCCGGCCGCCGATCAACACCGAGTTCGGCCGCGTCATCCGCGAGGTCAACCTCGGTCTGCCGTTCGATGTCGCCCTCGAGAACATGGTCCGCCGGGTGAAGTCCGAGGACTTCGAGCTCATGGCGACCGCCATCGCAATCCAGCACCAGGTCGGCGGCAACCTCGCCGAGATCCTCGACTCGATCGCGTTCACCATTCGCGAGCGTGTCCGGATCAAGGGCGAGATCAACACGCTGACGGCCCAGCAGCGACTGTCGGGCTACGTCGTGGCCGGCCTCCCGATCGGCCTCGCCGCCATCCTGTTCGTGATCGCCCCAACGTTCTTCGCGCCAATGTTCGTCAAGCCCCCGGATCTGCTCGGCATCCCGATCGGGGTGATCCTGCTCACGATCGGTGGTGTGGCGATGTTCATCGGCTTCCAGATCATTCGCAAGATCGTCGACATCGAGGTCTAGGACATGCCCGTGCCCATCATCGTCGGCGCCGTTGCCGCGGTCGCCGTCATCATGATCTTCGTCGGCATCACCGGTTCTCGAGGCGAGGACCCGCTCCGAACGCGCCTGAACCAGCTCGGCACCATGACCGCGAAGGACCTCCAGGAGCTCGAGCTCCAGATGCCGTTCTTCGACCGGACCATCAAGCCGGTTGCGGCGCGGCTGTCGAACTCCGTCGCCCGGATCACGTCCACCTCGTTCACGGAGCGAACCGAGAAGCGCCTCGCGATGGCCGGCAATCCTGGCGACATGCGAACGAGCGACTGGCTCGGCATCAAGGCCATCGGCGCAGGCCTCGCCGGCGGCATCCTCTTCCTACTGATCGGCGTCTTTGGCCACGACCTGGTCATGGGCCTCCTGCTTGGCCTGGTCGGCCTCGGGATCGGCTACATCGGCCCGGAGTTCTGGCTCGGTCGTCGGGTCAAGGCCCGCCAGAAGAAGATCCTCGTCGGCATCCCCGACGCGCTCGACCTGCTCACGATCTCCGTCCGCGCCGGGCTCGGCTTCGACGCCGCGCTGGGCAAGGTCGTTGAGAAGCTCAAGGGACCGCTCGTGGACGAGTTCCGGCGAGCCCTCGCCGAGGTGCGCGTCGGCAAGTCCCGCCGCGACGCGCTGCGCGACATGATCCCAAGGACCGAGGTCCAGCCCCTCACGAACTTCATCGGCGCGATCATCCAGGCCGAGCAGCTCGGCGTCTCGATCTCGAAGGTGCTCCAGGTCCAGTCGGAGCAGCTCCGCATCGAGCGCCGCCAGCGCGCGGAGGCGCAGGCCGCCCAGGCCCCGATCAAGATGCTGTTCCCGCTCGTCGGCTGCATCTTTCCCTCGCTGTTCGTGGTCATCCTGGGGCCCGCGATCATCCTGATCGTCCAGAACCTGGGTGGTGGCGTCCCGGGTGGCGGCCCGTAACCGAGGCACCGAGGTCTCACTCGTAGCGCGTAACAGCACCCGCGGCACGGTTCTCGCGTCGCGCGTCGCTGTCGGCGATTCGCTCTGGGGTAAGTTCTGGGGGCTGATGGGCCGCCGCTCATTGCCCGACGGTGAAGCGCTCTGGCTCCCCCAGGAGAACGGGATCCACATGTTCTTCATGCGGTTCCCCATCGACGCGATCTTCGTGGGCCGGCCCGCCGCCGACGGGTCGCGCGGCGTCCTCTCGCTCCACCGGGCGCTTCGACCGTGGACGGGGATCGTGCCGCTGATTCGCGGCGCGGACGGCGTGCTCGAGCTGCCGTCGGGCGTCATCGAGGCATCGGGGACGGAGCTCGGGGATGCGATCCGCATCGACTGAAATGACTGGGCATTCGTGGGTCGGCTGTGCTCAGCGGTCGCCCGGCGGCGCGGGCCGTCGTGACCCGGCCGTGGTGAGCGGGTTGTGGTGAGCCGCCCGAGGCCCGCCGCCGCGCGGCTCTGGCGCGCTGTCGCCAGTCCGATCGCGGTTGGCGAGCGCCGCTACCCCGGTCCGGGCCTCATCGTGCTCGCGGCGATCGGCGGCGTGTTGCTGCTCGTCGTGGCAACGACGGCCTGGCGAACCGGCACGGACGAGATCGCGTACTGGAACGCCGCCGAGCGGCTCCGGGCCGGGCTGCCCGTCTACACGCCGGCGGCGCTGCCGGGCGACGCATCATTCGGGTACTGGTATCCGCCGCCGCTCGCCCAAGTCCTGGTCGTGCTGACACCGCTCCTCTCGGCGGACGCGTTCACGATCCTGTGGACGGCCCTGCTCCTCGCGTGTCTCTTCTGGCTCGGCGGACGCAACATCCTGGTCGCTTTGGCGCTCATCGCCTTCCTCCCGGTCGCCGAGGAGCTGCGGTCCCGGAACATTCACCTGGTCCTCGCCGTGCTGATCGTCCTGGCTCTCCGCCGGTCCAGCTACTTCTGGGTGCTCGCAGCGGCGATCAAGGTCGCTCCGGTGCTGGGGGTCATCTACCTGGTGGCAGCCGGAAAGATCCGCGAGGCAGTCCAGGTCGGCGTCCTTGGGCTCGTGGTGCTCGCGATCAGCGTCGCCCTGGCGCCCGACGTGTGGCGCGACTTCATGACGATCGTCGGGGGCCAGGCCGCGACCAACGGGGCATCGATCGTGAACGTCTCGTATCCCGTTCGCTTTGCCGTCGGTGCCGTGCTGGCGATCGTGGCCGGGCGTTTGGGTGGGCGACTGGGCGAGGTCCTGATCGTTGTCGCGATCACTGTTGCCAATCCGACGCTCTGGGCCACCGCGCTCAGCCTGCTCATCGCGGTGGTCCCGCTGCTCCGGTCGCGGCCCGCGGAGCGCGGGGCTCCCGCGTCGGTCCCGCCCTCGACCGCGCTAGCCGAGGCCTGAGCCGGGGGCTGCGACACGGTCGCTGGCCACTTTCTCCTCTATTCGTCATCCCCGGACGGCTAAACCAGTTTCCTCGGCCACTCGCCGCGTCCGCCGACCTCGAGCCGATGCGGCCCGCGCTCGATAGCCGGGCCGATCCGGCTTCGCGAGGCCAGTCGACCCGCCGGCGCCGGCAAGCGTTGCCGTTAGTCGTCCAAGGAGGACGATCCGGCAACCAGGCCGGGTGGCGACATGCGAGAGCCACGCCACAGCGCCGATGACCGCACGTAATCCGCAGGCGAGCGCCGAGGCGCATCGTGATGGCATGTCGCCTGTTGCCGGACTTCGCTTCGCGGTGGGGTCCGTGGCGGATCGCGCCCTGGACCTTGCGCTGCCGCCGACATGCGCCGGCTGCAATCGAGAGGGCTACATGCTGTGCCGGGAATGCCGGCCCGCGCTCGATGTTCGCCTCGGCGCCGTGCCGGGCGTCCCGATCGGACTCCCGGCCGACCTGCCGGCGCCGCTGCTCCAGCTCGAGTGGTGCGCGCCGTTCACGGGGATCACGCGGCGAGCCGTGCACCGGCTCAAGTACGCAGGGGAGCGCCGGCTCGCGGCGCCGCTCGGCCAGGCCGTTGCGAATCGCTGGCGCGTGGCCGGGGCCGCCGGCGACGTGCTCGTGCCGGTACCCGCATCGGCGGATCGGATCCGCGAGCGCGGCTACGACCAGGCGGTGCTCATCGCCCGCGTGGCCGGCCGCCACCTCAACCTGCCGGTCGTCGAGGCGGTCCGCAGGACGCATGAGACCGCGGCCCAATTCGACCTCGATCGCGCAGACCGCGGCGCGAACGTGCGCGATGCCTTCGAGGGGGTTGCGGCCGAGCTGATCCGGGACCGCTGGGTGGTCCTCGTCGACGACATCGTGACGACCGGGGCCACGCTCGCAGCCTGCGCGAACGCCCTGCTTCGAGCGGGGGCGTCTGCCGTTTCGGCGGTGACGGTGGCACGGGAGCGTTGATCGTCAGCCGACCGGCCGCGAAAGAAGTGGCCGGCGCCAGCGCTAGGATGGATCTCCCAGTAGTCGGAGGTCCGACGTGAGGACGATCGTCAAGGGCAAGAACTATGACGTGCCCGACCGCGTTCGCGAGTACGCCGAACGCAAGCTGACGCGCCTCGAGCGCTTCCTGGACGACCGCAGCGACGCGACCGTCGAGCTCTCGGTCGAGCAACATCGGAGCGCCGAGCGCTCGCACATCGTCGAGGTGACGCTCGTCATCGACGGCCAGGCCCTGCGTGGCAGCGCCGCAGCGCCGACCCACCGGGCGGGAATCGACGATGTCGTCGACAAGATCGAGCGGCGGGCGGTCGACTACCGGGGCAAGCTCCGGACCCCGGGTCGCGCCGGAAACGGTCCGGACCGGGCTCGAGACGGGGACGCGCAGCCAGCGGCAGACGATCGGGTCGGCCAGATCGTGAAGGTGAAGCGCTTCGACATCGAGCCCATGTTCGAGGAGGACGCGGTTTCCCGAATGGAGGAGCTCGGCCATTCGTTCTTCGTGTTCGTGAATGCCGAGAACGAGCGAATCGCGATCCTGTACCGCCGCGACGCCGGCGATTACGGCCTCATCGAGCCGATGCTTGGCGGCGATTACACCAAGGGCGGGCCGCCGGGCCGGTCGGTGGGCGGCTCGTCCCGGCCGGTGAGCGGCTCCGCGCGATCGGCCGGCGGATCGGCGCGGCGGTAGACCATCTCGGCGCGCGTCACGAGCCCGGCATCTACGAGGTAGCGTCGCAGCGCCGCGACGTCCGGGTGCCACAGCGCGAGCCGCATGTTGACGTCGCGCTCGGCGACGGGCTCGAGGTCCGGCAAGACCTGGTCGAGGAGGTACCGCAGCACGACCTGCCGCTTCCGGTCCCGCGCCGGAATCGACACGAGGCGGCCCTTGCGGATGAACGCGCGCAGGACCCGCGCCGTGAACGCTGCGTCTTCCTGCCCCAGGGCCGATGGGACGTCCGGCGGGATGTCGTCCATAGGTCGTCATCGTACGATTCTCGAATGAGCCCCCCGGCGCCTCGCCTCGGCGTCCACCTGCCCCTCGCCCGCGGCCTGCTGCGGGCCGCCGACCGCGCAGGAGCCATCGGCGCCCAGGCCGTGCAGGTCTTCGCCGACAATCCCGCCGCCTGGCAACGGCGGGCGGCGCCGCCGGACCACCTGCCGGAGTTCCGTGAACGCCTCCAGGACTTCGACATCCACCCCGTCGCGATTCACGCCTCGTACCTCGTGAACCTGGCCGGTCTCGATCCGGCGAACCGCGCCAATTCGATCCGGACGCTCGAGTCGGACCTCCACGCGGCGCCCGCATACGGGGCGCGATTCGTGAACGTCCATACCGGCTCGCATCGAGGAACGTCCGCGGCCGAAGGGATCGCGCGCGTCGCCGATGGGCTCGCCGAGGTCCTCGCCGAGGTCAACGGCGCCGCGACGGGCGCGATGCTCGTCCTCGAGAACGCGGCCGGCGGCGGCTGGTCGCTCGGCTCGACGGTCGAGGAAACGGCCGAGATCGCGAATGCGGCCGCGGCGCGGGGGGTGGCAACGGAGCGGCTCGGATTCTGCCTCGACACCGCCCACGCCTGGGGCGCCGGCATCCGGATGGACGATCCCGATGCGGTCGACGACCTGCTGGAGCGATTCGACCGCCTGATCGGGCTCCGGCGGCTCGTCATGGTCCACCTCAACGATTCTCGCTCCGAGCGCGGCAGCCGCCAGGATCGACACGAGCACATCGGAGGCGGCCTTATCGGCGTGGCCGGCCTCCACCGCCTTATGACCCACCCCGCGATGGCTGGCGTGCCGATGCTGCTCGAGGTGCCGATGGACGAGGGCTACGACGAGATCAACCTTCGACGCGCCGAGGCGGTGCTTGCCGGGGTGCCGCTCGCTCCCTTGCCGCCCGAAGCGTTCGAGATCTTGAGCCGGGCCTATCGCAGCGCGGCTCCGAGCTGAGCCCAGGGCGCTCGATGCAGCCACGTCGCCGAGTTCCCAGCCCCGGTCGCGATCGGCTCGGGAGCCTCCGACCAACGCCCGGACAGGCCGTCCATCCGGACGAGCTCACGGTTCGCCGGACGGTCGTCCAGACCGAGCGCGAGCCGGGCGCCCTGCGCCGACGCGTGAAAGGAGCGGCCGAGGCCATCTTGGCCCGCGACAAGCTGGTCCTGGGCGCCCTGCTCGTCCTGGCCGCGGCGGTTCGGCTCCCGGGGATCGCGACCCGTGGCCGTTTCGACGGCGACCAGGGCTACGACATGCTGACCCTGCTCCATTTCACCCACGACGGCATCTTCCCGCTGCTCGGCCCGCCGACCTCGATCGGCGACTTCCACCACGGCGCGTTCTACTACCTGCTCCTCGCGCCGGTCGCCGCGATCTCGGGCTCGGATCCGATCGCCGTGGTGACGGCGCTCGCGCTCATGGGCGTGGCGGCCGTCGGGGTCACGTGGTGGCTCGCCCGTTCGATCGGCGGACCGGTCGCTGGGCTCGTGGCTGGCGTGCTTCTCGCGCTCTCTCCCGCTGCGATCGACGAGTCGACGTTCCTCTGGAACCCGAACCCGATCCCGCTCTTCGCCGCGATCGCACTCGCGGCCGGGTGGCACGCCCATCGAACGGGACGAGTTCGCTGGTGGGTCCCCTCGCTGGCGAGCGCCGGCATCGTGTTCCAGCTCCATGTCCTCGGCGTCGTGTTCCTGCCACCGATCATCGCGCTCCTCGCGGTCGACGCCCGCCGAGCCCTCCGGAGCGGCGGTCGGCCCCAGGCGGCCCGGCTGGTTCGGGCGGGGCTCGCCGGCCTCGCGGTCATCGCGCTGCTGTTCGTGCCGCTCGCGATCCACGAGCTCCAGACGGACTTCGGCGAGATTCGCCACGCGATCGCCTATTTCACGGCGGGATCCGACGGCGCGGCCGGGCTCGATCCGTTTGGGCGTATCTTCTTCACGCTGTTCCGGATCGTCGGCTGGCCATTCGTCGGTGTCGTCACCGACGCGCCCTTCGCGAGCACGCTCGTTGTGGCGCTCGCGGTGACCTTCGGAGCGTGGGCCGCGGCCAAGTTGCGAGGCGACCTGGGGCTCGCCGCGCGTTGGCTGGGCGGGACGGTTGCGTGGAGCGCGGTTGCCCTGAGCGTGCTCGCGCCGTCTCTGCAGACGGTCGTGGCGGGCCTCCCGAACGACCACTATCACGCCTTCCTCGATCCGGTGGTCGTGGTGCTCGTAAGCGTCGCGGCCATCGCGATGGCAGCGCCCGGGACGATGCAGGCGCATGCCTCGGCCCCGGCCGCCGACCCGATGGATCCTGGCAATCGAGAGCGAGGCCCGCTGCGGCCGGGCGTCGACATCGCGGCGCGAGTCCTGCTCGGGGCGGCCTTCGTCCTCGTGATCGCCCTGGAGGCCTCGCGCTGGCCGATCCGGGATCCGAACGGCGGCTGGCCGGCGGCGGCAGCATCCGGAACCCGCATCGTCGCCACGACCGGCAGCAATCCAGTCGCCCTCCTCGACCTGCCCGCCTTCAAGACGCCCGCGGGGACAGGCTTCCCAATCGTGAAGGCGGGCGGCACGCTCACCGACGACGTGTGGTCGGCGGCGTTCATCGTCGTCCCCTGCGACCGGCTCTTCGAGTCGGTGGTCGGCCTGAAGTGCGCGGGCCCGGCCGAGGATCGTCAGATGCGCTACCTGGGCGCGGACAAGGCGCATCCCGAGCCAACGCTCGTCACCCGCTTCGATGCATCGCCACGCATCTCGATCTCGATCTACCGGCCATGAGAGAGTGGCCGGCATGACCGAGTGGCCCGCATGACCGAGTGGCCCGCATGACCGAGTGGCTGGCCGCGCCCATGGCGGCGCTGGACCGCCTCCGCGTGGCGCAGGAAGGCATCCGCACCCGCATCGGACGCCGTCGAATGCGCACCCTCGACATCGGACTCCGGGCGGGCTTCATCGTCGCGCTCGTGATCTTCGCCGTCTACCGTCCGATGGCCGCCGCCGACGCCCACGCCTACTGGGCCGTGAACATCTCGGACCCCTACACTCGACCGATCGCGACCACCGATGCGTTCACGTACCCGCCGCCGGCGGCGCTGGTGTTCTCGGTCCTGGGCCACCTGCCGTGGGAGGTCTTCCAGGCGCTATGGACGATCCTGATCGGACTTGCGCTGCTCTGGATGGTCGGCCCGTGGGCGATCCTGTTCCTGGCCGTCCCGATCGTGAGCTCGGACCTGTATCTCGGCAATATCCACATCCTGCTCGCGGCGACAATCGTGGCCGCGTTCCGATGGCCCGGCCTGTGGGCGTTCGCCCTGCTCACGAAGCCGACGTGCGGCGTCGGCCTCCTGTGGTTCGTCGTGCGCGGCGAGTGGCGCCGGCTCGTGATCGCCCTGGGGACGACGGCGGCGATCGTCGTGATGTCATTGATCCTGGCGCCCGGGCTGTGGCCCGCCTGGATCAATTACGTCCTGCAGACCGGGGTCGCCCCCAACGTCGGGACGGCTGCCTGGGTCCCAATTCCGCTCCTGATCCGCCTCCCGATCGCCGTCCTCGTGGTGATCTGGGGCGCCCGCACGGACCGGCCGTGGACCGTGCCGATCGCATCGATGCTCGCGCTGCCGGTGTTGTGGATGGTCGGGCTGTCGATGATCGTCGGCGCGCTCGCGGTCGCGCGGTGGCCGGCTCAGCGTCGCGTGGCCGCGCTCCGAGCTCACTCGAAACAGGAACCCGCCCCCGCCTGAGCGATCCAGCCGGAATGCCGAACGCCGGCGCTGTTGCGCCGGCGTTCGATGCCCTGGTCCCGAAACGTGGAGGCACTTCGGGCCAGCCCCGTGGCGTGCGGTTCAGCTAGGCGCGGTCGTCCGCGCTATTACTCATGTTGCGGGCCCTCAATACCCGTTGCCGTTGCGGACGGGTCTCAGGCTCGACGGTGCGCGCGTCGCCACCGCGACGCGGACGCTGGATGTGGTGACCGTCTGGCCCTGATAGCTGCTGCCCGCGGCACGGGCGACGGGGGCCGCCGGCTCGACGCGCCGGAGCTGGCTCGGCTCGGTGCCGTTCGGGCGGACGACCTGGCGCATCCGGACCGCGAGGTAGTACTCCATGATCTGGCGAACCTGCGGCTCGTTGAGGGCGTCGTCGGCGCGCAGGGCGTACTCGATCCGGGCGGTGGGATTCTGGGTCGCGCTCCCGAGCACGCCGAGGTATTGCGGACCGTCGTCCTGCTCACCGAGCTCGCGCAGGCCCCGGGCGAGCTTCGTCGCGGTCCCGAGGGACGGCATCCGGTCGCCGCGCACCAGGCGCGAGATGGTGGAATGGTCGACACCCGACTGCTGGGCGAGCTGCCGCTGCGACATCTTCTTCGCCTTGAGCTGGGTTCGCAGCCACTCGTTGAAGGCGCGCCCGCTGGACTTGGCCATGGCCCGACTATCGCGCGGGCCGTCGAGCATCAATATCCCCCGTTCGTACATGGACCTCGCGAGTGCGTGTCGGCTGCGCTGAGAAGCCGAGGCCGCGATCAGTGGGGTGCCCGATGGTGGGGTGCGGTCCGTGGTCGTGCCGTCGAGTGGTACCCGTGTACGCGAATCCCTCAGGCTGCGGCCACCTCGTCCGTCAGGCCGGCGCCGCGACGCTTGGGCGAGATCGCGTAGGCGATCGAGCCGAGCACGATGATCGAGAGGACGCTCAGCGTCCGATCCACGAGGGTGATCGCCAGGGCCTCGGTCTGGGGCACGCCATAGACGATCGTGAGGAGGCCCACGATGCCGCCCTCCACGAACCCGATGCCTGCCGGCGTGAGGGGCACGGCCGTCAGGAGCGAGGCGGACAGGGCCACGAAGAATGCGCCGCTGATCCCGAGATGGACGTCGGCCATGCCGAGCGCCTGGACCACTAGATAGAGGCGCATCGCCTCGGTGGCCCAGATCAGGCCGGTGAGGACGATCAGGCGGGGCAGCGCGCGAAGGCCGATCGAGGAGAAGACGCCTTCTTCGAAGCGGTCGTAGAACTCGATGACCCTGGTCGGGACCGGCAGTCGATCGAGGATCCGGCGGCCGAAGTTCCGAAGCGTGAGCAGGCCCGCCGCGAGGACGACGACGACCGCAACGCCGATCGCGAAGACGATCTGGACATCGGCCGGCAGGCCGCTCCGGAACGACACGTAGCCGGCGGCCAAACCGAGAGTGACGATCGCGAATAGATCGAGGATCCGCTCGATGAAGACCGTTCCGAACGTTCTCGACAGCGAGACCGTGCTGTTGATCTTGAGCAGGTAGGCCCGATAGACGTCGCCGAGCTTCGCGGGCACCAGGCAGTTGACGAGCCACGACAGGAAGATGATCTCGGTGGCGTCCCGAACGCCGAGGTCAAACCCGGACTTGCGCACCAGGAGCGCCCACCGGAAGCCGCGGAGCGGGAAGCCGACGTAGAAGATCCCCAGCGCGGCGAGCAGCAGGAGGCCGTTCGCCCGAAGGATCGTCCCGGGCAGCTCGTCGAGCTTGAAGCCAGGCAGGCTGAGGGCGAATAGGATCAGGAGCCCGATCGGCAGGACGAGCGAGATGATCGTTCGCGGTTGCCGAAGACGGCGGGCGAGCGAGATCTGGTCCGCGCTGACGGTCTCGCGATCGGCGGGGACGATGGGGACGTGACCCGGCTCGAGGCTCATCCCGTCGCTCCGAGGCCGCGCGGCGGCTGAAGGCGGCCGTTCCCGCGAAATCGCTGGACGACCTTCGCGACCGGGGTCACCAGCCGGACATACGCCGAAGCCCGCCCGAAGACGAGCTTGCGTGGCCCGGCCAGGGCGGCGAGGAGGCCGGCGGCGGTCGAGGGGTCGCCATCGAGGACCGTGGATGCGATCCCGACCTCCAGGCTCGTGTGGGCGTCCGAGGCGGCGATGCCGGGGACGCCGGTGGCGGCCGCCAGCTCGGCGGCACGCGGGTTCCCGTTGCCGATCATCACGCGGGCGTTCCACGATTCGATCCAGTCGACCGTGCCCGCCAGAGCCTCGAGCGCGGTGCCGCCGGCCCTTTGCATCGAGCCGCCTCGGCTGCGATCGAACGGGTGCGGGATGCCCACGAGGCCGCCCTGCTCGCGGACGGCGGCGATCGTCTCGGCACCGGACAGGCCGGGCGGGATCGCCTCGGTCAGGAACACGCCGATGAGGTCGCCGTCGCGGGACCGGATCTCCTCGCCAACGATCACGGTGAGCCCGGGCTCGGCGTGCTCACGGGCCTCCAGCGCGCCGCTGATGCGTTCGTGGTCCGTGATGGCCAGGTGCGTCAGCCCGCGTGCCGCGGCGGCACGCACGACCGAGGCCGGCGAAGCCAGCGAATCGAAGCTCGCCGACGTGTGGCAGTGCAGGTCGACGTAGGCAGAGGCGCCCGCCACGGGTGCCGCGAGCTCGCCTAGAAGCTCTGGACCAGCGACTTCTTGAAGAAGTCGTAGTGCTTGAGGGCTTCGCCGGTCCCGAGGGCCACGCAGTTGAGCGCGTTCTCGGCGACGTGGCAGGGCACCCCCGTGACCTGGGTGAGCAGCTTGTCGATGTTCCGGAGCAGCGCCCCGCCGCCGGACATGACCATGCCCTTGTCGATGATGTCCGAGCTGAGCTCGGGCGGCGTCTGCTCGAGGACCTGCCGGACGGCCGCGACGAGCTGCTGGAGCGGGAGCTCGATCGCCTCCATGACCTCGGACGACGTGATCGGGATCGTTCGCGGGAGCCCGGCGATCAGGTCCCGGCCGCGGACCTCCATCGTGAGCTCGCGCTCGAGCGGGAGGGCCGTCCCGATCGTGATCTTCACTTCCTCGGCAGTCCGCTCGCCGATCATCAGGTTGTACTTCTTGCGGATGTACGTGGTGATGGCCTCGTCGAAGCGGTTGCCGCCGACGCGAAGCGACGTCGACACGACGATCCCGCCGAGGGCGATCACTGCGATCTCGCTCGTGCCGCCGCCGATGTCAATCACCATGTTTCCGCTGGGGCCCGAGATCGGGACGTTCGCGCCGATCGCCGCCGCGAGGGGCTCTTCGATCAGGTGGGCCTCGCGGGCACCGGCCTTGAGGGCCGCATCCTTGACCGCCCGCTTTTCGACCGAGGTCACGCCCGCCGGGACGCTGATCATCACCTGGGGTCCGGAGAGGCGGAGGCGCATGTGGCCATGCATCGCCTTGGCGATGAAGAACCGGAGCATCGCCTCGGTGATGACGTAATCGGCGATGACGCCGTCCTTCATCGGCCGGATCGCGTGGATGTTGCCGGGCGTCCGGCCGATCATCTCGCGGGCGTCTTCGCCGACCGCGCGAATCCGACCGTCGTCGTCGACCGCGACGACCGAGGGCTCCTGGATGACGATCCCGCGGCCCTCGACGTGGACGAGGACGTTGGCCGTGCCGAGGTCAATGCCGATATTCATGCGGCTGTGGAGGACTCCCCCTCCTGGACGCGCTGGATATCGGCGCCGAGGTCCAGGAATTTCTGCTCGATGTTCTCATACCCCCGCTGAACATGATGGGCCCCGCCGATCGACGACGTCCCGTCGGCCGCCATCGCCGCCAGGATCAGGGACGCACCAGCGCGCAGGTCGGAGATCTCGACCGTCGCCGCGTGGAGCTTCGAGGGCCCCTCGATCGTCGCCCGCTGCTTGCCACGGAGCTGGAAGTTCGCGCCCATCTTGCGCAGCTCGGCCATCCACTCGAGGCGGTCCTCGAAGATCGACTCGTGGATGTGGGAGGTCCCGTTGGCCTGCGTCAGCAGCACGGCAACCGGTGGCTGGATGTCGGTGGCGAGGCCGGGATAGGCGCTCGTCTCGATATCGAGCGGCTTAAGTCCGCCTGGGCCGAAGGCTCGGGCGTCGACCTCCATCCGGCCGGTGCTGCAGGCGACGGACAGGCCGGTCCGGCCCAGGACGTCGACCAGCGCGTCCATCGTGTCGCAGGCCGCGTTCTCGAGGATGACGTGACCGCCGGTGACGCCCGCCGCGATCGCGAACGTGCCGGCTTCGATGCGGTCGGGCATGACCGCATGGTCGGCGCCACGGAGGCGACGCTTGCCCTGGACCTCGATCGTATCCGGGTAGGTCCGCTCCACCTCGGCACCCATCTTCTGGAGGAACGTGATCAGATCGTCGGTCTCGGGCTCCTGGGCCGCCGGCCGGATGACCGTGTGGCCCTCCGCGAGCGTGGCCGCGAGCATCGCGTTCTCGGTGCCCATGACGGTCACGGTCGGGAAGCGGATCTCGGTACCGCGGAGCCGGCCCTGCGCCTTGGCGTAGTAGTAGCCGTAGCGGTACTCGATCTCCGCGCCGAGGGTCCGCATCGCGTCCACGTGGAGGTTGACCGGGCGACGCCCGATCCGGTCGCCGCCGGGGTTGCTGATGACGACCTCGCCGAACCGGGCGAGGAGCGGGCCGAGCAGGATGAAGCTGGCGCGCATCTTGGCCGCCGCCTCGAGCGGCACGAAGAGCCAGTCGACGTCGCCGGCGGAGACCTCGTAGATGTTCGGCTCGGGATGGTCCACGACCACGCCGATATCCCGCAGGGTCTCGGCCATCGCCCTGACGTCCTCTATCTCCGGGACGTTCGTGAAGCGGCAGCGCTCGCCGGTCAGGACGGCGGCGGCCATGAGCTTCAGCGCCGAGTTCTTCGCGCCGCTGACCTGGACGGTCCCCGTCAGCGGACGCCCGCCGGTGACGAGGAACCGCTCCCGCGGCACCTCGGGCGGCTCGTATTCCCAGTGGAACGGTTTCGCGTCGGCCAAGTGTGCTTACCCGCGCCTGCGCGGGCCCTCGCGGTGCCGGCGCTCGGCGACCCGGATGCGGAGGAGCGCCTGCTGGAGCTCGGCCCGGGCGACGGCGAGATCCGCGCCGTCGTGGGGTCCGCCCTCGAGCGCCTTCTCGGCTTCCCGCTTCGCCGCCTGGACCTTTTCGAGATCGATCTCGGAAGCCATGTCGGCTGTTTCGGCCATCACGACGACGCGATCCGGCCGGACCTGGAGGAAGCCGCCCACGATCGCGAACGATTCCTCCTCACCGCCCTTGCGGTAGCGCAGCTCGCCGACGCCCAGCGTGCTCACGAGCGGCGCGTGATGCGGCAGCACCCCGAGCTCCCCCTCGCTGCCCGGGACGACGACGGCATCGACCTCGCCCGAGAACGCCAGGCGCTCCGGGGTGACGATCTCCAGGAGGATCGGCATCAGACGCCGTCTTGCGACATCGGGGTCACTGCTCCAGCTTCGCTGCGTTGGCCCGCACGTCTTCGAGCGTGCCGGCCAGGAAGAAGGCCTGCTCCGGGAGCGTGTCGGCCTTGCCTTCGAGGACCTCCTTGAACGACGCAACCGTGTCCTTGATCGGGACGTACACGCCGGGTCGGCCGGTGAAGACCTCGCCGACGAAGAACGGTTGGCTCGCGAAGCGCTGGAGGCGGCGGGCTCGGGCGACCGTGGACTTGTCCTCTTCGGACAGCTCATCGATCCCGAGGATCGCGATGATGTCCTGGAGGTCGCGGTAGCGCTGCAGGACGCGCTGCGTCTCACGGGCGACGTCGTAGTGCTCCTGGCCGACGACGAGTGGATCGAGGACCCGGGAGGTCGACGTCAGCGGATCCACGGCGGGATAGATACCGAGCTCGGCGATGTTCCGTTCGAGGCGGATCGTCGAGTCGAGGTGGGCGAACGTCGTGGCCGGGGCCGGGTCGGTGTAGTCGTCCGCAGGGACGAACACGGCCTGGAGGGACGTGATCGAGCCTTTCTTCGTCGAGGTGATCCGCTCCTGCAGCGCGGCCATCTCGGTCGCGAGGTTCGGCTGGTAGCCGACGGCGGACGGCATCCGGCCGAGCAGCGCGGACACCTCGGAGCCGGCCTGGGTGAACCGGAAGATGTTGTCGATGAAGAGGAGGACATCGCGGCCCTCCTCGTCCCGGAAGAACTCGGCCATCGTGAGGCCCGTGAGGCCGACGCGAAGCCGCGCCCCGGGCGGCTCGTTCATCTGGCCGAAGACGAACGCCGTCTTGGCGATGACGCCCGACTCGGTCATCTCGTGGAGGAGGTCGTTGCCCTCGCGGCTCCGCTCGCCGACCCCGGCGAAGACCGAGAAGCCCGCGTGCTCCTGGGCGACGTTACGGATCAGCTCCTGGATGATGACCGTCTTGCCCGTACCGGCGCCACCGAAGATGCCGACCTTGCCGCCCTTCCTGAACGGGCAGATGAGGTCAATGATCTTGAGGCCGGTTTCGAACACCTCCATCTCGGTCGTCTGGTCGTCGTACGCGGGCGGTGCCCGATGGATCGGGAGGCGGGCATCTGTCTTGACAGGCCCCTTGCCGTCAATGGTCCGGCCGAGGACGTCGAAGACGCGGCCGAGCGTGGCCTCGCCGACGGGGACGGTAATCGGGCCACCGGCGTCCTTCGCCTCGACCCCGCGGGCCAGGCCGTCGGTCGTCGTCATCGCGACCGAGCGGACCCAGTTGTTGCCGAGGTGCTGCTGGACCTCGCAGACGAGCGAATCCTGGCCTTCGCGCTCGATCTCGACGGCGTTGTAGATCGCCGGCAGCTGGCCGGCCGGGAACTCGATGTCGACGACGGGGCCCGTGATCTGGACCACGCGGCCGGTTGCCGGTGCGTCCTTGCCCGCCTGCTTGGTGGCTGTGGCTGTCGCCATGATCGGTGTCGTCCTCCTGGTATCGGGTCGCCGTCAGCGCGCGCGGGCGCCGCTGGCGATCTCGATCATCTCGCGGGTGATGTTGGACTGGCGGACCTTGTTGTAGGACAGGGTAAGGTCGTCGATGAGCTCTTCGGCGTTCTCGGTGGCGTTCTTCATCGCCACCATACGACTGGATTCCTCGCTGGCCTTGCCCTCGAGGACCGCCTGGAAGAGACGCGTCGCCACGTAGCGCGGCACGAGCTGCTCGAGGACCGCACTCGCGGTGGGCTCGAAGATGAACTGGTTGCCCGGAATTCCCTCGGTGTCCTCCGCCGGCTGGATCGGCAGCAGCTGCTCGAGCACCGGCTTCTGGGCGAGGGTCGAGATGAAGCGGCTGTAGATGATGTCGATGCGGTTGAACTTGCCCTCGAGGTAGTCGTCGGTGAGGAGGCGAGCCAGCGGCAGGACGTCCGCGAAGGTTGGTCGATCGCCGAAGCCGGCGAAGTGCGCCTCCAGCGGCACGCGAGAGCGGCGCATCGCGTCGCGGCCCTTTCGGCCGACCGTCACGACAGTCAGGTCCCCGGAATGCTCGGTGATCGCGCGCGCCGCGAAGCGCACGGTGTTCGTGTTCAGGGGCCCGGCGAGGCCGCGATCGGTGGTGACGAGCACGAGGAGGCGCTTGCCGCCTTCGCGCCTGGTCAGAAGGGGATGATCCTCGGGCCCGAGGACGGCGGCGAGATCCGCCAGCACCTCGTCGATCTTCTCGCTGTACGGCCGCGCCGAGAGGGTCGCGTCCTGCGCCCGCCGCAACTTGGAGGCCGCGACGAACTGCATCGCCCGGGTGATCTGCTTGATGTTGCGGACGGCGCCTATTCGACGCCGAATATCTCTCTGGCTCGCCATCTCTAGGCGAGGAACGACTTGCGGAACTCGGTGATCGCCTCGTCCAAGGCGGTGGCGATCTCGTCGCTGAGGGCGCCTGACTGGGCGAGGTTCTTCAGGATGTCCGGCCGCTCGGTCTCGAGGAAGCGGTAGAACTGGATCTCGAAGTCCTTGACGCGGGGCGTCGGGATGTCGTCCAGCTGGCCTTTCGTGGCGGCGTACAGGATGGCGGTCTGCTTCTCGACGGGGAGGGGCTGGTACTGCGGCTGCTTGATGATCTCGGAGAGCTTCTCGCCGCGGGTCAGCTGGTCGCGGGTCGCCTTGTCGAGGTCCGACGCGAATTGCGCGAAGGCTGCCAACGCCCGGTACTGGGCCAGGTCCAGCTTGAGCGGCCCGGCAACCTTCCTCATCGCCTTCGTCTGGGCCGCCGAGCCGACTCGCGAGACGGAGATGCCGATGTTCAAGGCGGGCCGCTGGCCGGCATTGAAGAGGTCCGTCTCGAGGAAGATCTGGCCGTCCGTGATCGAGATGACGTTCGTCGGGATGTAGGCCGAGACGTCGTTCGCCTGGGTCTCGATGATCGGCAGGGCCGTCAGCGAGCCGCCACCGTTCTCGTCGCTCATGCGCGCCGCCCGCTCGAGCAGGCGGGAGTGGAGGTAGAACACGTCACCTGGATACGCCTCGCGGCCGGGCGGCCGGCGGAGCAGGAGCGCCATCTCGCGGTAGGCCCAGGCGTGCTTCGAGAGGTCGTCGTAGACGCAGAGCGCGTCCTTCACGAGCTTTCCGTCGACCTGGACGCCCTCCTCCATGATCTCCTCGCCCATCGCGACACCGGAATACGGGGCGATGTACTGGAGCGGCGCGGGGTCCTCGGCGCCGGCGACCACGACGATCGTGTGCTCCATCGCGCCGTATTTCTCGAGCGTTGCCACCGTCTGGGCGACCGTCGAGAGCTTCTGGCCAATCGCGACGTAGATGCAGACGAGGCCCTGCCCCTTCTGGTTGATGATCGTGTCGATCGCGACCGCGGTCTTGCCGGTCTGGCGGTCGCCGATGATCAGCTCGCGCTGGCCGCGGCCAATCGGGATCAGCGCATCGATCGCCTTGATGCCGGTCTGGACCGGCGTGTCGACGCTCTGGCGGACGATGACGCCCGGGGCGATCCGCTCGACCGGGCGGCGCTTCTTCGTCTCGATCGGACCCTTGTCGTCGAGGGGCCGACCGAGGGGGTCGACGACGCGACCGAGCAGGGCCTGACCGACGGGGACATCGACGACGCGGCCGGTTGTCTTGACCGTGTCGCCTTCCTTGATGTGCGTGGCGTCGCCGAGGATCACCGCGCCGACGGTCTCTTCCTCGAGGTTCAGGGCGAGGCCCATGACACCGCCCGGGAACTCGAGCATCTCGGAGGCGACGGCACCGGCGAGGCCGTAGATCTGGGCGATGCCGTCGCCGACCTCGACGACGGTCCCGACGTTCCGGGCCTCGGTCTCGGCGTCGAACGAGTCGATCGCCGACTTGATGATGTTGATGATCTCGTCTGAGCGAATGGCCATGGGTTCTCCGTTCGGCTTTGGGTTAGCGCGCGCCTGAGACGAGCTGCTCGCGGAGTCGCTCGAGGCGGCCGCGCACGCTGGCGTCGTAGAGGGTGTCGCCGATGCGGACGGTCAAGCCGCCGATCAGCGCGTCATCCACCTGGACCCGGAGGTCCACGGTCCGGTCGGTCATCTTGCCGACCTTGGCCCTGAGGGCCTCGGTCTCGTCGGCGGTCAGCGGCGCCGCGCTGGTCACGAGCGCCTCGACGACCCCGCGGTCGCGATTCACGAGGCGCCGGTACTCCGACAGGATCGCAGGCAGGCCATCGACAGCGCGACGGGTCGCCAGGAGCTTCACGAGCCGGGCCACCGACTCCGGCGCCTTGCCCTTGAGCACCCGATCGATGAGCGCGAGCCGCTCGGCGAGCGGCGCTGCGGGGCTGTCGAGGAACGTCCGGATCCGGTCGTCCGCGACGATCTGGGCGGAAACATCGAGGCCCTCGGCCCACGCGTCGACCGCATCGTCCCGCTTGGCCAGCTCGAAAGCGGCTTCCGCGTAGCGCCGAGCCGCGGTGGTGGATCTCGCCACCTAGCGCGCCCTCGCTGAGCCGGCCCGGTGCCGCGTTGGCGCCTGTACGCGCTCCATCAGTTCGTCTCGTCCGCGACCGGGGTCGATGCGAGGAACTCCTCGACGAGCTTGCGCTGCCGAGCGTCGTTCATCGACTCGCCGACGACCTTGCCGGCGGCGGCCAGCGCGAGGTCGGCGACCTCCGATCGGAGCTCCTGGAGCGCCTTCTGCTTTTCGCCTTCGATCTCCTCGGTCGCCTTGGACCGCAGCCGCTCCAGCTCGGTGCGAGTCGCCGCGATGTCGGCGTCCCGTGTCTCCTGGGCGATCTTCTGGGCGCGGGCGAGGATCTCGTTCGACTCGCGGCGCGCCTCGGCAAGCGCGGCGAGCCGCTCCTGCTCCGCGCTCTCGCGATCCTTTCGCGCCTGATCTGCGTCCTTGAGCCCCTGCTCAATGCGCGCCTGGCGGTCGCCGAGCATCTTCGCGACGGGCTTGAAGGCGAACGTCCACAGGAGCGCGAGGAAGACGACGAAGTTCGTCGCTGCCACGATCACCTGGAACAGGTTGATCTGGAACAGCGGTTCCTCGGCCGCGATCAGCTGGGCGGCTTCACGTCCGAGCCCGGACGCGATTGCCAGCAGGTCCACGATGGCTATCCCGTGCCCGTTCGGCTACTTGATGAAGATGGCGAGGAGGCCGACGACGATCGCGAGGACGCCAAGCCCTTCGGCGAACGCTGCAAGGATGATCGCGATGCCGCGGATCTGGCCGGCGGCGTCAGGGTTGCGGCCGATCGCGGTCGCGGAGAGGCCGGCCAGGATGCCGATGCCGATGCCGGGGCCGATGACCCCAAGAGCGGCGAGTCCGGCGCCGATGTGTTCCATTCGAAGCTTCCTCCTACGTGGTTGGGCTCGCCGAACGGCGGCTCAATGGCTCGGCTGGAGGGCGGACGATCCGCCCTCGATCTGGGTGATCGCCTCTTCGGCGATGTGGCCCTCCTCCTCGTGATGGCTCTCAATGGCGAGGGTGATGAAGATCAGCGTCAGGACGCTGAAGATCAGGGCCTGGATGCCGTTGAGCATCAGTTCCAGGGCGATCAGCAGGACCGGAATGAACAAGATGGTGAGGGACGAGATGACGCCCAGCGCCACCTCACCACCATAGATGTTGCCGAACAACCGCATGGACAGCGTGACCGGCTTCACGAACTCGAGCATCAGCTCGATCAGGCCCACGAACATCGCGATGATGCCCGCGCCGATGCCGTTGCGGAACTCGTAGAACGGGAAGAACTTGCCGAGATAGCCGCCGACGCCGAGGTGGCGGACGCCCTCGATGTGGAAGATCAGGAAGCTGACGAGCGCCATCCCGATGGTGATGTTCACGTCGCTGGACGGCGCGCGCAACAGGTCGATCTTGCCCACGGGCGGAACCAGCCCGATCCAGTTGTCGAACAGGACCAGCAGGAACGCGCCGATGAAGATCGGGATGTAGGGCTTGCCGGCAGGACCGGCGATGCCGAGCCCGAAGTCGCTCAGGAACTCGTAGACGAACTCGAAGACGTTCTGGCCGCGGCTCGGGACGAGCTTCGACCCGCGGATCATGAGGAACGCCCCGACCACCACGATCGCCATGACGATCCACATCGTCAGGAGCGTGTTGCTGATCGCCGGCTGGAAGTACACGCCGACCGGTGGAGGTGGAGCGGCCGACGGATTGAAGTCGATGACGGTGTGGGGCGCCGGGAATTCCAGGCTGCTCTCGATGAAGCAGGCCGGGAAGCCGCAGATGTCACCCGCGGCGCCGCCCCGTGGAAACGGCGGGAAGGCGACGAAGGCGATCACGTCGAGGACGATCACGGCCCCGATCAGGAGCAGCCAGCGCGACGACGGCCGACGGCGTGACTTCGCCGGCGGCGTCGATGCGGGGGTCTCCGCGACCGGCTCGGTCGCGACCTGCTCGCTCGACACAATCCCTCCACATGGGGGAGCGCGGCCCATCGCCCCGCTCGTCTTGTCTCGATTGGCCCGAGGGCCCTACTCGATGGTCTTCAGAAACCGGCTCACGAGCCGGTAGATCATCACCGTGCCGGAGCCGGCCCCGATCAGGAAGCCGACGATCACGAAGATCGGCAGGCTGCCCAGCTGCTCGTCGACCCAGCGGCCCGCGAGGATGCCGATCAGGGTCGTCATCAGGAGTGAAACACCGATCTCAGAGAAGAGGGCGGCATAGGCCCAGCCCCGGCCGGGTTCGATCACGCGCGACCTGGCAAAGCCCCGGGAGTATACCAGCCGGTCCCGGACGATCCCCTAGCGCAGGGCCAGGAAGCAGTCGACGTCGATCCGCCCGTCACCGACGACATAGACCTTGATCGAGTGGCTCGCGAGGATCGAGAAGTGGGTCGCCCAGAGAACGCGGCGGTACACCGTCGCGGTCGACTTCTCGGAGATCGTCGAGACCAGGACGCCGTCGACGTAGATCTTGGCCGTCCCCCGGGTGCTGCTGGTCGGCGAGACGAACGCGAAGTCCCGGGCCGTGACCGTGAAGGTTGCGGTCTTGCTGCCGCCGAACGCGTACTTCGTGTAGCCGCCCGAGTTCGACGCGTTCAGCGGCGACTTCGTCCACGTGCCGACGTAGGTGATGACCGCGTTCGTCTCCTCGTACCGAGAGACGCTGAGGTTCTGGCCGTAGCGCCACGGCCCGACGTTGCCGTTCTTGTCGGTGCCACGGACGCGGTAGTGGTAGACGTGCCCGACCGTCGCGTAGGGGTT
>JBBQTO010000025.1:0-21667 GCA_038234575.1 Candidatus Limnocylindrales bacterium
ACGAACTGCTCGCTCGGCCGTTCGAGTGGAAGTTCACCCGAGCGGATCTTGCCAGGCTCCTCGAGCGCCTGGCGACGCGGGCGGTGGCGCTCCCCGCGGCAGCGTGAATACATCACCGAATATCCGTGCTACAGCACTTAGCGCCCCGGCCGCTATGCCGGGCTAGGTTTTAACGGGTCCCCCGATCAGCTTCAGAAGTGCCGCGTGATGCGCGGCCGGAGCCGCGAGGAGGCCGATCGTCTTCGGGCCGCGGCCGACGTCGAACCAGGGACCGCCGTCGAGATCGGTCACGACCGCGCCGGCTCGCTCGGCGATGAGGCCGGCGGCCGCGATGTCCCAGGTCGAGAGGCCGCCCTGCTGGACCATCGCGTCGAAGCGGCCGTTCGCCACGTACGCCAGCGCCAATGCTGCCGAGCCCATCGAGCGCGACACGCGGATCGCCTTCCGAACCGTCCGGGCGCGCATGGCGACCGCTCGACCGGACAGGGCCAGCGACACGACGAAGTCCGAGAGGAGCTCCTTCGTCGAAGCGACCATGGGCACGGTGGCCCCAGACGCTCCCGTGAGAATCGCCTCGGTGTCGGCGGTCGCGGCGAAGGTCTCGCCGCGCATCGGATCGTGAACCACGCCGACAACGGGCTGGCCAGCCTCCGCGAGCCCGATCGACACGCAGTGGAAGGGGATCCCGTTCGCGTAGTTGATCGTCCCGTCGAGCGGATCGACGATCCAGACGCGGCCGATCCCGGACGTCGGACCGTGGCCCGTCGCGGCGAGATGCTCGCCGGTCTCCTCGGCCAGGATCGCATCGCCTGGGAACGCCGCGCGGATCGCATCGAGGATCAGCGCCTCAGACAGGTGATCGACCTCGGTCACCACGTCCCTGGCCGACTTGAAGTCGATCCGGCCGACCCGGGAGGCACGTTCGATCTGGAGCTCGCCCGCCCGGACCGCGATGCCAGCCGCCACCCCGAGCTCGGCCTCGAAGCTCACGGCGTCTGGCAGTCGGCGGCCAGCCCGAGCGACGCCGTCCCGAACTTCGTGACGTCGACGCTGAAGCGGGCGCTCGCGCCGGCCGGGATGACCGGCGTCTGGACGAGCTCGCCGGGGCCGCCGACGGGATGGCTGTCGAGAACAACGCGGCACGTCGTCGCCGCCGATTTCGTGCCCTTGTTGCTGACGACGAGGGTCACGGCGAGTCCATCGGCCGTAGGCGAAACGACGTCGACAACGCCCGCGAACGGCCCCGCTCCTGCGAGCGCGCCGCGCCCGAGGACGGCCAGGACGACGACGAAGAGGATGATCCCGAGCGCCGCGATGCCGTGAACCTGGGTCGCGGACGGTTGCGCGAGCTCGAGCGGGTTGCACTGCTCGCACAGGGCGAGCTCAGCGGCGAGGCCCGGCCGCCCGCAGCGGATGCACGCATGGGTCGGTTCGTCCGGTTCGAGGCGGCGGGGGAGCACGGTCGGCGGGGCCATCGAGTCGATAGTGCCACGAACGCCCGCCCAAGCCGCCTTGAGTACGCAACTCAAGGGCGGTTGACCGAATCTCCGAGCCGTTGCTAGCATCCGCTCGTGGAATTTGGAGCGCTGACAGCGGGATTCGTGACCGGGCTGCGGGAGGGCGTCGAGGCGGCCCTGATCGTGGCGATCCTGCTCGCATATCTGAATCGATCGGGCAACATCGGCCAGGCGCCGGGGATCTGGCTCGGCGCCGGGCTCGCGATTCTCCTGAGCGTCCTCGCCGGCGTCGTGATCTTCCAGACCGCGGGCTCGCTCGAAGCACCCTACGAACAGTATTTCGAAGGCACGGCGATGCTGATCGCCGCCGCGGTCGTGACCTGGATGCTGTTCTGGATGCGGCGCCAGTCGATGGCGCTGCGTGGCGAGCTGCACGCCCGGATCGAGCGGACCCTGACCGAAGGCTCCGCTTTTGGCCTCGCCCTGCTCGCCTTCAGCGCGGTGATCCGCGAAGGGCTCGAGACCTCGATCTTCCTCGTCGGCCAGGCGACGTCCGTGCGGGCCGACGCCTCGAGCATCGTCCTCGGGGCCGTCCTGGGTCTGGTCGCGTCGGTCGGGATCGGCTGGATCTTCTACACCGGCAGCCGCCGCATCGACCTGCGCTCGTTCTTCCGCTGGACCGGAATCGGGTTGATCTTCATCGCCGCGGGCCTCCTGTCCCAGGCGGTCCACGAGCTGATCGAAGTTGGCGCGATTCCAATCGGAACGCAGACGGCGTACGACGCGTCGCGGGTCCTGCCGGACGCATCCGGTGTCGGCCAATTCCTGCGGGCCATCCTCGGCTACAGCGCTGCGCCGGAGTTCACGACGCTCGGCGTCCACATCGCCTATCTCGTTGCGGTCCTCGGGCTCTACCTGCGACCGACCCGGCCGGCCGCCGCGCCCGCGAAGACCGCCGACCCGGCCGCCGAGCGCACGGACCAGCCCACGTCCTCGGAGGTCTCAAGCTCCTAGGGCTGGCTCGTCACCGCGACCTTCGAGATGGTCCCGTCGAGGTTTGCCACGTACAGCTCACCGGCCGTGTCCTCGCCGAAGGCAGAGATGCCGCTCTTCGTCTTGCCGACGACAACCGGAGGGGTCGGCTCCGTCGCTCCCGCGGGAATCGCGAAGATCGTGCCGGAGCAGTAATCGGCGAAGAGGTAGCCGCCCCGGAGCGCGGGGAACGCGCTGCCGCGATAGACGTAGCCGCCGATCACGGTGCACTCCGGCCCGTGGCCGTATTCCGCGACCGGGAGCGTGAGCCCGGATCTGTCGCAACCGCTCGCCGGGGCGAAGCAGTGCAGGCCCTCCATCCGGTTCCAGCCGAAGTTCAACCCGCTGGTGCCGGTCCGCGCCACGTCGACTTCCTCCCAGTCGCCCTGGCCTACGTCGCCGATCCACAGGTCGCCATTCGCGCGATCGAACGAGATCCGCCACGGGTTTCGGAGCCCGTAGAGCCAGATCTCCGGGCGCGCCGCGGCGGTACCGGCGAACGGGTTGCCCGCGGGGATCGCATATGCCCGCCCGGCGTCCGTCCGATCGACGTCGATCCGCAGGATCTTGCCCAAGGTCGTGTCGAGCCGCTGGCCGTTGCCCATCGGGTCGCCGCCACTGCCGCCATCGCCGAGCGAGATGAAGAGATCGCCATCCGGCCCGAACACGAGCGCACCGCCGTTGTGGTTCGCGAATGGCTGGACCGTCGTGAACATGATTCGCTCGCTTGTCGAGGCGAGCCGCGACGGGTCCCCTGGATCGATAGTGAAGCTCGAGACCACCGTGTTCCCGTTGAGATCGGTGTAGTCGACGAAGACCCGCGGATCCGTCGGAAACCGGGGGTGGACCGCGATCCCGAGCAGGCCGCGTTCGCCGCCGGACGTGATGCGAGCGCCGATGTCGAGGAACGGCGTGGCCGCAACAGCGCCGTTCGCGACGACCCAGATCCGCCCGTCCTGGGTGGCGACGAACAGGCGTCCCGAGCCGTCCTTCGACACCACCATCGCCAGCGGTCCGCCGTCGACGTGGACGTACGTCTTGAGACTGATGGCGATATGGGCCAAGTCGAGCGAGCTCGCGGGCTGGGAGATCGGCGGCCGCGGGCTAACCGGTTGGGCCGAGCAGCCGACGAGGAGCAAGGCGAACAACGCAGTGCGGATCGCAGTCGCCGCGCCCCGACCGGCGAGCCGATTCTGGCCACCCCCGCGCGTCACGTCCTCACTGTACGGCGGGCAAGACGCTCGCCCTCCCGGCGGTGCTAGCCTCCGCGCCGATGGACGCTTTCGAGCTCGACGATCTGCTGGCCACGCGGGCCCTTTCTGGGCGGCTATACCACGAGTTCGTGCGAACGCACGACCTATCCGTAGGCATCTACGTCCTGCCCGCCGGCGGCGTCGATCCGCAGGAGCCGCACACCGAGGATGAGGTCTACCACGTGGTCACCGGGCGGGCGCGGGTCACGGTCGGAGACGAGGACCGACCCGTTGCCGCGGGCTCGATCGTCTTCGTCCCGGCCGACGCACCGCATCGCTTCCACGACATCGAGGAGGAGCTGATCCTCCTGGTCGTCTTCGGGCCCGCCGAGTACACGCATCGCGTCGACCACGACCGCGGGCACCCGCGTGGCGCCCCGCCTGGGGCCACGCCGGGCGTGTGATCAGCCTCGGAGCTGCGACTCCACGCGATTCCTGAGCGCGACGGCTAGCTCCGTCGCCCGCCCGTCGGCGTCATGCCGGAAGAACACGTAAGCGTCGTCACCCGCGGCGAGGAACGGCACGAGACGGTCGGCCCAGGCCGCCACCTCGGCAGGCGTGTACGCCTCGCGCCGGAGGCGCAGGTAGAGCCGGTCTCCGGTTCGGCGAATCGTGGGCGGACCCCCTTCCTCGCGGAGCTCAGTCGTGCAGAGGATCGCGCCAGCATCTCTCAGGGCGGCGAAGGTCTCGTCGACGTGCCAGGAAGGGTCCTGGAACTCCATCACCAACGGGATCGTCGCTGGCCACGCCGCAAGCAACGCCCGGAGCCGCGCATCCGACGCGTCCGGGTCTCCACCGAAGATTGGGCCGCCGCGCCGGATCTCGCCCGGGATCCGGAACAGCACCGCGCCGAGGCGCTCGCCAAAGCCGCCGAGCGGCTCCGTCAGCCAGGCGATGCTCTCGACCGGCTCCTGGAGCAGGGCGCGCAGGGCCGATCCGCGCTGGGCCTTCACCACGAACCGGAACGACGGCGTCGTGGCCGCCACCCAGCCTGCGATCGCGCTCGCGGTCGGGCGGCGACGGAAGGTGGCGTTCAGCTCGACGGTCGAGAGTCGCGAGGCGTAGTACGCGAGGCGCTTCGCCGCGGGCGTGCCGGGCGGGTAGAAGCGCGGCGTCCAGTCGGAGTACGAGAAGCCGGACGTGCCGGCGTAGAGCCTGCCCACCGGGGGAGCGGCGCTGGCGGCACTCGCGACGCGTGGGCCGCCGCGGGCCTCGCGCTCGCCCTCGCTCGGGCTCCGCCGCTCGCTCAGGCTCGGTGTTGGCCGCCGGCGCAGGCCGCGACCTCGCCCATCGTTCGCTCGATGACCTCGAGGTCCGTCTGGCCGATCGGGGAGAGGAAGTACTCCGCGATGCCACGGAGGTGCGTCGGGGCGGCCGTCCGGAGCCGGTCGATGCCTCGCTCGGTCAGCTCGGCTTCGGCGCCGCGGGCATCCGATGAGCACGACACCCGCGCGACGAGACCGTCCGCGACGAGCCGGTCGATGAGCCGCGTGGCGCCGCTCTTCGAGAGCGTCAGGGATTCGGCCAGCCGGCCCATGCGGAGGCGATGCCCCGGCGACTCCACGAGGATCAACAGCGCGACGTACTCCTGGAGGGAGAGGCCATGCTCCGTCCGGAGATCCTCGTCGAGGCGGCGCGACACGTGGGCCTGGGCACGCACGAACGCGCGCCACGGTGCCAGTCGCGGGTCGCGAGCGGTGAGGGGAGCCTCCTGCGGCTCGGTTGCGGGCACGGCTCCATCCTACGGGCAGGTCGTTGCTCGGTCAACGAGGCGGGCGATCCGTGGGGCGGCTACGATCGTGCGGTGACGCCGTTCGACGTCGAAACCGTTCGGAGCCGGTTCCCGGCCCTCTCGCTGACCCATGCCGGGCGCCCGATGGTCTTCTTCGACGGCCCTGGCGGGACCCAGGTCCCTGAGACCGTGATCGACGCCGTCGCGGATTACTACCGGACGTCGAATGCGAACCACGAGGGGGCATTCGAAACGTCGCACCGCTCGGACGCGATCGTCGAGGAGGCCCACGCGGCGATCGCCGACCTGCTGGGCGTCGATGCCGACGAGATCACCCTCGGTCCGAACATGACGACGCTCACGTTCCAGATCTCGCGCTCGATCGGCGGCGCGCTCCGGACCGGCGACGAGATCATCGTGACCGGCTTGGACCACCAGGCAAACGTCGACCCGTGGCTTGCGATGGCCGCCGATCGAGGGCTGGTGGTGCGAACGTGGGAGCCATCGCTCGACGACTGCACGCTCCGGCTCGCCGATCTCGAGGCGCTCCTCTCTCCTCGGACGCGGCTCGTCGCCGTGGGCTGGGCATCGAATGCTGTCGGGACGATCAACCCGATCGCCGAGATTGCTGCGCTCGCGCAGCGCGCGAGCGCCTGGACCTACGTCGATGCCGTCCACGCCGCGCCGCACCTGTCGCTCGACGCGCGAGCGGCGGGCGCGGACTTCGTCGCCTGCTCGGTCTACAAGTTCTTCGGCCCGCACGTCGGGGCGCTCTACGGCCGGCGCGAGCTGCTCGCGACCCTGCCCGCCTATAAGGTCCGGCCCGCGACCCACAAGTTCGAAACCGGGACCGGCAACTTCGAGGGCTACGCGGGGGCGCTTGCCGCGGTCGAGTACCTCGCGAGCTTGGGCGTCGAATTCGGCGAGGCCGAGGGGCGCGGGTCGAGGCGCTCGAAGCTCGTCGCGGCGATGGGGGCGATTCGGGCCTACGAGCTGGAACTCTATCGGCGCCTGGCCGCCGGGCTCGGCTCGATCCCAGGCCTGCGCCTGCTGGGGATCGTGGATCCCGTCCATTTCGAGCAACGGACGCCGACGGCAGGCTTCACGCTCGAGGGCTTCTCGGCGCGCGAGGTGGCCACGCAGCTCGGCGACCGCGGCATCGCGGTCTGGGACGGCGACTTCTACGCGACCGGGCTCATCGAGCGGCTGGGGCTCGCCGCCGAGGGCCTCGTCCGGGTCGGCCTGACCCACTACAACACGGCCGAGGAGGTCGATCGGCTCATCGGCGAGCTCGCCGAGCTGGCCGGGCGGGCTCGAGGCGGTGCCGTGACGGCTGGCGCCACGGCTGCCGCCGGCGCAAGGACCTGAGCGGGCCCGCTCGGGTGGCGGCCCGTCCCGTCGACGTCGCCGTGATCGGTGGCGGAATCGTCGGAACGGCAACGGCAGCGTTTCTCGCGGAGGCCGGGGCGAGCGTGGTCCTCTATGAGCGCGAGGCGCTCGCGGCGGGCGCATCGGGCAGGAACTCCGGCGTCGTCCAGCAGCCGTTCGACCCGCTGCTGGTCCCGCTGTACGAGGAGACGCTCGCGATCTACGGGCGCGTCGGCGCGGCCGTCGGCACGCCGATTGGCCCCTTCGATGCCGCGCCGGACGGCCTGCTGCTCGTCTCGCACGATCGCGCTGGTGTGTTGGCCCTCGCAACTAAGCTTGGCGAATCGTTTCCGGCGGCCCGCCCCGACTTCGTCGAGGGGCTCGTGCTCGAACGGCTCGAACCCGCGCTCGCGCCGGATGTCTACGCCTGCCGGCTCGACATCGGGTACCCCATCATCCCGTCCGCGCCCACGTACGCGTTTGCGACGCTTGCCGAGCGCGCCGGCGTGACGATCCGACTTGGCCGCGAGGCTCGGCCGGTGGTGGAGGCGGGGCGCTGCGTTGGCGTCGAGGTCGCAGGCCGGCTGGAGCCCACTGGCGCGGTCGTCATCGCGGCCGGGCCGTGGACCGGCGAGCTCGTCGATCGATCGAGGGCATGGAACCCGATCCGGCCGGTCTGGGGCGTCGTGATCGAGACGCTGCTCGCGAACCCGCCGCGGCACGTGATGGAGGAGGCGGAGATGGACGAGGCGCTCGGGACTGGCGACCCCGTGACGACCCGCGACCCCGCGCCGAACCACGACAGAGCGGCACCCGTGCTCGCCGACGAGCGACCCGAGTTCAGCCTCGTAACCGCCGCCGGCGCATCCGCTGTCGGCTCGACGTTTCTCGAGATCGAGCCGGATCCGCCCGCCTGGACGGAGCGGCTGCTCGCCCACGGGACCACGTTCGTGCCGGGGATCATGGATGCGCCCATCCGCGAGGTTCGTGCCTGCGCCCGGCCGATGTCGCGCGACGGACGGCCCGTCGTCGGATTGATCCCATGGATCGAGGGCATGTTCGTCGCTTCCGGCCATGGACCGTGGGGAATCTCGACAGGCCCGGCGTCCGCACGCCAGATCGCCGATCTCGTCCTCGGCCGCGAGGCCGGCTTCGACTCATCCTTCGCTCCCGAGCGCTTCGCCGCGCCAGCATCCGTGGAGGCTCGCTCATGACCACTTCGCCGACGATCCGTGCCTACGGCGGGCAGAGCCTGACGGCACCGTTGCGCGATGTCCTAGTCAAGCGACCGGGGCCTGCCTTCGGCAAGGCGTTCGAGGATCCGGACCACGGGTTCCTGCACCCGGTCGACCTCCCCGTCGCCCAGCGCGAGCACGACGCCTTCGTGGACCTGCTCGCCTCGCTCGGGCCGACGGTCCACGTGCTCGACGCCGAGATGGGCGATCCAGACCTCGTGTACACCTACGATCCGCTGCTCGTGACCGATCGCGGGGCGATCCCGCTTCGCCCGGGCAAGCCGAATCGCCAGGGTGAGCCCGCCGCACTCGAGGCCTGGACGACCGCAGCCGGGATCCCGACCGTGGGTCGGATCCAGGCCCCCGGCACGATCGAGGGGGGCGACACGTTCTGGCTGCTTCCGGATCTCTTCTGCATCGGCCGAACCCTCCGGACGAACGACGAGGGCGCCCGGCAGCTTGCCGCCTTCGTGGGCGGCGACGTCCGTGTCTTCGACGTGCCGTACTGGAAGGGACCGGCCGAGCTGGTTCACCTGATGTCCGTGATCTCGCCCGTCGCCGACGACCTTGCCGTGGTCTATCTGCCGCTGCTGCCGGTCGGGCTGTGGCGCCTGCTCGGCGAGCTCGGGATCCGGCTGATCGAGGTGCCGGAGGAGGAATACCTGACGCTCGGGCCGAACGTGCTCGCCGTCCGCCCGGGCGTCGTGATCATCGCGGCAGGCAATCCCCAGACCGAGGCGGCCCTGGTCGCGGCCGGCTGCGAGGTCCACACCTACGCCGCGACCGAAATCGGGGTCAACGGCACGGGCGGCCCGACCTGCATGACGCGTCCGATCTTGCGTGGCTGACCAGCTCGCAGTCGACGCCGAGCGCATCGAACAGGACCTCCGAGGGCTCATTCGGATCCCGTCGATCACGGGCTCCGAGTCCGCGGTCCAGGACGAGGTCGAGCGGCTCTCCCGCGATGCCGGGCTGGCGACGGAGCGTCTCGAACCGGATCCGGCGGCTCTTGCCCGCGATGATCCGGACTGGCCAGGGGCCGAGATGGCACGCGAGAGCCTGCCGATCGTCGTTGGCCGCCTCGGGCGGTCCGGCGGGCGAAGGATCCTCCTGGTCGGCCACGTCGACGTGGTCCCGCCCGGCGACCCAGGAACGTGGACGGTCGACCCATGGTCCGCCGAAGTTCGCGACGGCCGCGTCTACGGTCGGGGTGCCTGCGACATGAAGGGCGGGGTCGCGGCGATCCTGGGAGCGGTGCGAGCGGTCGTGGCCGCAGGTCTCGCCGATCGACTCGACGGCGAGATCCTGGTCGCCAGCGTGCCCTCCGAGGAGGATGGTGGGCAGGGGATGCTTGCCGCGATCCGGGCCGGCATGACCGGCGACCTCGCGATCATCACCGAGCCGACCGGCCTTGAGATCGTCGTGGCCCACGCCGGTGCCATCACCTTCCGCCTCGTTGTGCCCGGCCGCGCCGCGCACGCTTCCGTCCGTCGGGAGGGCATCTCGGCGCTCGACAACCTCGGCCTCCTGGTCCGTGCGCTGGGGATCGACGAAGGACGCCGTAACGCGAACGAGACCGACCCGCTGATGACGGTGCTCGGCCTCCCGTACCCGACGATCGTCGGCAAGGTGGAAGGCGGGACGTGGGCCTCGACGGTCATGGACCGGATCGTTGCCGAGGGCCGCTACGGCGTTCGTGTCGGCCAGACGTGGCGCGAGGCCGAGATCGAGCTCCGCCGGTGCATCGACGCGGCCTGCCACGCCGACCCCTTCCTGCGCGACCACCGCGCGACCGTCGAGGTGACGGGCGGCCGATTCTCTTCGGCGAGGATCGGCCCGGACCATCCGTTGCCGGTGGGGCTCGCGGATGCGGCCGAGGCGACGCTCGGCCGACGGCCATCACTGATCGGTGAGCCATACGGCGCCGACATGCGACTCCTCATCAACGAGGGCGGGACCCCGACGGTCATGTTCGGCCCGGGCGACGTCCGCGTCGCCCACTCGGCCGACGAGTACGTGCCGTTCGCCGAGGTCGTCGACTGCGCCCGAACCATCGCGACGTGGCTGGTCCGGGAACTAGTGCCCGGCGGGTTAGGCGGTGGCGCCCGCTCCGGTGGCGAGCGCTCGTCGGCGCGAGGCAAGGACCGCGATCGGGATCGCGACGAGGCCGGCGCCGAGAATCCCGAGGCCCGTGTAGCCGGCGAAGGCCACGATCAGCCCCGAACCGAGGCTCGCGGCGGCGGAGGTGCTCCAGATCAGGGCGTCGGCGAGCCCCTGGACGCGGGTCCGCTCGGCGAGCTCGAGGCCCGCTGAGAGCATCGCGCTGCCCGCGACGAAACCGAGATTCCAGCCGAACCCGAGCAGGAAGAGGGCGACGAGCAGGTACGTGCCGCCCTCCGGTGGGGCGAAGGCGGCGAGCAGGGCCGCCGCGATCAGCACGCCGGTTCCGCCGAAGATCGTCGGGACCGTTCCGAAGCGCTCGGTCAGCCGACCCGAGATCGGCGCCAGCGCGTACATCCCGAACGTGTGCGCGCTCAGGACCAGGCCCACGGCCGCGAGCCCATGCCCATGAGCGGTCATGTGCAACGGCGTCATCGTCATGATGAGGACCATCGTGAACTGGCCGGCGACGAGGGCAACGATCGCCGCCAGCACGGCCGGCCGATGCAGGATCGCTCCGAGGGGCGCCGCAAGCGGATCCGATTCCTGCTGGATTGTCGAGTGGTGCGCGATCGCATACGGGTCGGGCCTGAGCAGGAGGAAGGACAGGACCGCCGCCAGCCCGACGAAGACGATCGGGACGAGATATGGCCCGGTGAGCGTCGGCAGGCTGAAGCCCTTGGCGATCGCGCCGGAGATGGGCACGAGCCACGGCCCGACCACCGACCCGATCGTTGCGCCCCAGACGACGAGCCCGATGGCGGACGCTCGCCGGCCCGGGGCCACGAGGTCCGCCGCGGCGTACCGCGAGAGCAGGTTCGAGCTGTTGCCGAAGCCGATCAGGTACGTCCCGAGCAGGAGCAGGGGAAACGAGCGCGTCAGAACGGCGGCGACCGCGACGAGGGCGCCGAACACGCCGATGAGGTAGCCCGCGGCGAGCCCGAACCGGCGACCGCGCCTGACCATGAGCCCGGTGAGCACGAGGGCCCCCGTGGCTGCCCCCAGGACGACACTCGAGGCCGGTGCTCCGGCCCAGGTCGGAGATCCGAGCAGGTCCTGGCCCACGATCGTGCCGACGGTCACCGCGGCAATGTGGCCGGTGCTCCCGAGCGCGACGCCGGCGACGAGGGACCAACGGGAGCGGCGGCGTGCTCGGTCGAGGCCGGCGCCGTCGAGGCCGTCGGCCTCGTGCGCCATGCGGGCGGTCACGGGACGTGGGCGGTCACGCGAACCAGGCGCTCACGGGAACAGCGCCTCGAGGGCCTGGCCGAACACCTCGGTGTGGCGGTCGACGTCCGCGGCGGTCGTCGCCGGTGATATCAGGGCCATGTTGTGGAATGGCGTCATGAGAATGCCGCGGTTCATCGCCCAGAGATGGAGGAACCGCTCCAGTTCGAAGTCTGCGTGGGCGGCCTGTTCTGCGCCGTCTCGCGGCGCCGTCGGCATGAAGTGATATTCCGCCCGGGCACCGAGTCGAGTCACGCTCCAGGAGACGCTTCGGGCCGCGATCGCGTCGGCGACGCCGCGCTCCCAGCGCTCTGCGAGCGGGATCATGCGCTCGAACGCCTCGGTGGTGAGGACCTCGCCCAGCGTCGCCCGGGTCGCCGCCAGCGAGAGCGCGTAGCCGGCGAGCGTGCCTCCGATCCCGCCGACATCCGAATCCTCGAGCTTGATGTGGGCGCCGAGTCGTTCTGCCACGTCGGCGCTCATCCCGTACGTGCCAGCTGGGATTCCGCCGCCGATCGTCTTGCCGATGACGAGCATGTCCGGTTCGAGGCCGAGCGCCCCGGTGACGCCGCCGGGTCCGGCGCAGATGGTGTGCGTCTCGTCGTTGATGAGGATCGTGCCGGTTCTTCGAGTGAGCTCCCGGACCCCGTCGAGGTAGGCAGGAGCCGGCAGCACGATCCCGACATTCGTCAGTGCCGGCTCGATCAGCAGCGCCGCAACCTGGCAGTCCTCGAGGGCGCGCTCGAGGGCCTCGAGGTCGTTGAACGGGACGACGCGCGTCGTCAGCGCCGGATCGACCGGCGGCCCGAGATTGCCACGTCGCGCGACGACCCGGCCGCCGTCGAGCACGGCGAAGGTCTCGTCGACACTGCCGTGGTAGCACTGGTCGTGGACCGCGATCAGCGGCCTGCCGGTGATCTCGCGAGCGATCCGGATGGAGAACCGGTTCGCATCGGTCGCGGTCATCGTGAACTGCCACAGGGGCAGTCCGAACCGGCGGGTCAGCTCCTCGCCGACCCAGATCGCATCCTCGGTGGGGAGCATGTGGGTGATCCCGCGGCGGAGCTGACGCTCGACCGCCGCGATAGTGGGAGCCGGGCCGTGGCCGGCCATCGCGCCGGTGTCGCCGAGGCTGAAGTCGATGTAGTCGTTGCCGTCGACGTCACGGACATGGGCGCCGTCGGCGGCCTCGATGAAGGGCGGGAACGGGCTGGCCCACTTGACCATCCAGTTCATCGGCACACCGTCGACGAGGGATCTCGTCGCCCGCTCGTGCAGCTCGCGGGATCGGGCGTTGCGCGCGACGAACGTGGCGGTCTCGGCGGCCATGAGCCGAGCGAGGTGGGCGCGGTCGACCGTGGTCACATGGCCGACTGTATCGGTTTGCCGGAGCCCCGCGCGCGCGGCTCTGCGCCGCCGCCGCGCGGCCCGGCCGCGGTGGCCTAGTTCAGGCGGCGCTGGAACCCGCAGACGGGGCAGGTCGCCATCCCGCGCTCGACATCGAGCTCGAGGAAGCTGGCGCAGCCGTTCGTGCTGCAGAAGAGGCGCTGGCTACCCGCCGAGCGACGGCGGAGCCGGCGCATGGAGGCAGACCGTCCGACGACGGATGAATGGAATGTTCGCGTAAGCATGTGCTCGTTGATTCCTTCGTGCCGCGATCCCGAGGCGGATTGGGCCCGGATGCGGCCTGGTTGCTCAGCGTCGTGTGAAGGGCGACGGAGCCTGGTTGTTGCGTGCCGTTGATTGGAAGCGGGAGCGAGTCGGTCCGGTTTCGTGAACTCGGTCGATGCTCAGACCTGCTGTCCTTGCTCGGCAATCGCTTGTACGTACTGGAGGATGGGGCCAAGAAGGGGGCCTGTCAAACGGGCCAAAGGTCCGGGTGGCCGAGCGGAGCCCGCGGGACCACGTCGCCCGGCCAGCCGGCCGTCATCCCGGCGGGTAACCCGTGATCCGCCGGATCTCGCGATACAGCGGCTTGAGCCGGTCGTACATCGGCAGGTAGACGGAGCGGAAGAGGTCCTCGTAGAGGCGGTTCGCGGCGGGGTTCGGCTCGAAGCGATCGGCGACCCGGACCATCGCCACGACGGCGGACCCAGGGTCGCGGTGGATGCCGAGGCCGAGCGCGACGTCGATCGCCGCGCCCAGGCCAGCGGCCTCGTGCGTGTGGGGCCGTGCGGCCGGCACGCCGAACACGTCCGCGAATAGCTGGACGGCGGGCCGCGATTGCGAGCCACCGCCCGAGATCCGGATCTCGCGCACGGCGACACCGCTCTGACGGACTGACCGCTCGAGGCCGTCCCGCAGGGCATACGCAAGCCCCTCGAGGATCGCCCGGTACACGTGCGCCCGTCCGTGGACGTCGCCGAAGCCGATCATGGCGCCCTTGGCCTCCGGGCCCGGGTAGCGCACGCCCGGCATCCAGTACGGCTGCAGGACGAGTCCCATCGCGCCCGGCGACGAGGCCTCCAGGAGGGCCTCGAACAGGGCTTCGGGCGGAATGTCGAGCGCCGCGCCGCGCTCGATCTCGGCCGCACCGAACTCCCGCTTGAACCACTCGACCATCCAGAACCCCCGGAGCACCTGGAGCTCCACGAGCCAGGCGCCGGGGACCGCCGCCGGGTACGGCGGCACCAGCGGGATTGCCTCGAGATACCGGCGGTGCGTCGTCCCGATAGTCGCTGTGGTCCCGAACGACAGCGCGGCGACCTCCGGCGTCACGGCGCCCGCGCCGAGCGCCTCGCACTGCTTGTCGCCGGCCGCCGCAATCAGTGGGAGTCCGGGAGGAACGCCGAGGTGGGCCGCGGCATCTGCGGTCAGGTCGCCAAGTCGTGCCCCGGGCGGGACGAGCCTGGCCAGCCAGTCCCGCCGGAATGGCGCGACCTGCCACTTCCAATCGAATCGGCTCGACCAGCGCGAGTGCTTGAAGTCGAAAGGCAGGTAGCCGACCTGGCTCGCGGCGGAATCGACCCACTCCCCGACGAGGCGGGCCGTCAGCCAGCTCGAGAGGAGGCCGTAGCGGCGGATGCGGTTCCAGACGGACGGTTCGTGCGTCGCGATCCAGTTCGCCTCGGCATCGGCCTGGAAGCGGGCGACGGTGCCGCGGACGCCGAGTGCTCGAAAGGCGACGCCCCATGGGCCTCCGATCGGCGGGAGCTCGGTCCGGCGGCCGTCGAGCCAGACGATCGCCGGCCGCAGGGGTCGGCCGTTCTCGTCGGACGCGACGATCGTCGTCCGTTGGGTTGTGAGCCCGACTCCGCCGATGCTGTCGGGTCTGGCCGCCGGATCCGCCCAGAGTCGCCGGCACGCAGCGCCCAGCGCGTTCCACCAGACCTCGGGGTCCTGTTCGGCCCAGCCTGGCTGCGGCGAGACGTACGGCTCGATCGGGACGCGACCCATGGCGACGAGCGACCCGTCGGGCGCGAAGAGGATCGCCCGGACGCTCTGGGTCCCGACGTCGAGCGCGAGGATCTGATCGCCAGCGGCCAACTTGCCTCCCTCGCGGCGTATCGTGCCCGACGCGCGCGGCCGGCGACGGTCCGATCGGCGGCGAACCTCAGATCGGCGGCCAGGGGATCGCGGGCCACCCCGGGTTGGGGCTCGGGAAGACGCCCGTGGCGAGGAGCTCGTTCACGCGGAGGCGTGTCGCCTCGACCTCCGGCCCGAACAGCAGCTCGCCAAGCCTCGACGCGAGCGAGCCCTGAAGTGCGTCGTGAACGGCACGCAGAGCGAGCAACTCCTCGTCGTCGAATGGCTCGCCTTCCCACGCCCAGAGCAGCGTCCGGAGCTTCGGCACGGCGGAGAAGGTGACGCCGTGATCGACCGCGTAGAGGTGGCCGCCCGGAATCGGCAGGAGGTGCCCGCCCTTTCGGTCGGTGTTGTTCACGACGGCATCAAAGACGGCAATCCGACGGAGGCGCGGATCGTCGCCGACGATCATCGCGACGATGTCGACCTCCGGGTCGACGTCGATCCACTGCTGGATCATGCCCTCGCCGTAGGGTCCCTCTCGCAGGAGCGTCGGCGGGACGATGCCCCAGCCGATCGCTTCCGAGACGAGATGCGCCGCGACCTCGCGCCGAGTTAGCGTGCCGACCGGGAAGTCGAACAGCGGCTGCTCGCCGCGAGTCGGCTTCCAGACCGCGAGGAGGTCCTCGCGACCGTCGACGCGGACCACCATCGCGTTGTTCGATGAGCCGAGCAGCCGGCCGATGACCTCGAGCTCGCCGCGGTGGAGGGTCTCGAGTACGTCCTCGGGTGGCACGGGGCTCACGTTCTCGGGCGCCACAGCCCTTACGTCGTCGCGGGGGTCGGGCTCAGTTGACGTACTGGCCGTTCTTGCGAGGGCAGATGTGGCCGCCCGGGTCGAGCGGGTTGCCGCAGAGGGGGCATGGCGGCCGCCCCGCCCGAACGACCCGGAACGCCTGCTCCACGAAAGTACGGGCGCCGTCGGTGGTGAGGCGCACCCGGAGGAGGTCGGGGCCGTCCTCGTCGTCGTCCTCGATCTCGAGCGCCTCTGCCTCGGCTTCCTCGTCGGCCTCCGTCTGGGCGCGCGCCTCGATGAGGATTCGCTCCGCCTCGCCGTCCCAGCCGAGGGTCAGCGTGCCGGCCCGGAAGGCCTCGTTCAGGGGCTCGTCGAGCGGCCGCTCATCGGGATCGATCGGGGTGGGGGGATCCTCGGCGATGCCGTGACGATCGAGCTCGACAAGGAGTCGCCCGAGGCGCTCGGCGAGCACCGCGACCTGGGTCTTCTCGAGGGCGACGCTCACCACGCGCCGGCCATCGCGGGCCTGGAGGAAGAAGGTTCGGTTGCCCGGCTCACCGACCGTGCCCGTCGCGAACCGATCCGGCAGGTCGAAGACGAAGAGACGGCGGGTCACGCCCTGACTGTAGCCCGATTCCGTTTCCGGATCGCCTGACCGGCGTTTGAGCGGCGTTTCCTGCGCCGGTGTACCCCGCGCGTGGTTGCTAGCCCCGACTTGCGGAGACTCCCTGGATGCGGGGCATGGCGCACGGCCACACCCTGGGAGATGTTCGTCCGGGACCGTCCACCGATCCGCACGTTCGTCGTCGAGTCGCTTCGAGCCGGGCGCCGGTCAAACCACGCTGGTCGAACGGCAGCCTGGGGCGCGCGGCGAGCTCAGGGCGTCCGGCGGCGGGATCGACTACGTGGGAGCCCTCGTGCGTCCGGAGGACGAGCGGGTGCTACACGTCTTCCGGACGCGGAATCGGCGTTTCGTGCAGGATGTCGGTCGGCGGTTGGGGCTGAGATCGAGCGACTCATGGAGTCTGTCGCGGTCTGAGCGCCGCCGAACGGCGGCGTCCTGATCCCGGGGCTCGCGTGTCGGAGCCCCGCTAATCTTCGAGATCGAACTCCCGAGGAGGTGCCCGATGGTCGAGCCCATCGATCCCGAGAGGCTGGCCCGCCTCGAGAGGCATGCGATTGCCGACGGGGTGTCCTATGCCGAGATCGCCGAGATCGGTGGCACGACGGCAGGCATCATCTGGCACGATCCAGGCGCCGTTCGGCCGCGCCACTCAGGAACGGGCCTAGTCCATGCGTGGGTCGTCTCCGGCGGTGCGCATCTCGACGGCCGGCTGGTCTCCCAGGGGACCTACTACGCACTCGCTGCCGGCGAGCGACCCGAGGTCCGCGCAGGACCCGACGGCTACGTCGTCTACTTCGTTGCCCTGGTCGGATGAGGGTCTCGATTGCGCCCGTATACCCAGCCGACCCCGCTCGGTCCGGGACTGGATGTCAAGCTTGGGTTAGGTTCAGATGCCCTGGCACTACGAGCCGCTCGTCTGAGCCGTAGCCGAGAACCCAGCCGGCGCCCTCGTGATATTCAACCCGGCGCCGCGCTGGAGTCAGATCAGCCGATGTGGATGCCGAAGGTGTGGTGGCCGCGCGCGCCGTCGGGCGCCGGCGGGGAGTGGTCGGCCGTCTGGACGACGCCACTCCCGTCCGTGGCCCGCACCTCGATCTGGTGGTCGCCGGCGGCCGCGTCCCAGTCGTAGAGCCACTGGACCCAGGTCGCCGGCGAGATCGGGGCCGAGAGACGGGCGTCGTGCCAGGTGCCGTCGATGGCGACCTCGACCTTCGTGACGCCGCGATCCGGCGCCCAGGCAACCCCCGCGACGGCCACGTGACCAACTGGAAGGCGAGCCCCGGACGACGGGACATCGATCCGGGACTGGGTCAGGATCGGGGCCTCCTTGGACCAGCCGAGCGGGACCCAGTACGCGTCGAACGCCTCGAGCGTCGTCAGCTGGAGCTCGGTCAGCCACTTCGTGGCCGAGACGTAGCCGTAGAGGCCGGGCACGATGAGCCTCGCCGGGTAGCCATGCTCGCGCGGCAATGGTGTGTCGTTCATCCCGATCGCGATCATCGGGACGCGGGCTTCATCCATGACCCACGCGGTCGGCATCCCGACGGTGAAGCCGTCGACTGAGCGACCGACGAGCTGCGTGGCGCCCGCCTGGACACCGGCCATGGCGAGCACCGTTCGCAGGGGCACCCCCCGCCAGAGGGTGTTCCCCACGAGGTCGCCGCCGACGTAGTTCGAGACGCAGGCAATGGTCACGTACTGCTCGATGATCGGCAGCTGGACCAGCTCGTCGTAGGTCAGCTCGACCGGGTGATCGACCATTCCCGTGACCTTGACCGACCACGTCGTGACATCGACATTCGGCGGGATGAGCGCGGTATCGATCCGGTAAAAGTGGTCATTCGGCACGACGATCGGCGTGAGGCCGGGGATGGAGAGGTCCGCGCCGGTCGGGAGCGCCGGCACGGACTTCGGTGGCGGCAGGGTGGCTGCCGTCGTCGGTGTTCGTTGGCGTTCGAGGAGCACGCGTCCGACCGCGGTCGCGGCGATCGACGCAACGGCCACGGAGCCACCCCGCTGCAGCAGGGTCCGGCGGCTCCAGCTTGGCATCGAGCCGGCGGCGTCGGCGGCGCCACCGCGCCAGCTCGGCGATCCGGCCTTGATCGCCTTCGGTTCGACGGCGCCCGCACGCACGGCCGCGACCCCGGACAGGGGAATGGCCGAGGAGGGCCGCGGCGGGCGAGCCTCCGCAGGGTGCGCGCCGCCCCCACCGTCCTCACGGGAGCGGTCGAGCGCCACCGGGATGAGCCACTTGAGCCCCCACATCCCGACGAAGGCCTCGGCCGCGGCGCCGGCGGCGGCGAGCACCGTGACCATGTCCGGATCCCCGATCGAGGCGAAGAACCCAGCGGCCGCGAAGAGCGCGATGACCGCGCCTGCGAGCTCGGGTCGGCGGGCGGCGAGCAGGCCCACACCGGCGCCGATGAGGAGCGTGGCCCCGAGGATCACGATCTGCAGGGCGAGCTTGTCGGCCGTCCCGAACAGGCTCGCCACGAAGTCCTTGGCCCCCGGCGGCTGGAGGTTGACGACCTGCCGGCCGATCGCGAGGAGCGGTGACGGGATCCCGGGCACAAGGCCCGCCGCGAGCTCGCCGGTCGCGATTGCCGCGCCGACGGCGACGATGCCGGCAAATGCGGTGCGCCTGCGGGAGCTCGCTCGATCGGTCACGACCGACAGCGTAGATCATGATTCGTGGTTGACCCTTGCGGCTCGGTGGTCAGCGCGGTTCGCCCACGGCATGGCCGATCGCGGCGGCGCCTTCCGACAGAAGCCGATCGCGGGCGGCGAGGGCAGCCTGTGCCGCTTCGAGATCGATGAGCTCGAACCGGACGGGCGAACCCGCCGACAGCTGCCCGAGGAGGCACAGATCCGCGCTCGCCACGACGGCGATGACGGGATAGCCACCGGTCGTGCCGGCATCCGGCATCAGCACCAGGGGCTGACCGGATGGCGCGAGCTGGATGGCGCCGGGCGCGACGCCCTGGCTCGGACGCTCAGCTCCAGGCCGGGATCGGACGGGCTGCTTCGACTCGAGCCGCAGCCCGCGGCGATCGAACTCGGGCGTCACGAACCAAGCGGTCGCGACGAATGCCTTCAAGCGGGCGGCGCCATCCGGGCCCGCCGCCGCCGTACCCGGCAGGACCCGAAGGGGATCAACGTCGGCCGGCAGGCGCAAGGTCTCGGGCCAGCTGACGGTCGGCGTGGCGCCTCCGGGCCTGCCGTCGACGCCGACTGGCTCGGCCGCAACGAGGAGATCGAGGACGTCGCCGGGCTGCAGTGCTCGGCCCTCGAAGCCGCCGAAGGCGCCGACCAGGGAGGTTGACCGCGAGCCGAGAACACGTTCGACATCGATGCCGCCGCCGAACGACACGTACGTTCGACATCCCACCGCGGGGCTGCCGGTCCCGGTGAACTCGATCGTGTCGCCCGGGTTCAGGCGATGGACCCTGAGCGTGGCAAGCGGACGGTTGCCCGGTTGCGCCACCGCACCGAAATCGGCGCCCGCCAGCGCGACCGTTACGGCTCTTCGCGCTCGGAGCCGAGCACCGAGGAGCGTGCATTCGAGGGCAGCCGCGCCCACCGTGTTGCCGACGAGGAGGTTCGCAACGGCCAGGGCGATCGGGTCCGCGGCACCGGACTGCGGCACGCCGAGATGCTCGTACCCGCGCCGGCCGAGGTCCTGCACGGTCGTCTGCAGGCCCGCGTCGAGCACCTCGATGGCGCCACCCGCACGTGGAGCTGCAACGCCGCTCATGGCGGCCGCTCCGACACGAACCGCACGAGGCCCCCCGGCTCGAGGACCGCGGGCGGAGAGCGTTGCGGGTCCCACATGGGGACGCTGGTTCGGCCGAGGAGATGCCAGCCGCCCGGCGACCCGACGGGATAGATCGCCGTGTTCTGCCCGGCGATCGCGACGCTTCCTGGCGGAACATGGATTCGCGGCGATGCCCGTCGCGGGAGAACCAGCGCGGCGGGCAACGGACCGAGATACCCGAAGCCGGGCGCGAATCCAAGAAAGAGCACCCGGTACACCGCTGACGAATGGAGCTCCATGACCTGGGATTGGCTGAGCCCGCTCAGGGCGGCCACCGATTCGAGGTCCGGGCCGTCGGCGCCGCCGTACCGGACGGGGATATCGAGGATCGAGCCTCCCGACCGCCACCCGGACGCGGCCTCCTCGAGGCCGTCGACGATCCGTCGCACGACATCGATCGCGACATCGATCGTCGTCGATCCGCGCGCGTGGTCGAGGTGGACGAGGACGCTGGCTGCCGCTGGAACCACGGCACCGAAACCGGGCTCCGCTGCGGTCGCCGATCGGATTCGGGCCGCGAGCGCCTGCGCCGCGGCCGTCGTGGCGAGCAGCGCGGCGCCGCCGGCCTCGAGCGTTGCGCCGCCGGCCTCGAGCGTTGCGCCGCCGGCACTGCGCGCATCGGGCTTCCTCGTCGCGGATCCGGCTGACGCCTCCTCGGGCTCCAGGTCGATGAGGATGGCCGCATCGCCGAACGCCGAGATGGCCGGTCGGCCGGTCATCGCTCAGTGTCCGGGAGCCGCTGCGATCGCCACGGGGCGATCGCCACGCCCGCCGTTTCGAGAGCCTTACGGACCGCACGGGCGTGCTCCGCGGCGCCTGGCGTGTCGCCGTGGAGGCACAGGGTGTCGGCGCGGAGCGGGATGACACTGCCGTCGATCGCTGTCACGGCACCGTCACACGCCATCTCGACGGCACGGGCAGCGATGACCTCGCTGTCGGTCAGCACTGCGCCCGGCAGGCGCCTCGAGCGGAGCGATCCGTCGGGCTCGTAGGCCCGATCCGGAAAGGCCTCCTCAGCCACGGCGAGGCCCGCCGCCCGTCCGGCGGCAACAAGTCGAGAGCCGGCGAGGCCGACGAGGATGAGCCCGGGCGAGAGGCGTCGGACGGCCCGTGCGACGGAGTCGGCGACGCCGTCGTCCTGGGCGGCTCGGTTGTAGAGGGCGCCGTGCGGCTTCACATGACGCAACTCGGCCCCGGCAGCTCGGGCGAACCCCGCGACCGCGGCGAGCTGGTAGATCAAGGCCGCTTCGAGCTCGTCGGGCGCCATGTCGAGGTCGCGCCTCCCAAATCCGCCAAGATCCGGGTAGCCGGGATGCGCGCCGATCGAAGCGTCCGCGGCGATCGCCGCCCGGACGGTGCGCTCGATCGTCAGCGGGTCGCCCGCATGGAAGCCGCAGGCGATGTTGACCGAGCTGACCAGCGGGATGAGGCGCTCGTCGTCGCCCATCGGCCACGGCCCCACGGACTCGCCAACGTCGGCATTGAGGTCAATCGTCGTGCGGA
>JBBQTO010000026.1:0-21228 GCA_038234575.1 Candidatus Limnocylindrales bacterium
CAGCGAACGAAGACCAACGCCCGTCAGCGGCGCGGGCCGAAGAAGACGGTCGGCGCTCGGCGCAAGACCACGAAGTGATGAGGGACCGTCGCACGCATGGCTGAACACAAGCGCGCCGTCAAGCAACGCCGCCGGGAGAAAAAGAACGTGCCCCAGGGTCACGTCCATATCCAGGCGTCGTTCAACAACACGATCATCACGATCACGGACCCTGCCGGAGCCGTCGTCAGCTGGGGTTCGGCCGGCGTTGCCGGGTTCAAGGGCTCCCGGAAGAGCACGCCGTACGCGGCCGCCCTCTCAGCCGAGGGCGCTGCTCGGAAGGCCATGGAGCACGGGATGCGCCAGGTCGAGGTCTACGTCAAGGGTCCCGGCGCTGGTCGCGAGCAGGCCATCCGGTCGCTCCAGATCGCCGGGCTCGAGGTCAGTGCCATCACCGATGTCACGCCGGTCCCGCACAACGGTTGCCGCCCGCCCAAGCGGCGCCGGGTCTGAGCGAGGAGAGGACATGGCACGCTACACCGGACCCGTCTGCCGCCTCTGCCGTCGGGAGGGCGCGAAGCTCTTCCTGAAGGGCACGCGTTGCTACACCAAGAAATGCTCGTTCGAGCGACGCCCGAGCCCGCCCGGCCAACATGGCGTTCGGCGTCGCAAGATGGGCGAGTACGGCATCCAGCTGCGCGAGAAGCAGAAGGTCCGGCGCGTCTACGGCCTGCTCGAGCGCCAGTTCCACAACTACTTCGTCGGCGCCGAGCATGCCGATGGGATCACCGGCGAGAACCTGCTGCGATCCCTGGAGACTCGGCTCGACAACGTCGTCTTTCGGCTCGGCTTCGGTTCCTCGCGAGCCCAGGCCCGCCAGCTCGTCACTCATGGTCACTTCGCTGTCAACGGCGTCGCGACCGACGTGCCGTCCTATCAGCTCAAGACCGGCGATCGGATCGAGATCCGTGAGTCGAGGCGCAATCGCGAGGCGTTCAAGACAACCCGCGAGCTGCTCAAGGCCCACCAGGCCCCGGAGTGGCTGAACCTCGACGCCGCGAACCTGTCCGGATCCATTCTGAGCCTGCCCCGCCGCGACCAGATGCCGCTCGACCTCAGCGAGCAGCTCGTGGTCGAGTACTACTCGAGGTAACCGCCCCAATGATCGAACTTGAGACCCCGCAGATCGAGCCCGTCGAGGAAGTCGGCACGTACGCCAAGTACGAGGTCGGACCCCTGCAGGCCGGCTACGGCGTCACGCTCGGCAACGCCCTCCGTCGTGTGCTCCTGTCGTCCCTTGAAGGAGCGGCCGTCACGTCGCTTCAGATCCGGGACGTCTACCAGGAGTTCTCCACCATCCCGGGCGTGAAGGAGGACGTCACCCAGATCGTCCTCAACGTCAAGAAGCTCCGGATGAAGAGCTTCGCGACCCACCCCGTCCAGCTTCGGCTCACCAAGAGCGGCGCCGGACCCGTCCTGGCCGCCGATGTCCTGGAGTCGGCCGATGTCGAGATCGTGAACCGGGACCTTGTCCTGATGACCCTCGACTCCGACGACGTGACGATCGACATGGACCTCACCGTCGAGCGTGGCGTCGGCTATCTCGGCGTCGAGCGGACGGACGCCCTGCCAATCGGCGTCATCGCCGTCGATGCCATCTTCACTCCCGTGAAGAAGGTGAACTACTGGGTCGAGAGCACCCGTGTCGGTCAGGTCACGAACTTCGACAAGCTCACGATCGAGATCGAGACCGACGGCACCGTCGGCCCGGAGGAGGCGCTCAGCCGCTCCGCTTCGATCCTGATGGAGCAGTTCCGGCCGTTCATCAGCATCGGTCAGACGCAGATGCAGGCCGACCGCAGCCCGGCCGGCGTTCCGCAGCTGCCGCCGAACATGCTCGACATGCCCATCGAGGAGCTCGATCTCCCGATGCGCGCGTACAACTCGCTGAAGCGCAACAACATCGTCAAGGTGGGTCAGCTCCTTCAGCTGAAGGACGAGGACCTCCTCCGGATGCGCAACTTCGGCAAGAAGTCGCTCGACGAGATGAAGGAGCGCCTCCGGATGCGCGGCTTCATCGTCCCCGAGAGCGAGCCCGGCGAGTTCGGCGAGGACGAGCTCGAGACGGACGACGACGCGGCGATCGACGGCGAGGACGCCTGACCGATGGCCCACGGGATCGACGGCCGCAAACTCGGGCGCTCCGGCGGTCACCGAACGGCGCTCTACAAGAACCTGACCGTCTCGATCCTGCGCTATGAGCGCGTCAAGACCACCGAGGCGAAGGCCAAGGAGGTCCAGGGCCGGGTGGAGCGGATGATCACGCTCGCGAAGCGAGGCGACCTCTCCGCCCGTCGCGCGGTCATCTCGCAGTTCCCGAATGAGCCGCTCGTCGTCACGAAGCTTTTCAACGAGATTGCGCCGAAGTACGGCGACCGAACCTCGGGCTACACGCGGATCGTCAAGATCGGCCAGCGGGCCGGCGACGCCGCCGAGATGGTCCAGATCGAGCTCGTATGAGAATCACGGCTGCTCCGGGCCGCTGCGGCGTTGCCGTCTCCGCTCCGGCGCTCACGCACCTTCAAGTGCGCTCGCGCCCGGTGCTCGACGGCGTCTGCATCGGGCTCGGCTGAGCCGCGATTAGCCAACCAAACGTCCCATAGCAAAGGCGGTCGAGAGACCCCCCCGTCACCGATCCGATATCGGGCCACGGTTGAATACGACGGCACGGAGTTCGCCGGGTTCCAGGCCCAACGGCCTGGGGTCCGGACGGTCCAGGGAGAGCTCGAAGCCGCGCTGGCCCGCCTCAACGGCGGACGACGCCAGCCGGTGAACGGCGCCGGACGTACCGATGCCGGGGTGCATGCCACGGGGCAGGTGATCGCGTTCACCGACCCGGGTCGGCTCTCGGCGGAGGCACTGACGGATGCCCTGAACGGGACGCTTCCGCCGGACGTCGCGGTTCGCGACATTCGTCGGGTCCCCGCCGGGTTCCAGCCTCGCTACGCGGCGCGGTACCGAGAGTACCGCTACACCATTTGGAATGGACCGCGGAGCCCGCTCCTGGAGCGAACGACGTTTCGGGTCCGGAGCCCACTGGACACGAACGCGATGGCACGAGCCGCGACGGCCTTCGAGGGCCGCCACGACTTCACCGCCTTCGGGGGCGCGGATCCGCAGCCGGTCCGGACCGTCCATCGGATCCGGGTTCGGCGGGACGCCAACCTCGTCACGATCGACGTCCGGGCCGATGCGTTCCTGCGGGGGATGGTTCGGCGCATGGTCGCCGCCCTGATCTCGGTCGGGACGGGCAAGATCGGCGTCGATGCGATCGCGACGGCGCTGCTCGAACGGACGCCGGCGCTCCGCGGCGCGGCCGCACCGGCGCGGGGGTTGTGCCTCCGCCGGGTCGCTCTCGGGCGACGACAACGAACCGACGACACAGACGAAGGCGAAACGGGAAACGAAGGACGAGACGACTGATGAACACGAAGACGTACACCGCGCGCGAGAGCGAGATCGAGCGGCAATGGTTCGTCGTGGACGCGGCGGACGAGACCCTCGGTCGCCTCGCCACGCGTGTCGCCCGTGTGCTCTCCGGCAAGCACAAGCCGACCTGGACGGCGAACCTCGACACCGGTGACCATGTCATCGTCCTGAACGCCGCGAAGATCTCGGTGAGCAGCGACAAGCTCGCCAAGAAGTCGTATGCCCGGCACAGCGGCCATCCCCAGGGCTTCAAGGAAGAGTCGCTCGGCAAGCTCCTGGCCCGCCGTCCCGAGGAGGTCGTCCGTCGCGCGATCAAGGGCATGCTGCCGCACACGAAGCTCGGTACCCAGCAGCTCCGCAAGCTGAAGGTCTACGCCGGCTCCGACCATCCCCATCAGGCGCAGCAGCCTGAGCCGCTCGCCTGACACGGAGGATCACCATGGCAACCGCGCCAGTCTTCAATTCGGGCACCGGGCGTCGCAAGACGGCCGTCGCTCGGGTGCGCCTGCTCCCGGGCGAGGGTGAGATCGTCGTCAACGGCCGATCCCTTCTCGAGCACTTCGGCGCCGCGATCGACGAGGGCGATGTCCGCCTTCCGTTCCGGGTCACTGGGACCGAAGGTCGGTTCAACGCAATGATCAAGGTCGAGGGCGGCGGCGTGACGGGCCAGGCCGGGGCCATCCGCCACGGCATCGCCCGGGCGATCCTCGAGCTCGACCCGGACGCCCATCGCTTGCCGCTGCGCCAGGCCGGCCTCCTCACCCGCGACCCACGGATGAAGGAGCGCAAGAAGTACGGCCTCAAGCGCGCCCGGAAGGCGCCCCAGTACACGAAGCGATAGCCCCGCGTCCCCGGACGCGATAGGCTCCCGGCCGTGACGCGGCCGCTCTTCGAGGTCTACAAGGAAGCCCTTCGCAAGGGCCACCTCGCCGCGCGCGCCGGCACGATCGACGCCGCCCTCGAGGCCTATGCCGAGGCGGCCCGCCTCGCGCCTGATCGAGCCGCGCCGCATACGAGCAGCGCGACCGCGCTGCACCAAGCCGGCCGGACCGCGGACGCGCAAGCGGCGTTCGAGCGCGCTCTCGCAATCGCGCCGCATGACGAGGCAACGCTGCGGGCGCGAGCCGTCGTCTTCGAGGAGATCGGTCGCTCCGCAAGCGCGGCCGCCGACCTGGAGCATCTCGCGGAGGTGCTCGAGGCCGCGGGCCGCAGCGGCGACGCCCTCGCCGTGGCCCGACGCGCCGTCACGCTGACCGCCACGCCGGCGCGGCGTCGACTCGTTGCCCGTCTCGAAGGCGCGGATGCCGGCGAGGCGGTCGTGAGCCGCCCTTCACAGGCGGCGCCCGCGCCGGCCTCCACTGCGAAGGCGCCGCCATCCAGGCCTGCCCCGTCTGCCCCGACGAAGGTCAAGCCACCCGCGGGCCCCCGGGAGACCACCCCTGCGTCGACCCCGTCGGCGGCACCGCCACGGAAGCCGCGGCCCTCGAAGCCCGTCGTCGAATCGGCGGAGCCGACCGAGCTGCTCGACGCCACGCCCGGGCTGGCTGCGCCCTTGCCCGGAGCGGTCGCCGAGATCAGCGTCGTGGCCGAGCCTGCCGCGACGACCCCGGAGCCCGCCGAGGCGGCCCCGGAGCCAGCTGCGCCGCCCATCGCGTCCCCAGTCGCGCTCCAGCCCGCGGCGCCCCAGGAAGACGAAGCCACCGAGCCGTCAATCCCGTGGCCCGCCGTCGATCTCCCATCGCCGCCACCGGCGATGCCCGTTGGCCCTCCGCCGAATGTCGAAACGTTGATGGCGGACGCCACGGCCATGATCGACCGGGGAGAGCTCCTGGAGGCCAGAAACCTGATGCTCACGGCGGTCGCCCTCCACCGTGCAGCTGGACGGCCGGACGCAGCCCTCGACGTCTGCCTGCAGCTCCTCGCGCTTGCCCCCGGTGACGCGTACGTCCACCTCGCCATCGCGGGCCTCCAGCTCGACCGCGGCTGGCGATCGCTGGCCACCGAGAAGATCGCCCTGCTCCTCCGGCTGACGGCGCTGACGGGCGACACGCAGGCCGAGGCGGACGTGCATGCCCTTGCCGCCGAGCGTGTCCGCGACGAGCCGCCGGCGAGTGTCGGCAAGCACTAGGCGACGCTCGCGCGGGGCCGGCTGCCGTTCGGGGCCGGGCGGTTCGGCCGAGGCCCGATGCTAGACTCGCTCGACGATGCCGCAGCTCATCGCTTCGATCCTGGACCAGGTTCGACCCACCACACTGCTCGACATCGGGATCACGGCGCTCCTGATCTATTGGCTCTTCAGCCTCATCCGGGGGACCCGCGCCGTCCGTCTCGTGATCGGCTTGTCGATCCTCTTCGCCGTGTACTTCATCGCCCGATTCCTGCAGCTGCGACTGCTGACCCAGATCCTCGAGACGGGCGCCGTCGTTGGCCTGTTTGCCCTCGTCGTCGTCTTCCAGCCTGAGATCCGCCGGGCCCTGGATCGCATCGGGCGGGTCGGATCCCTGAGCTGGCTGCTGTCCGCCGAAGGGCGCACCGCCGACATCGTCGCCACCGAGGTGGCGCGCGCCGCCTCGTTGCTCTCGGCCGAGGGCCACGGCGCCCTGATCGTGCTCGAGCGCGAGACGGGCCTCGAGGAGATCGCCGAGACCGGCGTCCTGATCCACGGCGACCTGTCCGCGGACCTCCTGCGGACGATCTTCACCCCGCGGTCAGCTCTCCACGACGGAGCGGTGATCATCCGCGAGACCTCGATCCTGGCAGCCGGCTCGCTGCTGCCCCTGGCTGAGACGACCGTCCACACGGAGCGATTCGGGACGCGGCATCGGGCCGCCCTCGGGATCACCGAGCAGACCGACGCGGTCGTCGTCGTCGTCTCCGAGGAGAACGGCCAGATCAGCCTCGTCCAGCGCGCCCGCATCGTCCGGAACCTGAACGAAGCGCAGCTCGCGCGATCGATTCGGAGCCTCCTCCAGCCGAGCGGCGATCACGCCCGCGTCCGGATTGGATCGTCCGCGCCCGGCGGTCGGGCGCCGCGCCTGGCCGACCTGGGCCGGCTCGTCCGCCGCGATGCCGGCAACGGCGCGCCGGCGAAAGCCGATGCGCTTCCGGCGTCCGGCGCGGTGTCGCCGCCCGACGCCCGGCCCGCCGCCGAACCGCCGGCCCTTACCGAGCCGCACGCCGCCGCCGAACCGCCGGTCGCCACCGAGGTGATCGACGCCCAGCCGGGGGACACCCCGGCGGCAACAGTGGCGCCTCGCCCCTGATGCGCTTTCTGCGATTCGTCACTCGCAACTGGCCCCTCAAGCTCGGCGCGATCGCGCTGTCGACGCTCCTCTATGGCGGCCTCGTGCTGTCGCAGACGACGAAGGAGTTCCCTGGTAGCGTCCCGATTGAGACCGTCAACCAGGCATCCGACGTGATCGTGCTGTCGGACCTCGGGACGGTCAGCCAGATTCGCTACGTGGCCCCGGGGGACCTGGGCCTCCGCGTCGATAGCTCGAGCTTCCGGGCGACCGTCGACCTGAGTGGCATCGATCCGAAGGGCGGGCCCGTGTCGCTGACGGTTCGCGCGACCGCCGTCGATCCGCGCGTCCAGGTGCTCGACTACCAGCCCCGCCGGATCGTCGTGACGCTCGACCGCGTCAACCACGCAACGGTCCCGATCCGGGCTGTGCTCGGGACCCTCCCGACGGGTCTCGCCGTCGGCGCGCCGGTCCTCGACCAGACGTCGGCGGTCGTCACCGGCCCCGAATCCCTGCTGAGCAAGGTCACCGAGGTGCAGGCGCGGGTGACGATCGACCCATCGGGAATCGACGTCAACCGGACGGTCGACCTCGCCGCGGTCGACGCCGCAGGCAACCCGGTCGTCCCGATCGATGTCAAGCCGGCCAGCATCCACGTTCGAGTCCCGGTTTTCACGGACCGTCGAACGCGGACGGTCCCCGTGAGCCCAATCATCATCGGGACGCCCGCGGCGGGCTTCGAGGTGGCGTCCGTGACGGTCGATCCGGTCGTCGTCCAGGTAGAAGGGGACGCGAACGACCTGGCGGGGCTCGACCGGGCGGACACGGTCGCCATCTCCGTCACCGGGTTGTCGGCCGATCTGACCACGAGCGTGGCGCTCCAGCTCCCGAGCGGCGTGCAGGCCCAGGGAACCGGCAACGTGTCGGTCACGGTCCTACTCCGTGCGCTCACCGGCACGCGAACATTCGATGCGGGCCTCATCCTCAGCGGGGCTCGGGGGGACCTCGTCTACAAGCTCTCCACGGACCGCGTTCTCGTCACGATCGGCGGCTCGGAGGCCGACCTCGACCGACTCTCTGGCGCGTCACTCGCGCTCACGGTCGACGTCAGCGGGCTAAGCGTCGGATCGCACCAGGTCACGCCGACCGCGAACCTGACGACCGGGCTGTCGCTCCTGGGCGTCAGCCCCAGCCCGATCACCGTCACGATCTCCACCCCGTCGCCGTCGCCCACCTCGTAGCCCAGCGAATTTAACCGCATCAAGGAGGAACGCTTCACTGTGCCTCGCCTGTTCGGCACCGATGGGATCCGCGGCGTCGCGAACATCGACCTGAAGCCGACGGTCGCATTCGCCCTCGGCCGGGCCACCGCGCATCGGCTGGTAGGCCCGGGCGGAGCGATCGTCGTGGGCCAGGACACCCGCCGCTCGGGCGACATGTTCGTGGCCGCGATCACCGCCGGCGCGACCAGCCTCGGTGTCGACGTCCATCGGGTCGGTATCGTGCCCACGCCGGCGTTGGCTTTCATCGCTGCCGATCCGGAATACACGGCCGCGATCATGGTATCCGCGTCGCACAACCCGGCCGAGGATAACGGGCTCAAGGTGCTCGACGCCAAGGGCCTCAAGCTCGACGATTCGGTCGAAGATGAGCTCGAGCAGCTGATCTGGCGTTCCGAGGAGCTCGTTGGCTCGCCGAATGAACGGCTCGGCATCGCCGTCGATGCGAGCGCGCGCATCGCTGCGTACGTGCAGGATCGACTGCGCCTCGCCGGCTCCGTCGCCGCGGCGGGGATCGCCGTGGTCCTCGATTGCGCGAACGGCTCGGCCTGCGCGGTCGGCCCGGAGATCCTCCTCGCGACGGGCGCCACCGTGGATGTGATCAATGACGCCCCGGACGGCGTGAACATCAACCTCCGATCCGGCGCGACGGCCCCGGCCGCCCTTGCCGCGCGCGTCCTCGAAACGGGCGCCGATGCCGGCTTCGCGCTCGACGGCGACGCGGACCGCCTGATTGCGGTCGATGCGTTCGGACGGATCGTCGATGGCGACCAGATCCTCGGCATTCTCGCGCTCGACCTGCTCGGCCGGCCCGAGCCACCAAGCCGGACGCTCGTCGTGTCGGTCCTCTCGAATGGCGGCTTGCAGAACGCCGTCGAGGCGGCCGGCGGCAACGTTGTCCGAACTCCCGTCGGAGACAAGTACATCCTCGAGGGGATGGAGGTGTCGGGCGCCGGCCTCGGCGGCGAGAAGAGCGGCCACGTCATCGTCCGCGAGCACACGACATCCGGCGACGGGATCGTGACGGCGCTCGAGATCCTGCGGGTCATGACCGCAACCGGCCGCTCGCTCGCCGATCTCGCCACGGACATCCCACTGCTGCCCCAGGAGCAGCGCGCGGTACGGGTCCGGCACAAGGAGCAATGGGAGGGCGATCTGGCGATCCGGTCGGCGATCGCTGCGGCGGAGCGCCGTCTGGGTGATGGTGGTCGCGTGCTGGTCCGACCATCGGGGACCGAGTCCGCGCTCCGGGTCATGGTCGAGGGCAGCAACGCGGACCTCGTGGTCGAGCTGGCCGACTCGATCGCGGACCTCGCGAAACAGCGTCTAGACTGACGTTTCGTCATCAGGGGTAGGCTCTAGGCACATGTGCGGCATCGTTGGCTACACGGGTCCGCGCGAGGCGGGGCCGATCCTCATGGCGGGGCTCAAGCGCCTCGAGTACCGCGGCTACGACTCCGCGGGAATCGCGCTCGTCGACGACCAGGGCGACCTCTTCGTCGAGAAACGCGCGGGGAAGCTCTCGAATCTCGCCACGGCGATCGCCGAGCGGACCCCCCACGCCGCGCTCGGCCTCGCCCACACGCGCTGGGCGACCCACGGCCGACCGAACGACCTCAACGCCCATCCCCATGTGGACTGCACGGGCGAGATCACGGTCATCCACAACGGGATCATCGAGAACTTCCGGGAGCTTCGGGACGGCCTCGAGGCCCGCGGCCACATCCTGACGTCCGAGACCGACACGGAGGCGATCGCCCACCTCGTCGAGGAGGCCTACGACGGCGACCTCGCGGAGGCGCTGCGCGCGGCCCTTCGACAGCTCGACGGGGCCTACGCGATCGCGGCGATGCACCGGGCGGAGCGCGACCGGCTCGTCGGCGCCCGGAAGGATGTCCCGCTCGTCGTCGGCATCGGCAACGGCGAGAACTTCCTGGCCTCGGACGTGGCTGCGATCCTGGCCCATACCGACCGGGTGATCTTCCTGCAGGACGGCGACGTGGCCGACCTCGATCCGGGCCACGTCACGATCACCGACGTCGCCGGCCGGCCGATGGAGCGAGCGGTCGAGGTCATCGACTGGTCGCCCGAGGCGGCCGAGAAGGGCGGCTACGAGCACTTCATGCTCAAGGAGATCCACGAGCAGCCGGAGGCGCTGCGCCAGTGCCTGGCGGGACGGCTGCTGCACCGCGACGGCAGCCTCCAGGTTCCCGAGATCGCCGACATGGAGGACGCGATCCGGGCCGCGAACCGGATAGAGCTCATCGCCTGCGGCACCGCCTCGTACGCGGCCCTCGTTGGGGCGCGCGCGCTCCAGGAATGGACCGGCCTGCCCGCGCGGGTGACAGTCGGCTCGGAGTTCCGGTACGACCCGCCGCCGCTCGACGAGCGAACCCTTGTCATCGCGGTGACGCAGTCCGGCGAGACGGCGGACACGATCGCCCCGACGCGGCTCGCCCGGGAGCGCGGCTGTCCGATCATCGCCGTGACCAATACCGTGGGCTCGGCGATCACCCGCGAGGCCGACGCGGTCCTGTTCCTCCAGGCGGGCCCCGAGATCGCGGTCGCGGCGAGCAAGACCTTCGTCACCCAGGTGACGACGCTGGTCATCCTGGCCGCCGCGATTGGTCGCCTGCGCGGCACGCTTGGCGCAGACGCGGAGCAGGAGCTCTCGGATGCCCTCCTGGCGCTGCCGGCGGCGGCGGCTCGGACGATCGAGCTGAACGCCCCTGGCTCGAAGGATCTCGCCCGGCGCTACGTCAACTCGCGGGGCTTCATGTACGTTGGCCGCGGCGCGACGTACCCCGCGGCACTCGAGGGCGCCCTCAAGCTCAAGGAGCTGAGCTACGTCCATGCCGAGGGCTACGCGGCTGGCGAGCTCAAGCACGGCCCGATCTCGCTCCTCGACGCGGAGTGCCCACTCGTGGCGGTCGCGACGCGATCCTCGACCTACGACAAGCTGATCAGCAACGTGATGGAAGGCCGCGCGCGGGACGCTCGCGTCATCGCGGTCGCGACGGAAGGCGATGTCCAGATCGAGCGCTTCGCCGACGACGTCTGCTGGGTGCCCGATACCCACGAATCGCTGAGCCCGGTCCTGGCGATCATCCCGCTCCAGCTCTTCGCCTACCACGTCGCGATCGCCCGCGGCACCGACGTGGATCAACCGCGCAACCTGGCCAAGTCCGTCACGGTCGAGTAGCGAACCGATGAGCCGGCAACCTCCCGCGGGAGTGCCGGAGGATGGCGCTCCGCGACCCCATCCGCCCGAGGGTACGACGGAGCTCGGCATCGACATCATTCGCGTCGGCCGGATCCGCGACACGCTGGCGCGATTCGGGCCGCGCTTCTCCAACCGTGTCCTGACCACCGCCGAGCGACGCTACGTCCGCGATCGGCCCGAGACCTTCGCCGGCCGCTGGGCGGCCAAGGAAGCCGTCAGCAAGGTCCTCGGGCTCGGTGTCCGAGGCATCGGCTGGCAGGAGATCGAAGTCGAGCGCCTGCCCACCGGCCAGCCCTCGGTGCGGCTCCACGGGCGAGCCGCCGCTCGCGCCGAGCAGCTCGGCATGGGTCGGATCGCCCTCTCGATCAGCCACGAGGCCGAGTACGCCGTCGCGATCGCCTTCGGAGTTCGAACGGCGGGCGGGCGGTACGTGTTCCCGCCGGACATCGAGCGGCGCCTGGAGGACCGCGAGCGGTCCATGCGAAGCCAGCCTGGAGGTTGACGTGGAGGCTCGCGAGCCGGCCGATGCCTGATTCGCGACCGCTCGGCTTTCGCCCGCAGGACGGGTCGACGGCCGTCACGGAGCCCGTGCCGGACGAGCTCCCGGTCGTGAACGACCGGAGCGCGGCAGCGCTGCTTCCCGCCCGGCCACCGCGCGGTCACAAGGGCACGTTTGGCAAGCTTCTCGTCATTGCCGGCTCGCTGGACTACGCCGGGGCGGCGCTGCTCGTGTGCCGGGCCGCCGGGCGAGCCGGGGCGGGCCTCGTCACGCTCGCCGTGCCGGAGTCGCTCCAGCCGCTGTTCGCGGCAAAGGTCGTCGAGGCCACGACGATGGCACTGCCCGAGGACGACGTCGAGGAGATCGACCCGGAGCCCGCGTTCGCCCGGATCCTCGACCACGAGCACGACGCGATCGTGCTGGGCCCGGGCCTCCGGCCGGGGCTGGCGACCCGTGAGCTCGTGCGGGAGCTCCTTGCCGTCCCCGCTGAACCCACGCCCGCCCCGATCGTCCTTGACGCGGAGGCGCTCCGCTCGATGGCCACGCTCGGCGAGTGGTGGACCGGCGTTGCGCGGGCGTGCGTGCTCACGCCCCACCCGGGTGAGTTCGCCCGACTGCGGGCCGGGGTCGGGCTGGACCCCGACGCCGATGGCGATCTCGTCGCCGACGACAAGGCGCGGGCCGCGGCGGCCGTCGATGCCGCCGTTCGCTGGAAACAGGTCGTCGTGCTCAAGGGCGCCTGGACCGTGATCGCCGAGCCTGACGGCACGTCCGCCATGGTGGCGTTCGAGAACCCGGCGCTGGCGACTGGCGGCACGGGCGATGTCCTCGCGGGGGTGATCGGTGGCCTGCTCGCGCAGGGCATGGCGGCCGGACCGGCGGCGCGCCTCGGCGTGTATCTCCACGGCATGGCCGGTGACCTCGTCCGGGAGCGGCTTGGCGATGCCGGGCTCCTGGCGTCGGACCTGCCCGACGTGATCCCCGTGGTTCGTAAGCGGCTCGCGGCAATTGCCGAGCGGGCGAGCTCGGAGAAGCGACTCGGGTTCGGTCCGCGCGAGCCGGGAGCCGGGGCCTGACCGGCCCGCCCGCCACATCGATCGAGTCTCGGCTCCTCGCCGCCGGTCTCCCGGCGTTGCCGCGGACGGCGTGGCTGGAGATCGATCTCGACGCCCTCGCGGCGAACTTCGCCATCCTGACCGAGCTGGCTGGCGGCGTCCCCGTCTATCCCGTCGTGAAGGCCAACGCGTACGGCCACGGCGCAGAGGAGGTAGCCGCGGCACTCGAAGCCGCCGGCGCTGGGGGCTTCTGCGTCGCGACGCTCGACGAGGCCGCACAGCTCCGCGACTCCGGTGTCCGGGCCGCGATCCTGATCCTCTATCCGATCCCGCCATGGCAGGCCGCCGCGGCAGCCGAGCTCGGCGTCGCCGTAACGGCGGGCGACACCAGGCTGCTGGAGGAGCTCCTGACCGCCGCGCCGCCCTCGCCTTCGGAACCCCTGGAGATCCACCTCGAGGTCGAGACGGGCCTCGGTCGGGGCGGGTTCATGGCGACGGAGCTCACTGCGGCAGCGGCTCGGATCCAGGCAACCCCAGGCGTGCGGCTTATCTCTGCATGGACCCATCTGCAGGCCGCGGAGGATGCCGAACGAACCCGCGGGCAGCTGGCGCGATTCGAGGAGGCGACGGCGGCCCTCCGATCGGCGGGTCATGAGCTCCCTCGCCATGTCGCAGCGTCGAGCGGGATCCTGATCGGTGGGGTGGCGGCCCTCGACGGCGTTCGGCCTGGACTGGCGATCTACGGCCTGGTTCCCGAGGAGCTCCTGGCCGACCCGCAGATTGCTCGTCAAGCGGGCGCCGCCGGCCTGCGGTCGGTCATGTCGCTGCACGCCCGGCCGGTGCGCGTTCGGGACCTGCCGTCGGGGTGGGGAATCGGGTATGGGCCGTCGTTCGTGACGGCCCGGCCCAGCCGGATCGCCACCCTGCCTCTCGGCTACGGCGACGGCTGGTCACGGGCGCTGTCGAACCGCGCGTGGGCGCTCGTCCGCACGAGCCGGATCCCGATCGTCGGCAACGTCGCCATGGACGCGGTCATGGTCGACGTGACCGACGTCGAGGGCGAGCCGGTCTCGACCGCAGACGAGTTCGTTCTTCTGGGCCGGCAGGGAGCTGCCGAGATCTCGGCAGCGGATCTCGCGGCGGCGCGCGGCACGAACTCCTGGGAGGTGGTCACCACCATGGCCGCGCGACTACCCCGGGTGTACCATGCCGGATCCGGGCCGCAGGGGATCCGGACGCTGGTCTCCGACTTGGATCCACGCACGAGGTCGACGCGATCGTGACCGACCTCCCAGATCTGGCGGACGAGATGGCCGACGATCAGCGCGACGAGCTCGTCGAGCAGGTCGCTCGCGAGATCCAGCTGCGCGGCCTCACGGCTTCGGCCGTCCACTTCCTCCACGCATCCCGACCCTATCGGCCGCTGGGTGCGAACGCGATGCTGTTCTTCGATCCCGTCCTCAACGGCCTCTTCGGCGGCGGGATGGCGAGCGCCTCGGCGCTCCTCGCCGACGAGGATGGCATCGAGCTGCTGATCGAGCGCCTCGAGGAGATCTCCGAGGAGACGGCCTGGGACGCTTGATGGCCGCGACTCGGTAGGATGGGCACGGTGACCATTCCCCGAGCCGTGCTCGCCGTCGACGCCGGCTTCGCGACGACCGCGATCGCGATTCTCGGACGGCCAACCGGGCGCTGGCGCCTTCTCGGCTCCCTCGCAGGCCCATCGCCTGCCGATCCCGACGATCTCGCCGCCGTCCTCATCGGACGGATCGCCGCCGCGGATCCCGAGCTGGCGGAAGCCGTCGGCCTGCGCGCCGAAGCCATCGAGGACCTGCCGCGGCTGGAAACGCGGAGCGAGCGGCCGCAGACCCTGGCCGTCCTCGGCGCTTCCCGGCGCGCCGTCGGTCTCGTGGAGGCCGTGGCCGCCCGGACGCCGTGGCGGGTCAACGCGGCCTCGCCGGAGACGCATGACCCACGCGAGATGACCGAGCTCGCGCTGCGGGCCGATGTCAGCGCGGTCCTTCTTGGGGCCAGCGAGCCGCCCGGCCCGGATGAGCGGAGCGCCCTCGACGACCTCGCCGCGCTCGTCGCCGCAGTGGCCATCCGCCGGCCCGAGCTGACCGTGATCCTAGCCGGGCCGATCACCTCGCGGGCGGCGTGGGTGGAAGGCATCGGCGACGCCATCGGCAATCGTGCGGACCGGATCATCCATGGTCCGCCTCTGCGCATGCGCGCCGGCCCGGATGAGGCGTTGCGCGAGATTCTCGAAGGCCTCCTGCCACGCAGCGCTGACACCCGCCACACCGCCGTTCGGACCGCCCTCACCCTGGCCGACGTGCTCGGGCGCCGAGTGGAGCTGCTGGAAATCGGCCTGGAGGGCGGACTTCGCGCCGTGGCCTCACCCGGCGTCGCGGACCAGGGCCCGGCCGTCGTCGCCGTCCGGACCGCGCGGGCCGGCCTCATCGCGCCGGACCCGGAGCAGGGAAGCGTCGACGCAGTCCTGGCGTGGACGACCGGCAGCCTCGACCGCCATCGGATGGGCGACCGGCTCCGCGACCTCCGCGCGCAGCCGTGGGCCGACGCGTCGGGCGACGGCGCGCGCCTTCGCCTCGCTGCGACACGGGCGGCGCTGGCTCACCTCGTGGCGCTGACCCCGGAGCTCAGCGCCATGCCGTCCCCGGACCTCACGATCGCCGCCGGCGGGGCCTTCTCGCTTGCGCCCGGCCCAGCGATCGCCCTGGCTATCGCGGACGTGGTGCGACGGATGGGCGCGACCCAGATCGCCGTCGACCACGCCCGGCTGCTCGGTCCCCTCGGGACGATCGAGGATCCCGACGAGCGCCGGCCGTTCGTGATGGACCTCGCCGACGACCTTCTGGCGCCGCTTGGAACGGTGATCATCGTCGGCGGGATGCCGGCGCTGCGGCGGCGGACGGCACCGTTCGGCGAGATCGCGCTGACCGGCGACGGGGCCCCGACGAAGCACGAGCTCCTTCCCGGCGATCTCGCGTTCCTCGATCTTCCAGCGGGCGATCGCGCGCTCGCGACCCTCGAGTTCCGAGACGCCATCCGCGTCGGTCGCCGGGCGAAGCGCCTCTCGGTGCCCGTGTCCGGCGGCAGTGCCGGCGTCCTCGTCGACCTGCGGGACGTGCCACTTCGGTTGCCGGAGCGGCGCGACCGCCGCCGCGCGGCGCTCGCGGCATGGGGTGAGCTCGTGTGGCCGGCGGACGCTCGATGAGCGACCGAGGCGCGACCACCGCGATGGCGGATGCCCCGGCGACGCTCGATGGGCTCGCGCTGGTCGTGCGGCGGCCGCTCGTTGCCGGTCCGATCGACGCGTTCTTTCCCCTCCGGCCGGGCGATCGCGCCCTCGTGGAGATCGGTCAGGCGGTCGTGCGTGGCGGGCCCCTGGCCGAGCGGCTGCGGGAGCCGCGGACGGCGGTTGTCGCTGGGCCGCCGCGTGGGGCAGCCATCGGCCCCGGCGATACCTGGGTGCCATCGGCCCACCATCGCGGCCGCGGCGGCGTGCCGGAGCCCGGCGGCGAGCTCCTGTTCCGGATCGGTGGTCGCTGGCGGATCGCGACGGCCGATGCCATAGAGCCGCTCGACGCGCCATTCCCGGGGATCGTTCGCGAGGTTCGCGATGGCATCGGGATCCGGCTCCGATCACCGGCCAAGGGAATCCTCGGTAAGGAGGTCCTCGCCGGGCCGACCTCCGGCCGGCTCGAGATCGCGACCGGACCCGATGGTGAGCTTCGCGCCCCGCAGGTCGACGTGAGTGCTGCCGGCACGATCCTCGTCGCCGGCGCCCGAATCGATGCGGAGGCGCTGACCCGGGCTCGTGCCGTCGGGGTCCGGGGCGTGATCGTCGCGGCGCTCGGTGTCAAGGAGCGGCGCGACTTCCTGGCGTCGGAGCGGCGCGGGCGTGCCGGCGTCCACGGCGTGCACCCGTTCGGCATCCTCGTCCTCGACGGGGCGGCCCGCCGCCCGATCGCGTCGCCGGTCATGGCGATCCTCGAGGCGCTCGAAGGCCGGACGGTCGCGATCGTGGGCGACCCGCCATGCCTCGTTCTCGACGATCTCGACCTCGAGCTGCCGCTCCCGGCCGCGGACCTTGTCCGGGTGCGTTCAGGCCCGCTCGCCGGCGCCGAGGGCACCTGGGTGGGGCTCGCCGGGCCGCGCCACTTTCCGGCAGGCGTGAGCCTCGAGGCCGGCTTCGTGCGCTTCGGCGATCGGCCGCCAATCGCGGTGCCACTCGGGGACCTCGAGCGCTTCGCCTGAGTCGCGACGGCGGTCCCGGTGGCACGACGCCGGGACCCGACCGCGGCAACCTTCGGGTACGCTCGGCCGGATGGTGACCCCTGCCCCCGCCGAGCTTCGAATCGAGACGGATACGCCCGAATCGACGATGGCCCTGGCCTCCCGCCTGGCTGCTGTCGCGGAGCCCGGCGACCTCGTCTGCCTGTGGGGCGAGCTCGGGGCTGGCAAGACTGTCTTCGCGAAGGGATTTGGGGTCGGCCTCGGGATCCAGGCGACGATCAGCTCCCCGAGCTTCGTGCTCATGTCCGAGTACGCCGGCCGACTGCCCCTCTTCCACATCGACCTCTACCGGCTCGCCGGGCCGGCCGATGTCGTGGCCGGCGGCTTGCTCGACGAGCGCCAGGCGGCCGGCGTCACCTTGATCGAGTGGCCCGACCGGCTCGAACCTATCGTCCCGTCGCCGCGGCTGGACGTCCGGATCGAGGGCGCAGGCAGCGACCGGCGATCGATCTCGCTCCAGGCCGTCGGCCAGGGGCTCGAGCGCTACCTCCGGGTAGCGACGCCGTGACCGCGCGCGACGCCGGCCGTGACAGGCCGTGGCTCCTCGCGATCGACACCGCGACGAGCCAGGTCGTCGTCGCCGCCGGCACGGAGGCCGGCGAGCCAATCACCAGCCGGGCCGTGCCTGCGGAGCATCGCCACGGGGAGCGGCTCCTGATCACGATCGACGCGCTCATCGCTGACGCCGGCCTGGACCTGCCCGCGCTCCGCGGTGTCGTGGTCGGCACGGGGCCGGGCGCGTTTACGGGGTTGCGCGTGGGGCTTGCGACCGCAAAGACGCTCGCCCACGAGCTCGGCATCCCGATCGCCGGTATCTCGACGGGAGCCGCCTTGCTGGCCGCGGTCGCCGCCGCCGGGATCGCGGGCGATGGCGTGGTGCTGCGGCTTCCAGCCGGGCCGCACGATCGGGTGGAAATCCGGCCGGGCGAGCGGCCGCATCTCGTGCCGGGTGGCCCCGCAGCGAACGCGAGCGCTGAAAGCGGCTCAGACCTGGCCGTCGACCGTTCCGTCGACCGAGCCGGCGACGGGGCCGTCCCCGAGCTCGCCATTGCTATCGATCTCCCGGGCCGGGCAACCAGGGCCGAGCTCGAACGCGGCGCGATGGCGCTCGCGGGGCTGCCGGCGTCGCTGCTTCGGCTGGGCCTGGTACGGCTATCCGCCGGCTCGGACGACCCGGCGACGCTCGTCCCCGAGTACGTGATGCTGCCGCGCGGCGCCGCCGCGGGGCTGGACGTGGGCAAGGGAGTGTCGTGGTCGCACGACCGCCCGTAGCCCTGCGCATCGAGCCGATGGGGCTCGCCGACCTGCCGGCCGTCCACGCCATCGAGCGGGCGAGCTTTTTTCCGCCGTGGCCGGACGACGCCTACCGCAACGAGCTCCAGACGAACCGCCTGGCGACGTACGTCGTCGCTCGCCTCGACGAGGTGGTCATCGGGTTCGCGGGGCTGTGGCTCATGGTCGACGAGGCACACGTGACGACGTTCGCCGTCGATCCCGCCTGGCGCCGGCGAACGGTCGGGGAGCGACTGCTCGTCGCGCTGCTGGACGTGGCGATGGCTCGTGGCGCCCGCGAGGCCACGCTCGAGGTCCGCCTCTCCAACGTTGGCGCGCGCCGGCTCTACGAGAAGTACGGCTTCCGGCCCGTCGGGCTGCGGCCGCGCTACTACACGGACAACGGCGAGGACGCCCTCATCATGACCACGGATGCGCTCGAAAGTCCGTCGATGCGCGAGCGGCTGGCGGGGCTCCGAGCCGGGCTCGATGGGGAGCCGTTCGTCGTCGGGGTTCCGGCGACTGCGGAACGGGGCCCGTGACGAGCAGCCTGATCCTTGCGATCGAGTCGTCGTGCGACGAGACCGGGATCGCGCTCGTCGAGGACGGTCGCCGAATCCGAGCCAATGTCGTGGCGAGCCAGGTCGCGCTCCATGCGCCGACGGGCGGGATCGTCCCCGAGGTCGCGGCCCGAGCGCACCTGCGCTGGATCCTGCCTGTCCTCGATGCGGCGTGGCGCGATGCCGGCGTGGCCTGGTCCGATGTCGACGCCGTTGCCGTCACCCACGGCCCCGGCCTCGCGGGATCCCTGCTCGTCGGCATCAGCGTCGCCAAGACGCTGGCGTGGGTCCGTCGCAAGCCGCTCGTCGGCGTGAACCACCTCGAGGGCCACATCTACGCGGCGTGGCTCGAGGGGCCGGATGCGCAGGAGCCGACCTTCCCGCTCGTGGCGCTCGTCGTTTCGGGCGGCCATACCTTTCTCGTCGAGATGCGGGACCACCTCACCTACCGACTCCTTGGCCAGACGATCGACGACGCCGCCGGGGAGGCCTTCGACAAGGTCGGCCGGCTACTCGGCCTTCCGTACCCAGGCGGCCCGGCCATCCAGCGCGCGGCCGAGCAGGCGACCCATCGCGACATCCCATTCCCGCGGGCCTGGCTCGGGGACACCTATGACTTCAGCTTCTCCGGCCTCAAGACGGCGGCGCGGCGCACGGTCGCCGCGTCACGCGCCGACGAAGGCCTCGCGGATGAGCCGGACGCCCCACTCCCGGAAGGTCGGGTGGCGGATCTTGCCTGGGGCTTCCAGGAGGCGGTCGTGGATGTCCTCGTGACGAAAACGATCCGGGCCGCGCGCTCGACCACCGCCCGCTCGATCGTGCTCGGCGGTGGTGTCGCCGCAAACGGGCCGCTGCGCGCTCGCCTCGCCGCCCAGGCAGAGGCCCTGGGCATCCCGTTCGTCGTGCCGCGGCCCGCGCTGTGTACCGACAACGGCGCGATGATCGGCGCGGCCGGTGCCCGGCGGTTCGCGGCGGGGGAGCGGAGCGGCAGCGACCTCGAAGCGCGACCGTCCCTGCCGCTCGCGATCCGATGACGGGTGCCGCGCCGCGGCTGGATGCCCTCGAGGTCCGCCGAACGCTTCGAAGGGCGGGAGTCCATGCCAGCCAGGCCCGGTCGCAGAATTTCCTCGCCGATCCTGACGTCCTCGAGGGGATCCTCGAGCTGGCGAATCCCGGGGCGGAGAGCCGCATCCTGGAGATCGGACCCGGTCTCGGGATCCTGACTGGCGGGCTCCTCGACGCCGGCGCCGCCGTCACCGCCGTCGAGCTCGACCGGAATCTGGTGGGCTATCTTCGGGAGCGGTTCGAAACGTCCCTGGGCCTGGCCGACGCGGCCGGCACCCCAGGTCGGGCCCTGACGCCCGGCGGGCTCACCCTGATCGAGGGCGACGCGCTCGACCAGGAGCTGTCGACGCTGGTCCCCGCGCCGTACGAGGTCGTCGCCAATCTCCCGTATCACATCACGAGCCCGATCCTGCACCGCCTCCTGGGCGTCGCGCCGCGGCCGGCCCGCCTGATCCTGATGCTCCAGGCGGAGGTCGCGGAGCGGATCGCCGCGGCGCCGGGGCAGATGAGCTACCTCTCGGTGTTCGTCCAGTTCCACGCCGCGGTGCGGATCGCGATCCGTGTCCGTGCCGAGTCGTTCGAGCCGCCGCCAAAGGTCGCGTCGGCCGTTGTCGTGCTAGAGCCGCACGATCCCACGCGTCCGCTCGACGCACGCGAGGACGACCTCTGGCGGCTCGTCCAGGCGGGCTTCCGGGAGCGCCGGAAGATGCTCCGCAACGTCCTCGGCCGCCAGCTCCCGTTCGATCAGCAGCGAGTTGACGCGGCCCTGACGGCAGCAGGAATCGCCGGCGATCGGCGCCCCCAGACACTCTCGGTCGTCGATTGGCAGCGACTCCTGGACGCGCTCCCGGTGATGCGGGACCGCGGCAGCAGCGGGGAGCTCGCGTGAGCCACCGGCTGCCGTGACAGGCCGGCTCGCCCCGATCGTGCGGCTCGCGCCCGCGAAGTTGAACCTGACCCTTGCTGTGCTCGGCCGCCGGCCGGACGGCTTCCACGTGCTCCATTCCGTGATGGTTCCCCTGGGCCTGGCCGACATCCTGACCCTCGCCCCCACCGCGGGCTCCGAGGATTCCCTGCACGTCAGCGGCCCGGACACCGGCCCGCTCGGCGACAACCTCGTCCTCCGGGCCATCGGGGAGGCGCGCCAGCTGGCTCGTGAATCGCTCGGGCCCGCCGTTGACGCGCCGCCCCTCTCGGCGCGGCTGGAGAAACGCATCCCCGTTGCCGCCGGCCTCGGAGGCGGG
>JBBQTO010000027.1:0-20600 GCA_038234575.1 Candidatus Limnocylindrales bacterium
ACCCGCGTGTTCTTCAGGAAGCGGTAGTACGAATTCACGTAGCCGTCGAGCTCGAAGGCCGCGAGCCCCGGCCCGACGCCCTCGGGTAGGACGGTCTTGGCGGCGACGATCTCGCCGATCCGGCCGTCGAGCTTGTCGACGAGAACCTGGGCATGGGCATAGCTGTAGCGATCCCACGCCGTCTCCGTGCCGGGCTCGCCGACCCGCTCGAAAGCGGCCAGCGAGTACACGACGACCTCGATCGGCGAGCCGTGCGGGGTGGCGAGGACGCCGGCGACATCCCCGTAGGCCTCATCCTCGACCACCAGACGAACATCCCAGTCGGACGTGTCTCGGACGAATGCGTCTCGACCCCTCGAGCCCGTGAGCACGAGGCCCACGACGCCGGGATTGGCGCCGATCTCCGCGAGGTAGGCCTGGAACCGCTTCTCGCGGTTCGAGGCGCCGGTAAGGTCGGCGGGCTTCAGGTCCGCTTGCCCTGGGCGCGGAGCTCGGCTTTGTGGGCTCGCTTGCCGGCCTGGTACCGAGCCAGCGCCTCGGGCGAGTCGACGTCGCCGAGCGTCGGGTACGCCGGCATGACTTCGTCGAGGCCGGGCAGCTGGATGCCGAGGCGCTTGCCGAGGATCGCCGTCAGCGTCCGGGCCTTCATCTCGCCGATACCCGGCAATGCGAGCAACCTGGCCTGGAGGTCGCGACCGTCCTTCGCATCGCGCCAGATCCGGCTCGCGTCACCGTCGTACCGCTCGGCGATCGTCGCGGCAAGGGCAGCGACCTTGGTCGCCATCGAGCCCGGAAAGCGATGGAGCGCGGGCCGCTCTCGGAAGACCCGGTCCAGCTCCGCGGGGTCGGTCTCGGCAATCCGCTGGGCGTCGAGGTGGCCCAGCCGCGAACGCAGCTCCCACGGGCCGGAGAAGGCCTTCTGGACCGTCACCTGCTGGTCGAGGGCGAAGCCGATGAGGAGTGCGAGCGGATCGGTCTCGAGCAGCCGGTCGGCCTCGGGATTGCCGGTGAAGGGCAGGAGCGCAGGCCTGGATGAAGGCGAAGCGGCCATCCCGAGATGGTATCGCCCGCAATGGTCTCGGCAATCGGCCTCTGTCACCGGCGCGGTTGCATGAAAGGCGTAGATTCAGGGCCTGGAGGTTGTCCTCGACATGACGGGTCGACACCGCTCCCCGGCTCCTGAGTCCGGACGCAGAGACGGGACCGCGACGGTCCCGGATCTGGCGAGCACGGCGGACCGCTCTCGTGGCGCGAACAACCTCGCGACCGTGCCCCGTGCGGGCAACATCAGCAGCGAGATGCGGGCGGGCAGATCGGGGTGATCCGGGGAGCGGTCGGGGGGCCGGCCCGGATCGCCATTCGACCGGGAATGCAAAAGACCCGCGCTCTCGTGAGCGCGGGTCTTGCGATGTCTTCGGGATCGAGCGCGCCGCTTCATGCGGTCGGGACGCTCCGCTGCCCGGAGCCCATGACGAGGGCGAAGCCCACGCCGAGGAACGCCCGGCCGATCGCTACCCGGATCCGATTCGGGCGATGGCTGGTCTCCGGGTGGCTGGCCCGGGCGGCTCGCAGGTCGGCCGCGACCTGGTAGAGCTCGCTGATTCGATAGTCGACGTCTGTGGTGGCCTGGTACATCGTGGTCTCCCTTCGGTTGGTTGGTTGGTTGGTCGGTTCGTCGGTTATTCGAGAACGATCCGGACGCCGTCGCCGTCCGAGTCCTGGATGTCGAGGATCGGTCCCCGACTGCCCGACTCGATTGCGCTCTGAACGTCGTTGAGCTGTGGTCCCGAGAGGCCCGGCACTCGCGCGAGGGCGAGCTTTCCAAGGCTGATCGGGACCCGCAGGTCGACCGCCCGGCGGCCGCCTTCGATGACCTGGATCCGGGCGAAGCGGGCCGGGCGGCTCTCGCCGTTCGACGCATCCGCCGGGTTGTCGAAGGAGGCGTCGTCCGCCGATCCCTTCGAGCCCGTCCCGCCCTTGGCGGACAGGGCATCGAGGATCGGGGCCGCCTCGGCGGCCGTCAGCCGGCCCTCGGCGACGAGTTTGAGGACCCGATCGAGTGCGTCGGCCATCTCAGCCCTCCTCGAGCGCGGACAGCTGCCGGCTCGCGTCTTCGACGCTCAGCTGGCCGCGCTCGAGCGCCTGCAGGATCTGCATTCGAGCTGCTTCCGATGGGTCCGGTGCGGCTAGTGGGGTCGGCGGCGCCGGCGGAGTGGGCGCCGCCGGCGCGTCGACCGAGATCGATTTGGACGGTGCCGCAGGCGTGGCGGATCGATCCGTCGCCACCTGCTCGCGGGGCTCGACGATCTCGAGGTCGCCCGAGACCGACTTGAACGTCAGCGTCGCCACGGGGCGCCCGACGATGAGGAGCTTCTTGCCGGGCTGGGTCTCCGTCCGGTGCGCGACGGCGCTCGAAAGGTCGCCGGTGATCGTCTGAGCCTCGATCTGGATGCCAGCCCTGGCGACGAGGCGGACATCGCCGCTGATTGACTTGATCGCGTATGGGCCGCTGCCGGCCATCTCGGCGTCGACCTGGATGTCACCCGAGGTCGTGCTCATCTCGAACCGGCCCAGCTTCGGCCCGCGGAGCCGGAAGTCGCCGGAGATCGACCGGGCGCGAACCTGGAGGGCGCCGTCCGCTTCGATCCGTGTATCCCCGGAGACGGCTTCGATCTCGAGCTCGCCCGCAGTTGCGTCGAGGGTCAGGTCGCCCGAGGCCGTGTGGAAACGCTTGAACCCGAGGAGGCCGCGAGTGAGCACGTCGGCGCTGGCCGTGTCGACGCTGACCTCGGCGCCGCGGGGCAGCTCGACGGCGAGCTCCGGCGAGTGATCGCCGAAGCCGAGGTTGCCGATGGCGATCGAGAATCCGACGCGATGGCGGGCGGCAAGCTCGAGGGAGCCGTCGCCTGTGGCGATCTCGAACGCGTCTGCGAGTGTCCGGCCGGTGGTGTCGCGGACGCGGACCACGTCGCCGTCGGTGCCCTGGATCGTCACGCTCCCCGACGGCAGGCGAAGGACGAACCGTCCCTTGGCGCCGATGGGGTGCTGGAGCTGGGATGCAGCATTCGTGCCGGCAGTCATCGATTCGTCCTTCCCAGGTTGCGGATCATCACGGCAGCGTCCTCGGCACCGATCTCATGTCGGGCCAGGCGCTCCAGGACGTCCTGTCGGGTCACCGTCGCGGGCTCCGTACCCGCATCGCCTTCGGTCGCCGCCGCGTCCTCGTCGCCTTCGCGAAAGCCGAGTGCCCTGACGAGCGCCTCGACCCGCGAACGGACGGTGGGATAGGAGATCCCAAGCTCACGCTCCATGTCCCTGAGGTTGCCGCGTGAGCGGAGGAAGCTCTCGAGGAGGGCGAGCTGCTCGCGGCTGAGGCGGCCGAAGCGGCCAACGCTGAAGTCGCCCTCCAGCGTCGTGCCGCACGCTCGGCAATGCAGCCGGGTGACGGCAAGCTCACCGGAGCAGACGGGGCAGGTAGAGATCACATCATGTGGCATGTGGTTGGGATCCTTCTGTATGTGGACCAGTTATGCCATACGGGCGTTCACTTTGTCAATACTAATCGTCATAAAGTGAAGAACGCGGCTTACCGAACGGTGCGACGGCCCGCCCCGCTTCTCCCGACCTGCGCCGATCCGGCTCGGGCTGCGATGGGGTATGCTCGGGACGCCGTCGTTCCGAACGCAGCCGCCTCTTGGCGGCGCCGGCGCGGCTTCTGGGAGAGTTCTTGACCTTCGAATCACTCGGCCTTTCGGCCGACCTCGTGCGGATGACCGCCGAGGAGGGCTACGAACAGCCCACCCCCGTCCAGGCAGCAGCCATCCCGCTCGTCCTCGCAGGCCGCGATCTCCTCGCCGCAGCCCAGACCGGAACCGGCAAGACCGCGGCCTTCATCCTGCCGATCCTCGACCGGCTCCGGCATCACGCCAACACGAGCTTCTCGCCAGCGCGCCATCCCGTGCGCGTGCTGATCCTCGTGCCCACGCGCGAGCTCGCGATGCAGTGCGACGAATTCGTCCGGACCTACGGCCGGACCGTGCCGCTCCGCGCCGCCGTCGTCTTCGGCGGCATCCCCATGGATCCCCAGACCCGCGCCCTTCGGGCCGGCGTCGAAATCCTCGCCGCAACGCCCGGCCGCCTCTTGGACCACATCGGCCAGAAGTCCGTCTCCCTGTCGCAGGTCGAGATCCTCGTGCTGGACGAGGCGGACCGGATGCTCGACATGGGCTTCCTCCCGGACATCCGCAAGATCATCGATCTCGTCCCGAAGAAGCGCCAGACGCTGCTCTTCTCGGCAACGTTCTCGGACGACATCCGACGACTCTCGGCCTCGCTGCTCCATGACCCCGAGACCGTCGAGGTCGCGGCCCGGAACCAGGCTGCCGAGGCCGTCCGCCAGCTGGTCTATCCGGTCGACCGGGATCGCAAGGAGGCCCTCCTCGCCCACCTCATCGCGAGCCAGGACTGGCGTCAGGTCCTCGTCTTCACTCGGACCAAGATCGGGGCGACGCGGCTGGCGAGCTATCTCGACCGGCGCGGCCTCGAAGCCGTCGCGATCCACTCCGACCGCTCTCAGCCGGAGCGGACTCGGGCACTCGACGGCTTCAAGACGGGCGACACCCGCGTGTTGGTCGCGACCGACGTCGCGGCCCGCGGCCTGGATATCGAGGATCTGCCCCACGTCGTGAACTTCGAGCTGCCGTGGCAGCCGCAGGACTACATCCACCGGATCGGCCGGACGGGTCGCGCGGGCGCGAGCGGCGATGCCATCAGCCTCGTATCGATCGACGAGGCGGACCTCCTTCGCGGCGTCCAGCGCCTGCTCAAGCATGCGATCCCGTGGACGGTCGAGCCGGGCTTCGAGCCGGATCGCAACGCCGAGGTCCAACCATTGCGCGGCGGACCGCCCGAGCTTGCCAGGCCGCGAACCCATCATCAGCCGAATCGGCGAGCGACCCCAGCCCGCAGTCGTTCCGGCTCCGGCGTTCGCAGCCGTTGACGCCAACGTCGCGGGCATGACCGAAGCCCGCGCCGCGGACCTGATTCGGGATGTCGGCCTCATGGCCGATGGGCCAGTTCGCTGGGGGAAGCCCGCACCGGCTCGGGGTCCCGGCATCTACCTCGTTGAGCTTGCCCTCCCGCTCGCCACGGCGCCCACCGAGCTCACGAAGGTTGGCAAGTGGCTCGAGCGCGTGCCGGCGCTCAGGCTCGATGGCGCCGAGCCCACGTCCAAGGCCCTCGCGGCCCGGCTGGCGGCGTTCTGGCTGACGGACGCCACGGTCCTGTACGTGGGCGCGAGCGCGGCGTCCCTCGGCGCACGGATCGGGAGCCTGACGAGCCACGTCCTCGGCGATCGACGGCCGCACGCCGACGGCAACTGGCTCCAGGCGCTCCGCGGCCTCGAAAGCCTGCGCGTCTGGTGGGCGTCCACGAAAGCGACCGAGGAAGCGATCGACGCGATCTTCGACGCCTTCGCGGCACGCCACAGCGGCGTCCTCGAGGCTCGGCCCAAGGGCTCGCTGCTGCTGCCATGGGCGAACACGCGCCGGCCAACCGGCGAGCGCCAGCCGCATGGGATCACCGCATCGCTAATCCCCGAAGAGATCGTGGCGCCCGCGCCACCGCGGCGAGTCACGCAGCTACCGCCGGGTGCCGCAGACGGAACCTCCAGCGAGACCAAGGGCACCGGCACGGTCCGCCGGATCGGGGTCGCACCGGCGACCACCTCTCGTCGCGGCGCGGCTTCGAAGGCGAGACCCACCGCCACACCGCGGCCGCGTGCCGCGGCTGCCCCGAAACGCTACGAGCCCAAGCGCGACCCGATCCCGGTGACCGCGGACGCGATGGAGCGGATGAAGACGGAGCTCGACGACCTCACCCGGCTGCAACGTCCCGAGGTCGTCGCCCGGATCAAGTCAGCGCGCGAGCTCGGCGACCTCAAGGAGAACTCCGACTATCAGGCCGCGCGCGAGGAGCAGTCCTTCCTCGAGGGCCGCGTCCGCCTCCTCGAGGATCGCCTCCGCTTCGCGGTCATCATGGATGAGAGCCTGAGCAACCGGGTCACCCTCGGCTCGGTCGTGATCGTCGAGCACGACGGCGACGAGCTCACCTATTCGATCGTGGGCACGACCGAGGCCGATCCCGCAGCGGGCAGGATCAGCACGTCTTCGCCCGTCGGCGCGGCCCTCGTCGGGGCGAGCGTCGGCGATGAGGTCCAGGTCAGGACGCCGCGCGGCGCCGTGAGCTACCGGGTGGTCAAGATCAGCTGAGGAGGCGCTGCCGTGGCTCGAGTCCTCTATCGCGATGCCGCCCTCGCGGATGCTCGCTCGGACCGCCTCCGGATCGGCGTGAGCATCCTCGTCGCGGACGGGCGTATCTCATGGATCCGCGACGCGGGTGACGAGGGCGATCTCGGGGCGGGCTGCGAGGTGGTCGACGGGTCCGGCGCGACGATCGTCCCCGGCATGGTCGACAGCCACAGCCACGTGACGCTGCCCGGCGGCGCCCACTGGATCGATCGGATCGACGATCCGCCCGACGCGCTCCTTCGAGTGGCCGATCACAATGGCGCGCTGCAGACCCAGTCCGGCGTTCGCTGGGCGCGCGACGTCGGGTCCCCGCGGTTGGAGGACCCAAACGACGGCCGGACCCGGGCGCTGGCCCTGGGCGTGCGGGATCGTTGGCGGGGTCGAACGGACCGGCCGTACGTCGTGGCGGCCGGGACCTGGCTCGACGCCGCCGGGACGTTGCCGCCGGCGGCGCACACGGTCACGGCGAGCAATGCCGACGAGCTCCTCGCGAACGCGGTCGGCCAGCTCGACGACGGGGCCGACTTCCTGAAGCTCTACCTCGACGGTCCCGACGACGACGTCTCGCCGTGGACGGCCTCGGAGGTCGGCCGGGTAACGGAGATGGCCCACGCGCGTGGCGCGAAGGTGACGGCCCACGCGACCGGGCTCGCGGGGGTCACGGCGGGCGTGCACGGCGGCGTCGACTCGATCGAGCACGGCGACGAGCTCGACACTGATGTCAGCGTGGAGATGGCCCGCCGTGGCACGTTCCTCGTCTCGACGCTGTCGGTGTTCCGGTCGTGGCAGACGTTCGCGGCGACGACCACGCTGGCACGGTTCGTCGACGGGCAGCGCGACGGGCGGCTGTCGACGCGTCTCGAGAAGGCCATGGCCAGCGTGCTCCTCGCGCATCGGGCGGGTGTCCGCATCGCCACCGGCACGGACTTCGGGGGCGGCTCCCTGCGGGCGAATCAGCTCGCCTGGGAAGTGGAGTCGCTCACGATGGCCGGGCTCGAGCCATGGGAGGCGCTGGCCTCGGCCACGTGGCGTGGCGGCGAGCTCCTCTCGAATACCGAGGCGGGGGCGATCCACGAGGGCGGCCCCGCCGATTTCTTCCTCGTCCACGGCGATCCGCTATCGGATCCCGCCGCGCTGTGGCGGGTCTGGCGGATCGCCTGGACCGATTAGCACCCCGACCGATCACCGGAGGCACCGATGCCGAAACAGGTTCTCGCAGGGCCCGCCACCGGACCCGATCCACTGCCGTTCAGCCAGGTCGTCGAGGCGAACGGCCTCGTGTTCGTCGCCGGCCAGGTCGGATCCAGGAAGGGAACGCCCGGGGCAGTCGGGGGCGGCATCGAGGCCGAGACGCGCCAGATGCTCGACAACGTGGGCGAGCTCCTCGCCTCCGCCGGGCTCGGTTTTGCGGACGTCGTCAAGGCCACGGTGTACCTCGTCGACTTTGACGAGTTCGCCCAGATGAACACGGTCTACCGCCAGTATTTTCCGACCGAACCGCCGACGCGGGCGACCGTCGGGGTCACCCGTCTCGCCGCGAACTACCGGGTCGAGATCGAGGTCATCGCGGCTCGCTGAGGAACGCCGCAACGCGGTCGAGCGCGTCGTCGAGGACCCGCTTCACGCCGTGGCCGACGCCCGGCCACGTCACGAGGCGCGCGTCGGGCAGCAGATTCACGGCCTCGCGCAGAAGCTCGATCCGGGCGAACGGATCGGCCTCGCCTGACAGGAGGAGCACCGGGCAGCGGATGTTCGGCCAGTGGGCGATCCGAGCGGCGGTGTTCTCGGGCTTGCCCGGCGGATGCAGCGGGTAGCTGAACAGCACGAGGGCCTCGTAGGTCGTGTCCGGCTCCGCGGCCGCGAGGCTCGCCACGCGCCCACCGAACGAGTGACCACCGACGACGATGCCCGGACCGTCGGGGACGGCCGCTCGCCACACGACCACGACGTCCTCGGCCTTGCGCTTCGGCAGGTCAACAGCCGCCGCGGCAAACCCGCGGGCTCGAAGGCCGTCGACGAACGGCTTCATGCTCGAGGCGTCGCCACTGGCGCCGTGGCCGAGGTATATCGTCGGGTTCATGACGGCAGACTACGTGACCGACGACCGAAGCCGCTGCTGGTGGGCCGGCGATTCCGGCTCGACTCGCCCGGATCCGAGGATGCTTGCGTACCACGATGAGGAATGGGGCGTCCCCGTCAGCGACGACACGGAGCTGTTCGAGCGGCTGGCCCTCGAGTCGTTCCAGGCCGGGCTGTCCTGGCAGACGATCCTGAACAAGCGCGAGGCGTTCCGGGCTGCGTTCCGGGGCTTCGACCCGGCGACGGTGGCGGCCTTCGATGACGACGACCGGGGCCGCCTGATGACCGACGCCGGAATCGTTCGCAATCGGGCCAAGATCGGGGCAACCATCGAGAACGCTCGGATTGTTCAGGCCCTTGCTGCGGAGTTCGGGTCGTTCGATGCCTACCTGCGATCGAAGGTGCCGGGTCCGGCCGCACGTCTTGCGGGGACGGCCGTTGGCGGGAGCATCCCGGCCACGACGCCGGGCTCGGACGGCCTCTCTTCCGACCTGAAGCGACGCGGCATGCGCTTCGTGGGCTCGACGATCGTCTACTCGTTCATGCAGAGCGTCGGCCTGGTGGACGACCACCTGCCGGGCTGCTTCCGCTACCGCGCCTGACCTCGGCATGCGGCCCGGCGCTTCGGAGTGCGGGTTCTAAGCGAGTCGCGCTACAGCTCGCGGCGCCGTAGCAGGATGATCGCCAGCGCGAGCGCGAGCACGACCCAGGCAACCGCCCACACGACGAAGGCCGGGCTCGGCCCCTCGATCGCGAAGAACGGGTTGCCCTGGGCAAGCTGTTGCTGGCCGATCGTCGAGATCACGATCGACGGTTCCAGGCCGAAGATCACGCCCTGCCACATCGTGTCGGTCGGCAGGATCACCCGCCCGAGGTCGCTCACACCAACGAGGCCGTTCGTGCCGAGTGCGAGCCCGACGTGACCCAGAACGCCGGCCAGCCACGCCATGCCCCACGCGACGACCGCGATCGCTCCCCCGGCGATGGGTGGCAGGCGGACGGACAGCACGACGGTCAAGGTCAGCAGGATCAGTGCCTGACCGGCGAGGTACGCGACGGGAATGATCGGGTTCGGCGGTAGATAGCCCGACACGAATGACACGGCGGCGATCGCCAGGAACGCGGCCGCGGCCGTGTAGCCGACGACCACCAGCGACAGCCCGAGCCAGCGCCCGAGCAGGTACGAGGATCGTCGCAGCGGTCGAGCGAGCATGGCCTGGGCGACGCCGGATTCGAGATCGTTCGCGATCGCCGGGGCGCCGAGGAAGGCCGCCGTCATCGCGAGCACGAATCCGAACTGGAAGGCGATAAAGATCAGCACCTGCGACACGCCGAGCTTGAGGTTCAGCTCGTCGACGCCCGAGTCGCGGGCCTGGCTGACGAGCAGGCTCACGCCCCAGGCGGTTAGGGCAACGGCGACCAGGGCGAGGATGATCAGGACCCACAGGATCTTCTTGCGGGCCGCCTCGCCGATCGTGAGTCGGGCGATCGTGATCATCGGAGGCGAGCCGCGGACGGGGTGCCTTCCGGCGGCCGGTCGCGGGCGACGAGCTCGAGGAAACGCTGCTCGAGCGAGCCGCGACCGGAGCGGACGTCGTGGACCTGGGCGCCCATCCGGACGAGGAGGGCCACGAGCTCGTGGGTTCGGGCAGCGTCCATCGGCCGGACTGAGAGCCGGTCGCCTTCGAGGGTCGGCGGGCCGAACGACTCGATCGCGGCGAGGTCCGAGTCCTTGAGACCCGTGACGCGGACCTGGGTCTCCGATTGACCGAGCACATCGTCGAGCGACCCGCTGGCGACGACACGGCCATGGTCGATGATCCCGACGCGATCGCAGACCTGCTCGACCTCGCTGAGCAGGTGCGAGTTCAGGAAGACCGCTGCGCCACGGGCGGCGGCCGTGCGAATGATCGTGCGAACGTCGATCCGGCCGAGCGGATCGAGGGCCGAGGTGGGCTCATCGAGGATCACGAGGGCCGGTTCGCCCAGGAGCGCGACACCGAGACCCAGCCGCTGCTGCATCCCCTTCGAGAACCGCCCGACGAGGTCGCCGGCGCGGTCGGAGAGGCCTACGAGCTCGAGGACGTCATCGAGGGCGCGACCGCGCTGCGCCTTCGGCAGGCCCATCAGGTCGGCGTGCAGATTCAGCACCTCGCGGGCCTTGAGCCACGGTTGATAGCGGAAGAGCTCGGGCAGGTAGCCGATCCTGCGGCGGGTCGCGAGGTCGCCCAGCGGAGCGTCGAGGACCTTGCCGGAGCCGCCGGTCGGCAGGGCGAGGCCGAGTAGGAGCTTCACGGTGGTTGTCTTGCCGGCCCCGTTCGGGCCGAGGAACCCGAAGACCTCCCCGCGGCCGACGGTCATCGTCAGCCCGGCGAGCGCCTCAACCGTCCTGTAGCGCTTGCGGAGATCGGTGACCTCGATCGCCGGCGCGTCGAGCGAAAGGCGAGGCATGGCCGTCATCGTGACAGACGAGCTGGCACGATGTCACCCGAACCTACGGCCCATGACCGAGATCCAGCTCCCCTGTTGCGACGCCATCGTTCGCGTCGAGGCGCTCGAGGATGAGATCCGCTGCGAGTCCTGCGGCATCGTCATCGAGCTCGCCGACGACGAGCGCATCGCCATTCCCGTCGCGGCCTGACCACTCGCCGGGCGGCCATCGGGCTGCCCGGGCGGCAAGGCGCGAACCCGGGTAACGGCGCGCGGCGCGGGTTATTCTTCCCGCGGCGAGCCCGCGCGCCGTGCGTGCTCGACCCTAGGGAGGCACGATGAACGTCCGCGCCCTCGTCGCCGAAGGACTCGGCACCTTCATCCTCGTCGGCCTCGGCTCGCTGTCGATCACGGCCGCACAGCTCCAGGGCCTCCCGCCCCTGCTGACAGTCCCCTTCGGGTTCGGCCTCGCGCTGATGGCGGGCGTGGCCCTGTTCGGGCATATCTCGGGCGCCTACTTCAACCCGGCGGTCACGCTGGCGGCATGGATCGACCGGCGCGTTGACTGGATGTCCGCAATCGCCTACGTGGCGGTCCAGATCATCGGCGCGCTGGCCGCGTCGCTCATGATCCTGCTGCTCGTCAGCAAGGACGCGGTCACGGCGACGCTCAACCAGCCGGCGGTCCCAGGGGCGTCGGACCCGACCGGGTTCGCCGTCTCGGACATCGATGCCTTCATCTTCGAGCTGATCCTCACGACCGTGTTCGTGGCGGTGATCCTGACGATCACCAACAAGGAGCCGGCGCTCGCGGTCCTCGTGATCCCGCTGACCCTCGTCATGATCCACTTCGTCGGGATCCCGTTGAGCGGGGCGTCCGTGAATCCCGTCCGGTCGCTCGCGCCGGCGATCGTCTCGGGCAACTACAAGCACCTGTGGGTCTACCTCACGGCGCCCTTCGCCGGAGCGATCCTCGGCTGGCTCATCTATCGCTTCGTGACCCTGCCGGAGGACGACGTCTCGGTCGAGCTGGTCGAGGGCGACGAGTTCGAGGACCTCGAAGACGACGACCCAGCGCTCGCAGCGGGCTGAGCGCCTTCGGGCTGAGAACCACGGCCGACGACAACCGGCCGCGGCGTCAGGCGGCCGACGCCCCCGGGACCACCCGGTCCAACAGGGCGCCGAGCTCACGCCGGTAGGTCACGCCCTCGAAGTCGTTGAGGGGGTCGGGCTCAAGGACGTGCTCCTCCTGGGTATTGCCCTGGCGGACGTACACGACCGGGTAGATCGAGGTGCCATCGGCCTCGATGGTCATCGCGACCGCGTCCGACCCGCCGGCATCGAGGAAGTTCGTGAGCGGCACGATGCCCTCGTTCAGGATGCCGTTCGTCGGATCGATCGAGACGACGCTCGCGAGGTAGGCCTTCTGGTGCCAGAGCTCCGGCGCTCGCGTTGCCTCGGCGAGGAGATGATCGCGGAGGTCCGCGGGTCGGATCGGGAGCCGCTCGTGGACGACGCCGAAATGCTCGGCCGCGAGGTGATTCGCGAGGACGCGGGCGTTGTAGCGGTAGCCATGCAGGGCGCCCGAGTTGGCCGGGATGCCATGCTTCTTCAGGCCCGCGGCCCCCTGGGTGATCGTCCCGGCGAAGTGGATGCCGGGCACGGTGGCGCTCTCCCAGTACTCCGTCTGCGCCGGCAGCTTCGCCTGGCCGAACGTGGCGACGCCGAGCGCGGGCAGGTCACGCAACGGACAGGTGAAGCCCGTCGCGGCAATCACCTCATCGGCCTCCATGCTCATCGGCATCGCGTTGTCGCTGCGTTCAAGGTTCACCCGGAGGCCCGTCGTCCCCTGGCTGATCGATTTGATGCTCGCGGACAGGATGTCGACACCGCCGCCGAGGGCCGAGTCCTCGAATGGCTGCACGTAGCGAGCTCGGACGCCGACGAGCGACCGAGTCTCGATCGAGGTCTTGGCCGGCGACGGCGAGGACAGGCTGATCCGGCTCGCCCATTGGAGCAGGCCCGACGCGAGCTCGAAGCCCGAGTTCTGCTTGCCGAGGATGAATAGCCGCTTCCCGGCGTACGACGGCGCGTCGCGGGTGTCGGCGTAGTGGACCGATAGCTCGATCCCCGGCGTCGACGGGCTGTGTGGCTCGGCGACGCCGACGGCGAGGATCACGAAGCGGGCCCGGTACTCCCCATCGCTCGTCTCAACGATGAAGCGGTCGCCGTCCGCGGATTCCTCGCGCCGCGTCCGCTCCCAGCGGCAGCCGTAGCGGACCGCGACCCCGGCACGCTGCGCGAAGGCGCCCAGGTTCGCCTCCATCTCGGGCCGCGACGGGAAGTCCGATGAGCCATCCATGAACTCGGCCTGGAGGCCGCGCAGCTCCGGCTCGAGCGCGAGGAGGCTGTTCCAGTCCCAGCGCTGGAACGCCCGGCTCTGGCGCTCGGCCGGCGCGTACGGCTTGGTCCAGGAGAGCAGGCGCTGGAAGAACGGCCAGCGCCGGAACATGCCGCCGGGCGAGGGATCTGCCGAGATGGTTGCGTGATCGATCCCGAGGCGGGACAGGAAGTAGCTGACCTGCAGGCCGCCGGGGCCGGACCCCACCACGACGACCGGGTACTCCCCCGGCGGGAACGGACGCTCGGGCTCGACCATCGGTCAGTCCCGGCGGTTGGCGTTGCGCAGCCGGCGGGCGCTCGCCTGGAGCATCCGGTACATGACCCTCGGGTGGTCCACGAGGAAGCCCTCGACGTCCGGGCCCCCGAGGACGATGCAGCGCAGTGGTCGCGTCGCGACGATGTCGGCGATTGGCGGCTCGCCCAGCAGCACGCTCACCTCGCCGAAGAAGTCGCCGCGGGCGAGCGTGGCCCGCTTCTGGCCGTCGGCGATGACGTCGGCCTCGCCATCCATGATCACGTAGAAGCCCGAGCCTTTCAGCCCCTGGCGGAGCACCCGGGCGTCCTTCGCGAAGAACGCTTCCTCGAAGCGGCTGGCGACGCCGAGGAGCTGCGGTCGCGCCAGGTCGGCGAAGATCGCCATGCCGGCAATCGCATCCGCGATCTCTTCGCGCGTGGCCATCTGGATCCTCCGTAGCCGGGGTGGCTGGTGACCCCGATTGTGCATCGTCGGCGCGGTGCATGGGGCCCCGCGGTACGATCCGCCCGTGGAGGACCGAACTGCCCTGACCCGCGATCGGCGCGCCGAGCTCTTGGCGGGCTGTCCCCTCTTTCGGGGCATCGACAAGCGGGGCCTGGCAGCGCTCGCCGAACGCGCGACCCAAGTGGATTTTCCGGCTGGCCACGTGATCGCCCGGCAGGGCGAGATCGGCACGGGGTTCTTCGTCGTGATCTCCGGTCGGGTGCGCGTCGTCCGCGACGGCACGGTCGTGGCGACGCTCGGCGAGGGCGAGTTCTTCGGGGAGCTGTCCGTTCTCGACCGGATGCCGCGAAATGCGCTCGTCGCGGCCGAGGTGGCGACGACCTGCCTCGCCCTGGCATCGTGGGACTTCGACGCGGTCATGCTCGAGCAGCCTGCCCTGACCCTGGCGATCCTGCGCGGGGTTGCGATGCGCCTCCGCGAGGTGACCGAGTCGGCACGCCACTGATGGCGGCCCGCGGCCCGGCGCCGATCGAGCCAGCGTCGGGGACGCTGACCTTCCTGTTCACCGACATCGAGGGCTCCACGCGGCTCGAGCAGGAGCTGGGGACCGCGGCCTACGGCTCGATCCTGGAACGCCACCGGACCCTGCTTCGGTCGGTGTTCGCCGGCCATGGGGGCATCGAGCAGGGCACCGAGGGCGACTCGTTCTTCGTCGTCTTTCCGAGCGCCGCCGACGCGCTGGCGGCCGCGATCGAGGCGCAGCGTTCTCTCGCCAACGAGGCCTGGGAGCCGCCCGGCACGGATGTCCACGTCCGGATGGGCCTCCACGCGGGCGAGGCGAGCCTCGTCGGTGGCAGCCTGGTGGGCCTGGCAATCAACCGTGCCGCCCGGATCAGCGCGGCGGCCCACGGCGGCCAGATCGTCGTCTCCGATACCGTCCGGAGCCTGGTCGAAGCCGCGCCCATGGCCGGAATCGCGTTGCGGCCCCTGGGCAACCACCGGCTGAAGGACCTCGGCGAGCCGCAGGCGCTGCTGCAGGTCGCGGCCGACGGCCTGGGCACGGAGTTTCCGCCGCTGCGCTCGATCGATGCCCGGCCAAACAACCTGCCGACGCAGCTCACCTCGTTCGTCGGGCGGGAGCGGGAGCTCGCCGAAGCCGGCGCCCTCCTCGCCGCGAACCGACTCGTGACGCTCACGGGTCCCGGGGGGACCGGCAAGACCCGGCTCTCGCTGCAGGTCGCGGCGGAGGCCGCGGAGAGCTATCCGGACGGGATCTTCTTCGTGGCCCTCGAGACGGTTCGGGACCCGAGCCTGGTGGCCTCCCGACTCGCCTCGGCGATCGGGATCGTCGAGGCCGCCCGGCGGACCATCGACGAGACCCTCCGCGACTGGCTCCAGGGCAAGCGCGTCCTGTTCGTCCTGGACAACTTCGAGCAGGTCCTCGATGCGGGACCGATCATCGCGGACCTGCTCCGGGCCGCGCCCGGACTATCAGTCCTCGCCACGTCGCGGGCGCCGTTGCGGGTCTCCGGGGAGCAGGAGTACCCGGTCCCCGGCCTGCCGACGCCACCGGACCGGAGCCAGCTGTCAGCGCTCGAGCTGGCCCAGCTCCCCGTCTCGGAACGCACGATCGACCTCGCGGCCCTCACGACCTATGAGGCCGTCCGCCTCTTCATCGCCCGAGCCGGCGCGGTCAAACCCGGCTTCCAGGTCACGAACGAGAACGCCCCGGCGGTCGCGGCGATCTGCGCCCGCCTCCACGGCATGCCACTGGCGATCGAACTTGCCGCGGCCCGGGTGAAGCTCCTGCCGCCCGATGCGATCCTCGCCCGATTGGAGAAGCAGCTGACGCTGCTGGCGGCCGGATCGCGCGACCTGCCCGAGCGGCAGCAGACACTGCGCGGCGCGATCGCGTGGAGCTACGACATCCTGGACGAGGGTAGTCGGCTGCTCCTGGACCGGCTCAGCGTGTTCACCGGCGGCATCGATCTGGAGGCCGCCGAGGCGATCTGCGGGCCCGCGTCGGAGCTGGGCGTCGAGGTCGACGACGCGCTGCTGTCGCTCGCCGACCAGAGCCTCATCCGGGCGCTCGAACGCGATCGCGAGCCCCGCTTCGAGATCCTGGAGACGATCCGCGAATTCGCGGCGGAGCGGCTCGCGGCTCGCGGCGAGACCGACGAGCTGGCGGCTCGCCACAGCGCCTGGTTCCTGGCCTTCACCGAGCGATTGGCACCGGAGCTCGGCGGCAGCGACCAGCGCGGACTGCTCGAGCGGCTCGAGGCCGAGCACGACAACATCCGCGCCGTCCTGGATCGGGCGACCGTGGCGGGTGACGGCAACACCGCAATCCGGCTCGGCTTCGCGGTGTGGCGGTTCTGGCAGAAGCGCGGCCACCTCTATGAGGCGCGGCGGCGGCTCGAAGCCATGGCAGCGGCGCCCTGGTCGACAACGAATCCGATCCTACGAGCGAGGCTTCTGGAAGCCCTCGGTGGGGTGCAGTGGTGGCAGGGAGACCTCGCCGCGATGGGCCCGACCTACACCGCCGCTGTCGAGCTGTGGCGCGAGATCGGCGACCACTCGGAGCTCGCGAACGCGCTCTATAACTACGCGTTCATCTTCGCGGTGCCCGACGATCCGCACGGAGGGCGGGAGGATCTCGATCCCGACGGCAAGGGCGCCCGGGCCCTCGAGGAGGCTCTCGCGATCTACCGCGACCTCGGGGACGGCCGTGGCGAGGCGAACGTCCTCTGGGGAATCGGCAACGCCGCATTCTTCGCAAATGAGCCTGGCAGCGGCGTCGAGGAGTTCCGGCGATCGCTCGAGCTCTTCCGGCTCGTCGGCGATCGGACGATGGAGGGCTGGTCGCTCCATATGCTCGGTGGCGCCCTGCTCCGGGCAGGCGACGCCGAGGCAGCCCGGTCGAGCATGCGACACGCCCTCCGCCACTTCCACGGTGCCAGTGATGCGTCGGGCGTGACCCTCGTCCTCGGCGATCTCTCGTCGCAGGCGCTCGTGGACGGTGACGCGCCCCGAGCCGCGCGGATCTGGGGCGCGGCACACAACCTCGTCGACGCCACCGGGGCGGGCTTGGCCACCCTGAATGAAGGCTGGTTCGAGGGCACGCAGGCGCCACCTCTCCGCGACGCGTTGTCCAAGGAGGACCTCGAGCACTTTGCCAGGGAGGGCGCGGCGATGTCGCTGGAAGAGGCCGTGGCCTACGCCCTCGACGTCCCTGTCTCCGAGCTCGGCTCCCACGAGGAGGAGCCGGCCGCTTCGACGTGAGCGCACCGCTGCAGCGCCGGGCGCCCTGGTTGGGACGGTTCCGGGGATTCGAGCCGGATGCACGCCGCTTCCTGGTCGTCACGCTGGTCGGCGGAGCCGCCACGAGCCTCTGGTGGATCGACTTCAACCTCTACCTGTCGGCGCTCGGGTTCGGCGCATCGAGGATCGGGATCGTCGCCACGGTCGTCTCGCTCGCCGGGGCGCTGGCGGCGTTTCCGGCCTCCTCGTGGTCCGATCGGATCGGGCGCCGCCTGGTGATGGCTGCAGGCGCGGCGGCCGGGGCCGTCGCGGTGGTGGGCCTGATCCTGACCGCCCACCCGCTCGCGATCGTGGCCCTCGCCGCGCTGTACGGCGCCGGCTCGCAGGCGATCCAGGTCGTGTCGACGCCATATATGACCGAGCACTCGCAGCCAGAGCATCGGAGCGAGCTCTTCGCGGCCCAGTTCGCGCTGAACAGCCTCACGAACGTCATCGCCGCCGCGCTCGGTGGCGTCGTCGCGGGCGCGATCGCCGATCGGTTGGGATTTGCGCCCGGCGGCCCCGACACCTACCGCGTCATCCTCGCCTTCATGGCGATCCTGCTCGTCGCCGGCTTGGTGGTCATCCTCCGACTCGGCGACGACCGGCCATCGCGCCTCCGTCGCGCCAGGATCCTCGAGACGGGAGAGCCGGCGCCGTTCCCCCGCCCTCAGGCGCGCGGATGGTCCGCCGGCCGCTTCGGGATCACGATCATCGATCGCCGCATGGTTGGTCGCCTCCTCCTGCCGGGATTCCTGATCTCGCTGGGGGCGGGCCAGGTCATCCCGTTCCTGAACCTCTTCGTCCAGGCGAAGTTCGGGCTCGATCTCGCCGCGCTCAACGGCGTCTTCGCGATCACGAGCATTGGCACGATGCTCGCGATCCTCTTCCAGCCGACCCTGGCGCGCCGTTTCGGACGGCTTCGCTCGGTGGTCATCGTCCAGGGCGCCAGCATCCCGTTCCTCTTCGTCCTCGGGTTCAGCCCGCTGCTCTGGACGGTGATTGCGGCGATGGCGGTCCGGAACTCGCTCATGAACGCGGGCAATCCGATCTTCAACGCCTTCGCGATGGACCAGGTCTCGCGTCGCGAACGGGCCACGCTCGCGGCTGCAATGTCGCTGCTGTGGTCGGTCGGCTGGGTGATCGCGGGCCTGTACTACTCGGCGGTCCAGGCGATCCTCGGGTTCGACCTGGGTTACACGGTCAACTTCGCCACGATCATCGTCCTCTACTCGATCGCGTCCGGGCTCTATTGGCGGTGGTTCCGGGCCGCGGACGCGGCGTCGCAGGTCGAGGCGCTGGCCGCCTGAACGACCTTCGCGGGGCGGGCCGCGCGGGGCAGCCACGCGAACGAGCGCCTAGACTCCGCGAATGGCCCTCCAGACCTCCCCGACGCCGTCGAAAGGCATCCCCAAGAACCCCGGTCGGCGCGACCTCGGGATGCAGGCCACGCTCCTTTTCCCCTCGAAGGAGATCGTCGAGCAGTACTACGTCCCGCTCATCTACACGGCCTGCCGGACGTGCTACTCGGAGCTCACGCCCGAGGAGATCTTCCGGCGCGCGGTCGACGGCGAAATCGACCAGGCCAAGATGCAGCGGCTGATCAGCGGAGTCATCGAGTCCGGCCACGGCAGCACGATCGAGCACATCGTCTTCACCTTTGGGATCAGCGGCGTCTCCCGGACCCTGTCGCACCAGCTCGTGCGCCACCGCGCGGGCGTGGCGTTCGACCAGCAGAGCCAGCGCTATGTCACATACAAGAAGGCCGCGACGATGGAGCCCACGACGATCGCGGAGCTCGATGACGAGGCCCTGCGCGAGCGCTACGAGGACCAGGTCGCGGGCTCGATGGAGCTGTACGGCGAGCTCGTCGCGGCGGGCATCCCGGGCGAGGACGCGCGCTTCGTTTTCCCGAACGCGACCCGGACGAACCTCGTGATGACCACGAACCTCCGGGCCCTCATCCACATGTCAGGGCTCCGGCTCTGCACGATGGCCCAGTGGGAGATCCGGCGGCTCTTCCAGTTGATCCGCCACGAGATCTTCTCGGTGTCGCCGTTCCTCGGCTCGTTCCTCGCCCCGAAGTGCGTGCCGCTCGGCTACTGCGACGAGATGGGCAACCGCGACGGCCACTGCCCGATCCGGCCGCACAAGGATCAGGTCCTCGAAGCGTGGGCCGACAAGGCGAAGACGGCCCGCGCCGCCGGCCGGGCGCTGCCAGTCACCTAGCCACTCCCTCTGCGGCTAGCTCGCGAGATCGAGGTCGCGGACGAAGCGCCGAACGAGGCGGATCATCCTCGGGCCTGCCTCGACGCCGGCGGCGAGCACCTCCTCGTGGGTAAGCGGCTCGCCGCTGTAGCCCGCGCCGGCGTTCGTGACGAGGGAGATCCCGCACACCTCGAGGCCGGCCCAGCGCGCGCCGATGCACTCGAGGACCGTCGACATTCCGATCGCGTGGCCGCCGAGCCCGGCGTAGAGACGGACCTCGGCCGGCGTCTCGTACGACGGACCCGTGAGCCCAACGTAGATGCCCTGGGCGACCTCGACGCGCTGTGCCGCGGCGGCGGTTGCCAGCTGCGCTCGAAGGCGAGGTGACCAGGCGTCGGTGAGATCAGGAAACCGCGGCCCGATCGAGTCGGCGTTCGGCCCGAGCAGCGGGTTCGCGCCGGTCAGGTTCACGTGGTCCGTGACGAGCATGAGCGTTCCCGGTCCGAACGACGGGTCGAGCCCTCCGGCGGCGTTCGTCAGCAGCACGGCCCGGGCACCGAGGCGCCGGAAGAGGAGTACCGGCTGCACGACGAGGCCCGGCGCATTGCCCTCGTAGAGATGGAGCCGGCCCTGGAGCAGGACAACCGGACGGCCCTCGAGACGGCCGAGGAGCAGGCGCCCCTCGTGTCCGGGAGCCGTCGCCGCCGGCCAGCCGGGCAGATCCTGAAACGGGATGGCGATCGCGTCGTCGAGCTCCGCGGCGAGGCCTCCCAACCCCGAGCCCAGCACGATCCCGATCTCCGGGACGAGGTCGGATCGGCGCCGAACGGCGGCCTCGAGAGCGTTCAATCGTGCGGGCTGGTCGGCGGGAAAAATGGGTGTCGTCGGGTCCATCCGTCAAGGATGCCCGAGGCGCGGGCCACCAGGGGAAACGTCCAGGGGTCGACGGCCCGGGGCCCGCGACTTCTGCGACCCGACGGGAGTACCGACACCGGGATGCCGGTCGCGTCCCGCCGGGCGCCCCGGGGATGGCATCAGGATGCCATCGCGACCGGGTACAGAAGCGCCCGAAGCGACCGACCCTGGCCCGCGGAACCTTGATGTGATCTCGGCTCCTCGTTCCCTGGCGGCCCCTTCGGGCAAGACCTACGTTACGAAAGCCCTAACGGCGGG
>JBBQTO010000028.1:0-20496 GCA_038234575.1 Candidatus Limnocylindrales bacterium
GGCGGCGCCGGGCGACGCCACGAACCCAAAGCTGCAGGGCCGCCTGGATGCTCTCGGCTGGACGTTCGAGCCCTCGGGACATCCCGTGGAGTTCCTGTCGTTGTCGGGCAAGCTCGGGCCCCAGGTTCGAGCGACGGTCCACTCGTTCGGCCCCCTGCTCCTCGGCAAGGTCCTCGACCTGAACGACACCCAGACCTCCATCCTGTCGCTGGTCTTCAAATACTGCGACGACAACCAGCTGCCGCTGCTCGACCTGGCGGACCTTCGGACCACGCTGGCGTACCTCGGTGGCGACGACGGCAAGGCCGCCCTGGCCGAGTACGGCGGGATCAGCCCGGCCTCCCTCGGGGTGATCGGGCGGTCGATCGTGACCATGGAGCAGGAAGGCGCGGACGTCTTCTTCGGGGAGCCCGAGTTCGACGTCAACGATCTCCTCCGGCTCGCACCGGACGGCACGGGCGTCGTTTCGATCCTCGAGCTGTCCGACGTGATGACCCAGCCGCGTCTCTTCAGCACGTTCATGCTCTGGCTGCTCGCCCAGCTGTACCACGCCCTGCCGGAGGCGGGCGACCTCCCGAAGCCGAAGCTCGCCTTCTTCTTCGACGAGGCCCACCTGTTGTTCGACCACGCATCCGAGGCGCTTCTCGAGCAGGTCGAGCAGACGGCGCGGCTGATCAGGTCGAAGGGTGTCGGGGTGTTCTTCGCGACCCAGACGCCAAGCGACATCCCGCCCTCGATCCTGGCCCAGCTCGGGAACCGCTTCGAGCACGCCCTGCGGGCATTCACGCCCCAGGACGCGGACAACCTCAAGAAGACCGTGCGGACCTTTCCGATCACGACGTTCTACGACGTCGAGCAGACGATCCAGCAGCTCGGGATTGGCGAGGCGCTCGTGACGGTCCTGTCACCGAGGGGCGTCCCAACGCCGCTGGCGGCGACGATGCTCGTCCCGCCTGACTCGCTGATGGCGGCGCTCGACTCGGCTTCGTTCCAGCAGCGGATCGCGAGTGGCACGCTGTCCGCGAAGTACGGGGCGACGGTCGATCGGCAGAGTGCTCACGAGATCATCACCGCCAGGGTCCAGCAGGCCCAGGTGGCCGCGCAGGCAGCCGCGCAGGCGGCCAGTCAGCCACTACCAGGTCAGGCCGGCGCCACGCTCCCGGGCGGCTCTGCACCCGCCCGGACGACCGGGATGACCCCGGCGCAGCTGGACCGCGAGATCGCGCGCCAGGCTCGCGAGCAGGCGAGGGAGATGGCGCGGGCCCAACGAGAAGCCGACGCCGAACGTCGACGCCAGGCTCGAGCCGCGACGACAGCCGCGCACCAGCGCGATCGGATGGTCGAGACCGGCGTTCGTACCGCTGGCCGCGTCATGACCTCACGGGCGGGGCAGGACGCGATCCGGGGTGTCCTGGGGGTCCTCTTCGGAAAGCGGTAACCAGGGCGACGCCCATGGCTGGCGGGTGCTCGGCTGCGCAATGCCTTGATACGCCGACGTGGTGTTCGGTGCGCCAGCACACCGCCAACGACCCGGCGTGAGCGTGGCCGGGACGCGTCATGGCCACAAAGTAGGGGACACAGGGGGACCCGACCCGGTGCTAGGTTCGGACGACCATCAAGCAATTCGGAGGAGGAGCTTCCAATGGCCAGAGTCCGACGCCTGCTGTTCACCGCCCTGGTCCCAGCCATGGTCCTCGTCGCCGCAACGACCGCGACCGTCGTGGGCCATCCACAGGACAAGGTTGACGTGTGTCATCTCACCGGTAACGGCAGCTTCCATGAGATCAACATCTCGGCCAACGCGTTGCCTGCCCACCTGCGGCACGGTGACGTGCTGCCCGACCAGTACGGCGACTGCCCGTAATCGCCCGCGGCCTCTTCGGAGGCCGCCTCGCCTTTCTCCATCCCCGCGAGGAAACCGGAGGACCGATGACGGCTGCCCTCGCGCCGCGCGTTTCGATCGTCATGCCCTGCCTGAACGAGGCGGAGACCGTCGCCATCTGCGTCGCCAAGGCCCAGGCCTGGCTGTCGACCTCGGGGGTCTCTGGTGAGATCCTCGTCGTCGATAACGGTTCCACCGACAGGTCGGCTGAGCTTGCGAGCGCGGCCGGAGCCCAGGTCATCCGCGAGCGCCGACGGGGGTACGGCAACGCCTACCTGCGCGGCTTCGCGGAGGCGCGTGGCGAGATCATCGTCATGGGTGACGCCGATGACACCTATGACTTCAGCCGCCTCGACGACCTGATCCGGCCGCTCCAGAACGGCTACGACCTCGTCCTCGGCAATCGCTTCGCCGGCGGAGTCCAGCCCGGCGCGATGCCGTGGGCTCACCGCTACATCGGCAGCCCGATCATCAATCTCCTGATCCGCCGATTCATTGGCATCCGCATCGCCGACAGCCAGAGCGGGTTCCGGGCGTTCACGCGTGGCGCATACGACCGTCTTCGACTTCGGTCGGGGGGCATGGAGCTCGCCTCGGAGATGATCGTCAACGCGGCCCGAGAGGGCCTCAACGTGACCGAGGTCCCGGCGGTCTACAACGTCCGTGTCGGGGAGAGCAAGCTCAACACCGTCCGCGACGGCTGGCGGCACCTGCGCTTCCTGCTCCTTTCCGCGCCGAATTTCCTGTTCGTTCTCCCGGGGCTCGCGCTGGTGGGCATGGGTGCCGCGGTAACCGCGATCTCATTCCTGGCACCGGCCGGTGTCGAGATCGGATCGTTGACCTGGCAGTCGGTGTTCGCGGGCTCGATCTTCCTGTCCATCGGGATGAACGCCCTCGTCTTCGGGGCGATCACGAAGACCTATGGCGTCGATCGCGGCATCCTCAAGGAGGACACCTGGGTCCGCGTCTACCGGCGCCTGTTCAGCCTGGAACGGGTGCTGGCCCTCGCCGGCATCCTCTTCTTCATCGGGATCATGCTGAACCTCGGGCTGTTCACACTCTGGGCGTCGGGTTCGAAGCTCCAGCTGGGCCTGCCGATGGCCGCCCTCGCCCAGAGCCTGATAATCGTGGGCGCGAACATCGGCATGGCTGGTTTCCTGGCGATGGCCATCGCCGACCGCCGCTAGGGGTACTGGTGACCTCGGCCGGGGACCCACAACGAATGCGCATCGCGTTCGTCTACGACGCGCTCGTGCCGTACACCACGGGTGGCGCCGAACGCCGGTTCCATGAACTCGCCACGCGGCTCGCGGTGCGTCACGACGTGCACTACGTCACGTGGCGGTTCTGGGGCCCCGAGCCGACGATGGTCCGGGATGGCATCACCTATCACGGCGTCGGCACGCCCCGCGCCTTCTACGGTGCCGACGGGTTGCGAACGGTCCGGGAGATGGTTGCCTTCGCCGTTCGGCTGGCGGGCGTCCTCGCGCGCCTCGACGTCGACGTCATCGACATCTCCGCGACGCCATATCTCCCCGTGTATTCGGCATGGCTCGCTACTCGGGTAACCCACACGCCGCTCGTGGCGACCTGGCACGAGTACTGGGGCCCGCACTGGCAGACCTATCTCGCAGATCGACCCATCGTCGCCCGGCTCGCACGCGTCGCTGAGCAGACCGCCCGCCCGCTGGCAGATCATCGGGTCGCCGTCTCGGAATTCACGTCGCGGCGAATGGGCGGTCCTCGGGCGAGCCGCGGAGCCACCACGGTCGTCGCGAACGGCGTCGATCTCGCGCGGCTTGCCGTGCCCGCGCCTTCGCGGCGCCGTGACCTCGTGTTCGTCGGACGGCTGATCTCCGAGAAGCGAGTCGATCTTCTGATCCAAGCCGTCGCACGGCTCGCCCGTGATCGTCCGCGCCTGCAGTGTTTGATCGTCGGCGATGGGCCAGAGCGCGATCGATTGACCGCGCTCGTCGTCGAACTCGGCGTGGCCCAACAGGTGACCTTTGCCGGCCGCGTCGCCGATGATGAGATTGCGCGAGTGATGAGCGATTCACGCATGCTCGTCCTGCCGTCGGCAAGGGAAGGCTACGGGATCACCGTGGTCGAGGCGCAGGCGTGCGGCCTCGTGCCGCTCGTTGCCAGGAGTCCGCTCAGTGCAGCGCCGGACCTCGTTCGTGACGACGAGGACGGGCTCCTGTTCGACCCGACCGTCGACGCGCTCGTCGACGCCATACGGGGCCTCCTCGACGATCCGGCCCGGCTCCGTCGCATGGCGGCCGCCGCGCGCCGATCCGCCGCGACGAGTAGCTGGGAAGACCGTGCCGCCGACATGGAAGGGGTCTATTCCGCCGTTGTCGCGCGTCGCGTGAAGGCAGGGGCGACACGCCCGGAGGCGGCAACCCCGGATGGACGATCGCTGGCGGCGGAGACCGAATGGTGATCGCGCGCCCGCTCACCCTCGTCCGCCGCGGGATCGCCGGGTACACCACGCCACACGTGCCGGTCGACATACCGCTGATCGCCGCAGCGGGTGTCGCGGTGATCGTGGCGCTGCTCGTTGGCTGGACCGCGATCGGGAGCGGCGATTATGGCCAGTGGCTGATGGTTTCCCGTGGCTTCGGGGGCCTCAGCACGCCGGCCTATCGCGACCTGTCCGACGTGCCGCCGATGGTGCCCGTAGCCATCTCGGTGCTCCACGGCTGGCTCGGCGACCCGATCCTTGCCCTGCACGCCACCGGGTTCCTGATCGTTGGCGGCATGGGTGCCGCCCTGTACGCCGCCGGCCTGGCCATCGACGGCCGATCGGTCACGGGGCTCGTTGCCGTCGTGCTGGGCCTGCTCGTCTCCGACCAGTACCTCGGCCTCCTCGCCTTCGGCGGCCTCCTTCAGGCCGCAGCTATCGTTTTCATGACGCTCGCGGTGGCTGCCTTCATCCGCGCGTTTCGGTCGCCGCGCACCCAGCGACGCTGGTGGGCCGTGGGCTGCGCCGCACTGTTCCTCACATGCGTGACGCACGTTCCGACTGCGACCATCGCGCTCCCAGTCTGCGTGGCCGCGGCCGGGATCAGTGTCCTGCCGCCGACCCGAGCTGCCGTTATGGCGCGCCTGCGATCGGCGATCCCGCTCTTGTTCGGATTCGCCGTAATCGGCGCCTACTGGGCCGTCGCCGTCGCGCCCGCATCCGTGACGTACGTGACGAACCCGGCGAGCCTCGCGTATCGCGGGCCCGATCGGCTCGTCGAGCTGCTGATCGCCTATCCCCCGACCGTCCTCATCATAGCCGTGGGTTTCATTGCCCTGGCCGTGTGGGTGGTTCGGCCGATCGTCGGGCGCCACCTGCCGCCGCTTCGGGACGCCAGGACCATCCTCCTTGCGTGGGTCGCGGCATCATGGGGCGCCTTCGCCGTGTCGGCGCTCGGCGGAGCTTCGACGGATTACCCGCGGTTCGGGCCGCTGCTCGTCATTCCCCTGGTCGTCGTAGTGGCTGCTGCCTTGACCCAGCTGGCGTCGGCGGTGGGCCGTCGATCGGCGCACCGCCTCAACGCGGATCACGGCCTCGTGGGCGTCGCGTTGGCCATCGTCGTCCTCGCACCATTCAGCATCGCGAACTACCAGACGCAGGCGCAGGGCTATCGCCTCCCCGACGACGTCTCGCTCGCGGCCGCCGCGAGCTGGGCAGACTCCCGCGTGATCCCCGGGAAGACGATCCTCGCACCGGTCCGCGAGGCGAAGTGGGTCGAGGGCCTGACGGGTCGCTCGGCGCTGTTCGCCAGCCAGGTCCGATATGCGTTCCGGCCGGTCGAATGGGACCGCAGCCTGGCCGCAGGCACGCTGCTGCGCGGCGACGCGGGCCTCGTCAACGAAACCTTCAACCTGACTCTGAACGACGGCGTTCCGAGCGCCGATTTCGAACAGCCACGGGCCCTCCTCATCGCGGCCAACCACGGCGGCGAGTACGTGGATCTGCTGCGGCTCGTGCCGGCTTCGAGCCTCGTCCTCGCTGGCGACGGGAATACCCTGGTCAGCCTGCCTGCATTGGCCCCGGCCGGGTTTGATCGAGCGGCGACCTCCGCCTCGGTTGCGACCATGACGACCTGGGTCGGCGTTCGGGCCGGCCAGACCGTCCGTTACTCGGAGGGCGTCGACCTGGCGGCCGGCTCCGCGTCGTTCGGCCTTCATCTGCGAGCCACCAGCCAGCTCCCACTGGGTGGGCTGCGGGCCGAGCTCAAGGCGCAATCCGGCACCGCGATCCTCAACGTGGAGCTGGCCGACCAGTCGGCCATCGTGACCTTCGCCCGGTTCGGCCGGACGGAGCCGCGTCTCCGGATTGACCTGCCGAACGGGACCATCACGGCGAATGATTCGGGCAGTCTGTTCCTGGCGACGACCGGCAGTGACTTGTCGGTGACCGTCACCGATCTGACCGCTGGCGGCGCCTCCGCCTCGCTCCGCCTGCTCGACCCCAGAGCCGTCGTCGATGACTACGGGGTTGGGGCGGTGATCCTGCATCGCGATCCGGCCTACGAGGACCGCCGCGATCGGCTCGAGCTCCTTGGGTTCCGGGTCGCCCACGATGACGGTCCGTACGTGGTCATGGTTCGAGCTGGCTCGGGCCGACCCGCGACGCCGTGACGGACTCTCCGATCGGCCTGCCCCCGAAGCCCACGATGATCGTGGGCGGATACGGATACCGGAACGCGGGCGACGAAGCGATTCTCGCCGGCCTCTTGACCCTGACCGGCCGAGACGGAGTCACTGTCGTTTCGCGCGCGCCTGCCGAAACCGCGGCGATCCACCGTGTCCGCAGCATCAGCATCGCCACCGCGCCGTTGGCGATGCTTCGCCACCGTGGCTTGGTCATCGGGGGTGGTGGCCTGTTCGGGCGCGACATGGGGTTGCTGGGCCGACTCCTGCCCTTGGCCGGGATCATCGCGGCCTCGGCCGGCAAGGGGGTCTCGATCATCGGGATTGGGGCTGACCGCGAGATGCCGGCGTCAGGCCGCTGGCTGCTCGGCGCGCTCGGCCGCCGGGCGATCTGCACAGTGGTGCGCGATGACGATTCACGAGCGGTCCTCCGCTCCCTTGGGATCCACGCGACGGTCGCGGGGGACCTGTCCAGCCGCGTTGCGTCCGCTGGGCGCGAGGCCGGCCTGCGGCGGCTCGAGGCGGCCGGCTTCAAACCGCGCCGGCGGCCCGTCGTGGGGCTGTGCATTACTGCCATCGATCTCGAGCTGGCGACGCACGTCGTCGACGCGCTGGTCGCGGCGGTCGATGCCCTCCCCGGCGCCGACTTCTGCGTGCTGCCCATGAGCCAGCACCCCTTTGTCGACACCCACAACGACGCGATCCTCGCCCACCGTCTCGTCGCGATGAGGTCGCGGGTCCAGATCGTGCATCCCCCAGATGACACCGCCGAGCTGCTGGGCCTCTTCGACGCCTTTAGCGCGGCCGTTTGCATGCGCTATCACAGCCTGCTATTCGCGGAGCGAGGCGGGATCCCGATCGTGCCGATCGCGTACGCCGAGAAGTGCCGCCACTGGCTCGCCGACCGCGGGATGACATCGATCCAGCCCACGCCAGCCGCTGTCATCGCCGGGCTGCGGGCTGTCCTGGCGGTCGCGGCATGAGTCCGCGCCAGCGCACGCTCGCCCGCTGGCTCATCGGCCTCGTCCTCGTCCTCGTTCTCCTCTCCTGGCTGGACCTCGCGGCGATCCGCGACCGACTCGCCGGGGTCACCCTCAGGCTCGCGCTTCCGGCCATGCTCGGCCTCGTCGCGGTCCACATCATCAGCGCCCTGTCCTGGCGACGCCTGACAACCGAGCTGGCGGGGGTCCGTCTCGATTGGCGCACGACGATCCGCCTGTACTACGCCGCGCAGGCGTTCGGGACCATCACGCCGGCCAACATCGGCGCCGACATCTATCGGGTGATGGCCGTCGCCGGACGCGTTGGTGCCGCCCGCCTGGCTCGGCCCGTCGTGATCCAGCGTCTGACGAGCATCGTCGCCATCATGTGCCTGGGGCTCGTCGGGACCCTGTCGCTGCGGATCCCCGGGCTAGGGTGGTTCGTTGTGGCCCTGGTCGCGATCGGGACGCTCGTCGCGCTTGCGATCATCGTCCTGTCCTCGTCGCCCGCTCGTCGCCCGGCCTTCGTCTCGAGGTTCCTTGGCAGGCTCGGCCTGGATTGGGGTGCGGACCGCGGTGTGGGGCGCTTGAGGGTCGCCATCCGGGACGGCTTTGGGCTCGGGCTCATCTTTCACGCCACCAGCCTCGTGCTCGGGCTGGTTCTGGTCGCCGCCGTCGATCCATTGGCTGCGGGGCGGCCGCTCGAGGTGCTCGGGGCGCTGGCGGTGGCCCGGCTCAGCCTCGCCGTGCCGCTGTCGCCGAATGGGATCGGAATCCAGGAAGGCCTCCTCACGATCCTCTTCGTCCAGCTCGGCCTGCCGCCGGATACGGCAATCGCGGCAGCCCTGCTGAATCGGCTCGCGTTTCTCGCCACCGCGGCGCTGGGGTCGGTGGCCCTGCTCGTTCGGGGACGATCGCCGGCAGTTGCTGCGCCACGACCCGGCTGATTCCGGTCAGGCTCGCTAGACCACCAGCCCGGCCCGTCCGCTGCCCGCCTGCTCAGCTGCGGAGAAAGGCGAGCACCGCGACCACGCGACGGTCTTTGTCCTGCGACTCCGTCAGTTGGAGCTTCTGGAAGATCTGCGTGATGTGGGCTTCGCCGGCACGTTCCGTCATCACGAGTCGGGCGGCGATGCCTGATTCGAGAGCGCCTCTAGGCCTCCGGTTTGACGCCGCTGGACGTCGGAAGTAGGGTCGGTTCCACCGGGACGCCACGGCGGGGCGCCGAAGGAAATCGGTGCGCGGCGCAACACACTGACACGTGCAGGAGGAGGCCCATGTTGCATCGGACCATCGTCCGTCTATCCGCCGTGCTCGCCGCGGTTCTCGTGGTGGCCGTTACGTTGCCCGCGTCCGCGGCTGGTGGCGACCCCCTCGTGACCGTCGGCAGTCCCACGAGCCCATTTGCTCAGAACAAGCAGAACGAGCCCGCGGTCGCTGTGGACGCCAATCACCCCCTCGTCATGGCAGCCGGGGCCAACGAGGAGATAGACGTTGAGGCGTGCGCAGCCGGGAATCCGAGCACCTGCCCGTTCACCGCCGGCGTCGGCACTTCCGGGATTTACTTCTCGTTTGACGGCGGCGCCAGCTGGACGCAGCCGACATACACGGGCTGGACCGCTCGCGATTGCCTGGGCCCCGCGGCCTGCACCGCCCATGTCGGTCCCATCGGCACACTGCCGAAGTACTACGAGAACGGCTTGGTCTCGGGCGGAGACCCGGCGCTCGCGTTCGGACCGCGGCGCGGCACGAACGGCAAATTCTCGTGGGATAACGGCTCCCGCCTCTACTACGCCAACCTCGCGTCCAACTTCCCTGGCAAGGCGGCGTTCAAGGGGGCCGAGGCAGTCATGGTCTCCCGGACCGACGATCCGGCCGCCGCCGCCGCCGGTAACGCGAACGCATGGAAGGACCCGGTCCTCGTCTCCCGCCAGAGCTCGGCCACCTTCTCCGACAAAGAGCAGATCTGGGCTGACAACGCGGCGACCAGTCCGTTCTTCGGGAACGTCTACATCTGTAACGTCGCGTTCCGGAGCAACGGCCGCGGTGGCGCCCCGGAGCCCGTGATGGTGGCTCGATCGAGCGACGCTGGCGACACCTGGACGCAGCGGCAGATCAGTGCCGCAACGAACACGTTCCAGACCGGCGGTCGCCAGGGTTGTGCCGTCCGAACCGACAGTGGCGGAACGGTTTACGTGTTCTGGGTCGGAACTGACATCCATACCCGCGGCTCAGTCTTCTTCATGAGCCGCTCCTTCGACGGCGGCGCCACGTTCGACCGACCTCGGATCGCCATGCGCGTGACCGACGTTGGTCAATTCGATCCGAATACCGGACGGTTCAGCTTCGACGGCGTTGGCGGGGCTCGGACGAGCACCTTTCCGACCGCCGACATCGCCAACGGGGCGCCGACGGGGGCAGATGCCACCGATGAGATCGTCCTCGCCGGACCGGATGGCCTGACCCCGACCGACACGAACCCGGGCCCGAATGAGCGGGTGTCAGTTCGTTACTCGCTCACGCGAGGCAACACCTGGCACGACGCCGGGAGTGCGTCTCCCCCGACCGACCGCCCGGACATCCCGGCGATCGCGATCTCGCCGGACGGGACTGACGCGTACCTCGTTTACGACAACTTCCTTCAGGTCTGGCAGTCGACCACGGCCGAACCGCGGTTGATGCAGGGCGTCGTGCGCCATGCGGATGTTGCCGCCAACGGCTCGATCGGAGCCTGGGGCGATCTCCATCGCGGTCCGACGGGTGACGCGCGCGGCTCCAGCCAGAACGGTCTCACGGCCGAATTCCTCGGTGACTACAACTACGCGGTCGCGACGCGCGACTACGGAAGCGCCGTCTGGAACGATGTCCGTGATGCCGCGGATTGCCCAGCAATCGATGCCTATAGGCAGTCGATCTCGGACGGCGCTCCGATCGCGAAACCGGCACCTGGCATCGACTGTCCCGCCACGTTCGGGAATTCCGACATCTACGGCGGCAGCTTCTCGGATCCGACCCCGTAGGATCGGCAACGAGCTCACTGAGGATCGAGGCCTCTGGCGACAGCCGGGGGCCTCGAGATTCCATCGCCTAACGGGGGTACGCCATTGCTGTCCGCTTCGCACCACCAATCTTCGAACGCGAAGCGGCGACGTTCGGCGTCACCGTCCCCACCAACGTCCGACCGTAGACTCGGACGGTGACTACGTCGGCCCAAGCACCTGAACCGCGCCGCCTCGCGATCCTCACTGAAGGGCAATTTCGCCTCCACAATGCCAAGACGGCGATGGGCGTGATCCGCTACGGCACGGACCGGGTCGTCGCACTGGTCGACTCGTCGATCGCGGGCCGGAACGTGTCGGAGTGGTTGCCGGGTCACGACATCCCCGCGGTCGCGACCCTCGCGGAAGCGTTGGCGATGCCCGAGCGGCCCGACACGCTGCTCATTGGCATCGCGCCGACCGGCGGCAAGCTGCCGGACGCGTGGCGGGTGACAATCCTGGAGGCCATCGGTGCCGGCCTCGACGTCCACTCGGGCCTGCACACGTTTCTCGGCGACGACCCCGAGTTCTCGGCCGCTGCCGCCGTCGCCGGGAGCCAGATCGTGGATTACCGTCGCCCGCCGGAGCGACACGAGACGGCCGTCGGCCGACGCCACGGGGCCGGCAAGCACGTGATCCTGATGGTGGGGACGGATTGCGCGATCGGGAAGATGTCGGTCGCGCTGGATCTCCGCAAGGCGGCCCTCGCGGCCGGCGATTCGGCCGTCTTCGTCCCGACCGGCCAGACGGGGATGATGATCGACGGCTGGGGCGTCGCGGTCGATCGGGTCATCAGTGACTTCGTCCAGGGGACCGTCGAGTGGCTGATCGAGGAGGCCGAGAAGCGCGGCGACTGGATCATCGTCGAGGGTCAGGGCTCGCTCGACCACCCGGCTTATTCCTCGGTCACCCTCGGTCTCATCCACGGCGCGACACCGCAGGCAATGGTGATGGTCCACAAGCCGGGACTCGTCGAGCACGACTTCGACCATCTCCCCGAAGCATCATTTCCGATCGCCCGCCTACCGGAGTTCATCGGGCTGCACGAGAGCGTCGCGGGCCTCGTGGCGCCGTCGAAGGTCGTCGCGGTGGCGCTGAACACATCGCTCTTCGAGGACGAGGCCGAGGCACGCCGCGTCATCGACTCGATCGCCTCGGAGACCGGCCTGCCGGCAGACGATCCCGTCCGATTCGGTGGCGAGCGGCTGTGGCCTGAGATCCGGTCGGCCGTCGCGGCGCTACCCGTGGGGCGGTGAGCCTCTCGATCCGCCACGAGGTCCTCCGGCTCGCGCTTCGCGATCCGTTCGTGATCGCTCGCTCCGAGCCGGGCGGCGGCGTTTCGATCACCACCGTGATCGTGGAGCTGCGCGACGCCCGGTTCCCGGGGGTCGTCGGCATCGGCGAGGGCTATCCCGATGACTACTACGGTGACACGCCCGAGACGATGGCCGCCGCCTTCCCGACGCTTCTCGCCGCCGCCGAAGCCTTCGATCCGACGCCGGCCGGGACCGAGGTCGCAAGTCGTCGGGTCGAGGCCGGGCTGACATCGAATGGCGCGGCGAAGTGCGCGGTGGACATCGCGCTGCACGACCTGGCCGGCAAGGTCGCGGGCTTGTCGGTGTACAAGCTGCTCGGCCTCACCGCGAGCATCCCGCCGACCGACTTCACGATCGGACTCGATGAGCCGGCGATCGTGGCCGGCCGGGCGAGCCGAGCGGGCGCCTTCCCGGCCCTGAAGATCAAGGTCGGCGGTCCCTCGGACCTCGCGACGCTGCGGGCGGTTCGGGGGGTCTATGCGGGTCCCCTCCGCGTGGACGCGAACACCGGATGGACGCCGGAGGTCGCGGCCGCCCTCTTGGGGCCGCTTGCCGATCTCGGTGTCGAGCTCATCGAGCAGCCGTTTCCGGCGGACCGCCTCGACTGGCTCGGGGATCTCCAGGCGCGCTCGCCGTTGCCGATCGTCGCGGACGAATCGTGCGTCACGATCGACGACCTCGATCGGCTTGTGGGCGTGGTCGCCGGCGTCAACGTCAAGCTCGCGAAGTGCGGCGGCGTGGGTCCGGCGGCCCGGATGCTCGCGCGCGCTCGCGAGCTCGGATTCAGGACGTTCCTCGGCTGCATGGAGGAGACGTCGGTCGGGATCGCCGCATCCGCCGCCGTCGCATCGCTCGCCGAGTGGCTCGATCTCGACGGCAACCTGCTGCTCGCCGACGATCCGTTTACCGGTTTGGAGCTCGGCGACGACCATCGCTGGCGGCTCACGGAGGCCCCGGGACTGGGGATCTCGCGGCGTGTGGATAAGTTGGTGGACGAAAAGGTGGAGAACACCCCTTCCGGCTAAATGCCTCACGGACGTACCATGCCGGATACCGACGAGACCCCTCCCGGGTGGGTCCGAAGGCCACCACAGACGCCCGATCTGAGTGCGCGGCCCCGCTCCGCCGCGCGGTCCGGTCAGTTTCGCCACGCCCAGTGCCAGCCTTGGAGGAAGGATCGATGGTTGTGCGCCCCGCGCCGTCGCATGCCCTTTCCGCGGAAGCCGCGGAGTTCGTCCGCTTCTGCTTTGCCCGACGCCGTGTGGGCTGGCCGGAGCTCTACGACGAGATGTGCGCGGTCGCCGGCCGGGGCCTCTTCCGTGGCTGGGGGCCTGATGAGCTGGCCGAGCACGGCGTCGGGTTCGGGCTCTTCGAGATGCCTCGCCTGGCGGCCTTCGTCGCCGACATCGTCGCCCAGGATCGGGCTCGCGCTCGTGCAGCCGCTGTGATCGCGACGGCGGCGGCCGTCGCCTGAGCTAGGCTCGGATCTTCCGCCGCGCCATCTCGCCCTCGATCTGGCGCTCCGCCTCGACGTACTGGTCGATCCGATCGCGAAGCTCGTTTGCCTCCGGCGAGTACAGGTAGACCTGCTGCTGGAGGATGTAGCTCAGGCGCCGGCTCGTCATCCGGACGTGGTCGAGGTTCTTCATCAGCACCAGCGGATCCATCGCCGCGAGGTCCGACGGGTGGTACATCTGCTTCACGGCCCGCATCGTAGCAAGGACCGCCGGCCCGGTTGACCTCGCGCGATCAGAGCCCGCGGAGGCGAGGTGGCCACGTCCAGTCGACGGGCAGCGCGGCGGCCGCGAGTGCGCGGCGGCGGCCGAACTCGGTGGCCCCGAGCACGAGAATGCGGTCGGTCTGGGTCGCCCGTCCGGCTTCATCGCCCCAGAGCTGGGTCATCTTCCGATGGGCGTGGACATCGTCGACCGCGATCCCGGCGAGCCGGTAGCCCTCCGGCTCCGCCGCCGACTCCCAGACCCGCTCGGCGAGGCCGATCCCACCGTCGAGCCGGTGGCCGCGGTCGGTCGCCACGTCGCCGATCACGAGAACCACGATGCCGTCCTCGGTCATCGTCGGCCGCAAGTCCCGGAGCACGTCGCGCATGAAGGCGAGGTACGGGGCCCGGTGGTGGGCGTCGTCCAGGGACGCGTCGATCGCCGCGGCGTCGAACCCGAGGAACCACGTCCGGAGCCAGTTGTAGTAGCCGTACTTCACGACGCGCAGATACGGCGGCGAGGTCACCACGAGCCGGGCCCGATCCGGTAGGCCCCGCTTGCGGAGCGCCGCCCGGATCCGCGGGCCGGCGTCGCGAGCGTCGCCCAGCAGGGCCACGCCCGGCGATCGGGGGAGCGGGCTTCGGTAGAGCCGGGTCAGCTTCGCCTCGAGCAGGTCGAAGACGTCCCGCTCGGCCGATTGGAAGTCGGTCCGCACGGCGAAATCGCGGACATAGCGGGGCGCCATGCTGAACGTGTTCGGCATGAGCTGCGAGAGGTAGGACCGGCTCTTGCCGTGGAGGATGCCGGTCATCGCGGCAGCGAGAAAACGATCGACGCGGTCATCGAGGCGCAGCGACGCCCGAACGAACAGGACCTGGGCGAACGTCCGCGAATGGAACGCGAGCGCGACCTCGGCCGGCACCGACTCCGGTCCGCCCGTCGCCGGGTCGGCCTGAATCGCCGCGGCCATCGCCGCCCACGCTGGGGCATCGGCCGCCCAGGCCAGGCGAAGGCTCGCCGCCCGAGTCCGGGCCTCGGCGGGCGAGGCCGGCTCGACCTTCGCGGCCGTCAGGAGGTGGGCAAACGGGTTGAGATCGTTGCCCGCCCCGATCCGGCCCTCCGCGGCGGCCTGCAACGGCGTCGTCCCGCGACCGGAGAAGGGATCGAGGACGACGTCACCGGGCCGACTGTAGCGGGCGATGAACGCATGGGTGAGCGACGCCGGAAAGCTCGCGAGGTAGGACACCATAGGGTGAAAGGAGTGGCCCCAGAGCCGTTGCTGGGCCTTCCACTCGGGCTCGATCGACATCTTCGGAAGCACGACGGGGAGGTCGAGCGAGAGCTGTTCGACCGGCGCCGCGGCAGTGTCGCCCGACCGCGCGACGGACCGTGGCAGCGACATGCGTCGATCGGGCTCCTGGGCACGAGCGGCCCACCTGGGCCGAGGGCCGCGGAGCATAGCACCTGGTTCCGGGGTTCCGGGAGCTCCTGCGGGCCCGGGAGCCCGGGCTCGGAGCGCCTCCGTCAGATGTGGATTGCGCCCAGGAGATACAGGATGATGAAGATCACGACGAGCAGGCCGAGCAAGCCCGTGCCGCCGGTGTAATAGCCGCCGATGCGATCGCGGAAGCCATATCCGACACCGCCGAACAGGAGGAAGAGGACCACCAGGACGATGAAGAGGGTCAGCATGGTTGGGCTCCTCGTAGAGAGCGCGGCCGCGATCCCCGTGGTGGTCGTCGACCAAACCGCTGCCGTTCGCGGCTGGAGCCTAAGCGAACACGCGACCCGCAGATCTTACGTGGCGCTGCCCCGTTGCAACGGCCATCTCGCATCGAGGGCCATCTTGGCACCCGCAAGATTCGGAGCGTGGCTCAATAGACTGGCGAGTCATCTCGCCCGTATCGGCGACCCGGAGGGCAACTGGTTCTGCGTCCAGCGACCGTCCGCGAACGTCAGTCGTCGAGGACGAACGTCACGAGAAGATTCACCTGGTACTCGATCACGCGACCATCCTGAATATCCACTCGCTGTTCCTTCACCCAGGCGCTCTTGACATTGCGCAATGTCTTCGTAGCCCTGGCGATCCCCTGGTTGATCGCGTCGTCGAAGCCCTTGGGAGAGGTCGAGCTGATCTCGGTGACACGAGCGACTGCCATGACGTGACTCCTTCTGGCGTGTTGAGGACGCCACCAGAATACCGCTGAGGCAGGCCTAGCCATCCGCGGCTCGACTTCGGCCTTCGTCGTTCGGAGTTGCGGGGACAACGGGTCGCGTAGACTCGCCAGCGCCGGGCACGCACTGACCTGAGCGACTTCCGCGTCCCCGTAGCTCAGTGGACAGAGCGGCTGCCTTCTAAGCAGCGGGTCGCAGGTTCAAATCCTGCCGGGGACGCCACCCTTCGATCAGCCGCTCTAGCGGACGATCAGGTGCTCCACCTGCACGAGAGTGCCCTCGTTGCGGGAGCGCGGCTATGAACCGCGAGAAGTAGCGGCCCGCGAGATGCGTCTCGCTCGCTCAAGATAGGGCAACAGACTCTTTCCGTTTTCGGAGTGGGCATCTGACACATGGTGGTGCCTATGAAGCCCCAGCGAGGCATCCCATCGCTCGCTCTTGCATGTCGCACCCTTCACTGCATGTGGTTGGTACGCTTCGGTCCTTGGGCGGGCGTTACAGATGGATCGAGACCCGCAGCGTCGCTGGGATGGACGGAGGGACCGATGGGCGACCGTTTCGTGACTCGGGGCTTCGTGGGTCGACGCGGCGCCGCAGGCACCGGAAGGTCCGACGTCGCCTCGCGCATCCCGCCCGGCCAGTACCTCACGACGGACTTTCCCGTCCTGTCCGCGGGCCCGACGCCGCGAACGCCGCTCGATCGCTGGTCGTTCTCGATCGAAGGTCTCGTGCGGGAGCCGATCATCTGGAACTGGGACGCATTCCAGGCTCTGCCTGCGCGGGACTGGACCGTCGACATCAGCTGCGTCACGAAGTGGACGAAGCTCGACATGCGTTGGCGAGGCATCAGCGTCGATACCCTGCTCGAGCATGTCGACCTCGATCCGGCGGCGGCCTTCACCATCGCCTGGGCCGATGGCGGCTACACGACCAACCTACCGGTGGCGGACGTCCTCAATGGCGAAGCGTTCGTGGCCTTCGAATACGACGGAAAGCCTATTGCTCCGGAACATGGCGGACCGGCGCGCCTGGTGGTCCCCGGCCGCTACTTCTGGAAGAGCGCGAAGTGGGTTCGCGGGCTTCGCCTGCAGTCGGCCGATGAGCCCGGGTTCTGGGAGTCGCTCGGCTACCACAACCGGGGCGATCAATGGCTCGAAGAACGCTACAGCGGCGACTAGGAGCCCACGAGATTGGCCAGCCCGATCGCCTGGCAGCTTGCGACCGTCACCTCGCTCCGCGACGAGACCCCAACGGTCCGATCCTTATCTCTCGAGGTCCAAGGTTGGGCGCCGCACCGGCCGGGCCAGCATGTCGACCTGCGACTGACCGCTGAGGGCGGCTACAGCGTCGAACGGAGTTATTCGATTGCCTCGGAGCCTGAGCGGACTGGGGAGGTCGACATCACCGTCGAACGAATCCCTGATGGCGAGGTCTCGCCATTCCTCCACGATATCGCCGTGGTCGGCGATCGCATCGAGGTCCGCGGCCCGATCGGCGGGTACTTCGCGTGGGAGTCAGCGCTGGGCGGGCCGCTCTTCCTCATCGCCGGCGGGTCAGGGGTGGTGCCGCTGATGGCAATGCTCCGCCACCGGGCCCGAGCCGGGGGCAGCATCCCGACGCGACTTCTCTTCAGCTCGCGTCACCACGAGGAGATCATCTATCGCGACGAGCTCGACAGCCTGGCGGCCGCCGGAGACGGACTCGAGGTCGTCCACACCCTCACCCGATCGCAGCCGGCCGGCTGGAGTGGATACGCACGTCGGATTGACGACCGAATGCTGGCCGAGGTCATCGAGCCGCTCGGGGTGTCCGCGCACGTATATATCTGTGGCCCGACGGCGCTGGTGGAGACGGCCGCGAACGCGATGGTTCGCCTGGGCCTGCCCTCGGACCGCATCCGGACCGAACGCTTCGGCCCGACAGGCACATGAGTGCCACGGAGGGACAACGGATGAACCAGGACGCGACGCCCGACCCCAATGCCGACCAAGTCCTGGACGGCAACACACTGGCCGGCGCGCTCGAAGCGGCGTTCGGGGCGGATATGACCACGGTTCCCGGGCGGTGCGCGCACTGCGGGGCAGTCAGCCTGGTCGGCGAACTGCGCGCCTTTGTTCGAGCGCCCGGAACCGTCCTACGCTGTCCCGCCTGCGACGGCGTCATCATCAGGGTGGTGGAGACATCCGAGGTGACGTACGTCGACGCTCGCGGAGCGGCGTATCTGCGCTTCGAACGCCGATCGTCTTAAGTCCGGGAGATCCCGTTCCGAGGCGTAGGGAAGCGTTCGCTCGTCTACTACCGGGCGGCTGAGGACGAGCCCATCGCTGTCGGCGCCGATTCGTCGAGGAGTTCCCGGATCACCTGATCTTGTTCCACGTAGCCGCCTTCGCCGATCTGGACATAGCGGATCCGGCCAGACCGATCAATGAAGTACGAAGCCGGCCAGTAGCTGTTCGCGTAGGCATTCCAGGTCCGATAGTCGGGATCGAATGCGACGGGGAATCTGACGCCTTCGTCGATTACGGCTTGGCGGACGTTGGCGACGTCCTTCTCGAACGACAGCTCGGGGGTGTGGACCCCGATGACCTCGAAACCGGCGGCCGCATATCGCGCGTACCAGGCCTTGACATACGGTTGGACGTTCCGGCAGTTGATGCAGCCGAAGGTCCAGAAATGGACGAGCACGACCCGCCCACGTAGCGCGCTGATCGTCAGCGGCTCGCTGTTGATCCAGGCGCTAATGCCCGCGACCTCGGGCGCGGGACCGTAATCGGCGAGGGGAACCTTAGATGGCCGGGCCGCCGTGTTGGGTTCGTCTCTCAAGGTGTTGATCTCCTCCTGGATGGCCGGCTGCTTCTCGACGCTGTAGATAGCCGCGCTCCAGCCGGCGGGCAGGGCGGCGGTTACGGCGGACTGGACCTGCGCATCGAGCCCGGTCGCGATGACGACTGCCGCGACCACGGTGAGGGCCCCGAAGGCGCGGCGCAGACCCTCGCCCGGGGCGAACCGTCTCGGACGGTTCGCGATCGCGCGACCCCAGCGGGCCACGGCCAGTAGCGGGACCGCCGCGCCGCCGACGTACGCGAGCGCGATCGCCGCGGCTTCCGGCGATGGACCGCGAGTCGCTGCGATGGCGATCGTGCCGGCCATGATCGGACCGACGCACGGTGCCCAAACGAGCCCGATCGCTGCCCCGATCGCCAAACCAGACCTGAGTCCTCCGGGTTGGCGGGACTCGACCGACTCCCGCGGCATGGACGCGACGACGGCTGACCGACCGGTTGCGACCCACAGGCCGGGGCGAACAAGCGGAGTCAACGCGGCCTCGAGATGACGAGCGAATCGGGGCCAGGCGAGATTCGCGCCGACCGCGCCGAGGGCGACGACGGCCACCACCCGGAGTCCAGCCGTCGAGATACCGAGCGCCGAAAGGACGGACGCGAGGAGGATCGTCACGGCGACGAAGCTGAGCGCAAGGCCGATCACGATGCCCAGGGGTCGGCTTCGTCCGCCTCCGGCCCCCGCCCCCAGGACGAGTGGCACTACCGGCAGGGTGCATGGCGCCAGGATCGACAGCACCCCGGCGAGGAACGCGAACGGAACGAGCACGAGCACGTCCCAAGACTCGCGGCAACGCGTGACGAGAGGATGACGCGCCCGCCGTCACGAGCCCGTTCCCCCGACCGCATGTGGCCGCTACTCTGATTCCAGATGGTCGACGCGTCGGATCCACGTGTGGCAGGGGACGACGAGACAGTCGTCATGGCACTCCACGCCGGCGACGAGCGCGTCTTCGCCGACCTCGTCCAGCGATATCAGCGCCCGCTGCTCCGGCTGGCCGAGACGTTCGTTCCGAGTCTGGCGGTTGCCGAGGAGGTCGTACAGGACACCTGGATCGCGGTCATTATGGGAATCGATCGCTTCGAAGGGCGATCGAGCCTCCGAACCTGGGCGTTCAAGATCCTCACGTACCAGGCGAAGAGTCGCGGAGAGCGCGAATCCCGCTCGATCCCGTTGTCTGCATTCCTGCCCGCCGGTGCGGGCGCGGATGAGCCCGCCGTCGACCCGTCGAGGTTCCGCCCGCACGGCGATTCTCGGTGGCCGGGTCATTGGGCGGACCCGCCGGCCGATTGGGGATCTGACGCAGAGGCTCGACTCATCGGACGGGAGACGCAGGAGGTGATTGCCTCCGCGATGGATACTCTGGCGCCCGCCCAGCGGCTGGTCATGACCCTGCGAGACCTGGAAGGCTGGGATTCAGACGAGGTCTGCGCCGCTCTCGAGGACGCCGTGTCCGAGACGGATCGAGCGCGGATCGAGCGCCACTTGAGCGGCTGCGACCCATGCAACACGTACATCGAGCAGATGCGCAAGACAATCCTGGCAGCCGGGCGATTGGCTCCCAATGATGTGCCCGCGGGCATCATCGATCAGCTCCTGGAGATCTTCAGGGCGTCTCGACGAACCGAGTCCTAACCCTGGTCGGCAGACGCGAGGAACGCGGTCACATCGCCCGACGAGCGGGCCGAGCTGCGGCAATGGCAGCGCCGACGATGCCCGCCCCATTGAACAACGTCGCCGGGAGGAGGTCCGCCGTGCTGCGGAGGCGGCGGATGAACTTCTCGTAATCCTTGCTCAGGCCGCCACCGATGATGATCGTGTCCGGCGAGATCAGGCTCTCGAGCCGGGCCAGATACGCATTCACCCGCTTCGACCACTGCTTCCAGGTCAGCATCTCCC
>JBBQTO010000029.1:0-20087 GCA_038234575.1 Candidatus Limnocylindrales bacterium
GACGTCCGGACCTGGTCGGCGACGGTCCTTGCCTACCGCGCCCTCCAGGCCACCGATGCGCCGGCGAAGGGGACGGAGGCTCGGCGCATGGTGACCGGCGCGGTCGAGGCGACGGCCGATCGCCTCGGCAACACCCGCACGGTCGCCCGCCAGAGCTACGTCCACCCGGCGGTCCTCGAGAGCTACCTGGAGGAGGGTCGGGCGGCCGCCGAAGCCCAGGCTCGCCGGGCGAAGGTGGGCCCGACGAGGACCGATCGGGCGACGACCTCACCTGCCGCCACCGACCCAGGCCGGCATCGTCGCCGCGTCTCGCCCCAGGCCTCGCCGACGCCTGCCGAGGAGGCGGCCGTGCTCGAGTTGCTCCGTTCCCGGGCCGCGGATGCAAGAGCGTCGAAACGCCGCGGCCCCCGGCAGCGGTCGAAAGACTGACCTCGCAGGCGTACGGTCCCAGCGGCGACGGCTCGCGCGATCGCCCGAACGGGAGAGCCACGATGTGCATGAACTGCGGCTGCGACAAGCCCGACGACAACCACGGCCATGCCGAGAACCTGACCGCGGATGACCTCCGTCGCGCCGGCGACGTCAACGGCCAATCGCTGCAGGAGACCGCGCGGAACATCGCCCAGGCCGTCGAGCAGCTCGATCGTGGGGGAGCGGACGCCCCCGCGCTTCCTGGATCCGGGCTCGCCGAGCCTGCCGGTGCCGAAGGCGCGAGGCAAGGCGGCCGGGGAACGCCGGAAAGCGAGTCCTGAGGCTCCCGCAGCCTCGATATGGCACTCCTAGCCCCGCTCTTCGCGGTCTTCGGCCGGTTCGTCGGCCGGGTGCTCACCACGACGCTCGGGTGGGCGTCGATCCTGCTCTTCGGCCGCGTTCCCCAGGATCGGCAGGTCTGGCTCGCGGTCCTGACGTTCGGCTCGATCGCCTGGGTCGTCACCACCGCCGGAGTGCTGATTCCCGCGCTGGGCGTGTTCCTCCTCACCGCGCTGCCACTGCCGACATGGGTCAACCAGGATCTCGTCCGGATCGCGATGCTCGTGGCGGCGCTGCTGCTGCCGGCGGTGCTCGGGGCCGTCGGGCTCCTGGTCGCGGACCCGGCCGACCGGCCCAAAGGGAGGGAGATGCTCATCTCGGTCGCGCGGGGGTACCTGCTCGCGCCAGCGCTGGCGGTCACCCTCGTGATCCTGGCCGTCGCGGGCTCGGTCCGGAAGGTCGACTCGATGATCCACCGGCGAACCGACGCGCACCTGCCGATGGTCGTCCGGCCCACCCGCTACGAGGCCCTCGTCGCGGACGTCGAGGCGTCGCTGCGCCCGGTCCTCGTCACCGGCCGGCGGCCCGGCCCCACGGTGCTGACGATTCCGGCCCGGATGCTCGCTGCGATCGCCCAGGGCGGCATCCGGCGCCTCGTCCCGGACCAGTTGATCGAGCTCTTCGGGCCGAACCTGACCGTCGCCGTCTATCCCGCCGACCTGGCGTTGTCCGGGAGCGAGGCCGCCGTCGCTCACGCGCGCGCGGTCGTCACACGTGACGTCCGCTCCGTCGATGCCTGGTTCACGACGACGAAGGAGGCCCAGCTCGTGGAGGACCAGCTTGTCAAGCTCGAGCAGCGCGGCGGGATGCCTCATCCGGACGAGCTCGACGCCGTCGACCGCGAGCTCCTCGCCCTGACGATCTCGCAGGACGAGTGGGAGGTCCTGTACCGCCGCCGCCTCCAGCTCGTCACCAGCGCCCACGCCGACGTGGCCAGCGGACCCGTTGCGGGCCCGCGGCCGCCGCCCGGACGGACCACGCCGGTCCCCCAGGCCGACTCGCGTCGCTCGTCGGGCGATCGTCGATCGAGCATCTCCACGCTCGTCGGCGCGGCGCTGGTCGTTGCGATGCTCCTCGACGCCGCGGTCACGGCGGTGTTCGCCAGGGGATCCGCCCGGCGCGGCCAACGGCGGCCGCAGCCTCGCCGTTGGTGGTGACGTCACCAATCTGCAAGTTGCGCCACCTCGGCGCGAGCGCTGCGGAGACGGGCCGAGCCCACACTTGGGCGTGGCGCTCGTCCCTGGGCGTCCCAGCACCCACGCGGGCCGAGTGAGACGTGCCGATGCCTCCCCAGATCGCCAGCCTCGTCGACAGCTCCCTCATCAGCGGTGTCGCCTCCGCGATCGGGATCGCGGCGGTCTGCCTGTGGCTCGCCGCGGCCTGGTGGACGTATGGCGACATGGCGCGACGCACGGAGTCGGATCTCGCGCGCTACGTGGCCGCGGACTGGATCCTCCTCTCGTCGCCCCCGCTCCTGTTCCTTTCCCTGCCGGTCTACCTGCTCGCCAGGCCCCAGGCGACCGCAGCACAACGCCGCTCCCGCGAGCTCGTGGCGACCCTTGGGCCCGAGGCGTTCGGGGCCGTCCGCTGCGAGGCCTGCGGCGAGCTGGCCGACGAGGAGTGGCGTCGCTGTCCGAGCTGCGCGAGCTGGCTCCAGGTGGCGTGCGTGGGCTGCGACCGATGGTCGGCGACGAACCTCGAGCTCTGCCCCTGGTGCGCGACCCCCCGCGTCGACGAGTTCGACGAGCTCGGCGAGGATCTGGCCGCCGCTGCGGAGCTCGAGCCACTCGACGACCTGAGCCCGCAGACCGCGCCGGCTCCGGTCTTCGCGCTCGTTCCTGAGATGCCCGTGTTCGCGGCCGCCCTCGCGGACGCCTCACCGACGGCAATGATCGGGTTGGCAGCCGGAACCCCCGGTCCTCGGGACCTCCGCCGAAGCGAAAGGCGAGGCCGGGGGTTCGGTGATGCCGTCGACGACGTGCCGGCGGTGATCGGCCGATGACGGCAACGGTGTTGCCGTCCCGCGGATCAGGGCCGGCGAGTCGCCTCGTCCACCCGACCCTTGTCGTAGGCCGCGTCGCGGCTCACTTCGTCGGTCTTCTCGTGGATCTCGTCGCCCGCGTCCTTGATGGCGTTGCTGGCACGGTCTCCGGCGTTGGCGGCCTTGTCGCCAAGCGACTCGCCGTCGGCTCCACGCCAAGCTTCCTTCACGTCCGCTTCGGTGTCGCGGATGGTCCGCTTCACGTCACTCATGGTCCACACCTCAGAAGGGATGGAGGCCCTTGCTCCACTGGTTCGAACCTAGCGTGATGCCCCTCCGTCTCGCCTCCCGGCGAGCGGAGTTTGGCTTGCAAACCGATCGCAGCAGGAGGAACTCGAAATGACCAGCACCACACCATCGAGCGGTTCCGAAGGAACGACCCGGTCCCGATCCCAGGCGCCCTCGTCCGATGCCGGTGATGTCGTCGCCGGCGCCGCGGCAGAGGTCCGCGACGCCATCGAAAACATGAGCCGCACCATGCCGGACGTTGCCCGAGCTTCGCGCGGGCTCATGGATGACGCCATGCGGGCGATCGAGAGCGGTTCCGATACCCGGGTGACCGCGGGGGTGACCCTGTCGCTGGGGCTCGCGATCGGAATGCTCATCGGCGGCGCTCCGCGACTCCTCACGCTTCTCGCGCTCGTGCCGGTCGCGGCGATGGGCCTGGTGCTCGTTGACCGTCGGCCCAAGACGAGCACCGGTCGAACGTCGGCCGGCTGAAACTGGGCGCGACCGTCCGGCGAGCCGGACGGTCGGAGGGCGGGACTCCGGCCGGGCAGACCGGGCTCCCAAGGGAGGGAACGTGGCGACGAGGGATCGCCGCGTCATTGCGATCGTGGCAGGCCGCCGCTCTCGCTGGCACAGGCGTTTCGGTCGCGGCCCCTTGCAGCGATCTTTCAGGTCTTCAGGGCGGCGCGGCCGTCACGGCCGCTCGGCGGTCATCGCCTCGCTGGCCAGGATCTCCATGACCGCGGCCTGCAGGTCGCGGGCCACGGAGTCACAGCGGTGGATGGACCCAGGCGGCGGCGACGCCCCGATAAGCACCGTTCGGACCCGGGCTGTCATCTCGCGACAGTGCTCGACGTCGTCGGTCAGGTACCACGAACGCTCGGCAGGGAGCGCCGGGACCGCGCCGATGACGTCGGCGGCAAGCGCGCGGAGGTCCGCCGTGGGTACGGCGGTCTGGTCGACGAGCACGAGCTCGTGCCCGGCGTCGACCAGGTGGCGGAGCGACCGCAGCGCCGCAGGATCCACCGCGCCGCCACTTTCGATCACGGCTGTGCCGGGATCGAGGAAGACGCGTGTCACCCGGCGCGACCGTCGTCGACCGTGCCGCGCCACGCGCCGGTCGGTGCGCCACGCTCGGTGATGAACGTCTTGAAGCGGTCGAGATCGCCCTTCACCCTTCGCTCGACGATCCCGAGGGCGGCACCCGCGGTTTCGATCGGACCATCGGGCTCGACGTCGAGCTCCAGGGTCACGCGGGTGCGATTCCCGCCCAGCTTGTCGAAGCGGACCACGCCGTCATTGCGGGCACCTTCGGTGCTCCGCCATCGGATGAGCTCATCGGGGAGCTGCTCGAGGATCTCGGCGCGCCAGGTCTTGTGCTTCCCGGCGATCTCGGCCGTCCACTCGAGGGTCTTGTCGTCGATCTGCTTGACCTGGTCGACGGCTTCCATGAAGTTCGGGAAGGATTCGAACTGGGTCCACTGGTCGTAGGCTGCGCGAACCGGCACGTCGATCTCGATCTGCTCGCTGATGTGGGTCATGCGATCCCCCTTTCTGGCTGCTGAGATGGAGACGCCCACCGGCGAGCGGTGGGCGTCTCGTTCAGGCGATGGGGCTCAAAGCCCCTGGCCGGTTCGCCTCAGACCGGCCCGCGCCCGGTCCGGGTGCGACCCGTAAGGGCGTTCCAGGCCACGACGGCGATCACGGCGCCGATCACGGCGACAATGATGCTCTGGACGTTCAGGCCGGTGACATCGGCGATGCCGAGGACGGTGCCGGCGAGGAAACCGCCGACGAGCGCGCCCACGATGCCGAGAAGAATGTGCCCGATGACGCCCATGCCTTCGTCACCCTTGACGAGCAGCCCGGCGAGATAGCCGGCGATGGCGCCGAGCACGATCCAAGCAACGATACCCATGAAGAACCCTCCATCCCGTTCATTGTCAAAACCCTGTTGGGCCGAGCCTAAGGGTCGCCCACCCGGTCGGTGGATCGGACAACGCCGGGGCGCACGCTCGTTGCAATCGTCTGACGGCCGCTCGGACGGTCCTCGATCCTCAGACCCGGATGACGAGCTCGAGGGGACCGCTGCGGCGGAGGACTTCGGCGCTCGTCGTGTTGCCGCGCCAGCGATGGAACAGCAGGTCGACGTTTCGATCGCCGACCTGGAGATCATGGACCGTCACCTTGCCCAACCAGGCCGGCAGATGCGGTCGGTCGAGCTCGAGGATGCCGTCCGCCGCGTTCGCCCGCATGCCGAGCATTGTTTGCAGGAGGAACAACGGCGTCGCCGCGGACCACGCCTGGGGCGAGCAGGCCACGGGGTAGGGGACCGGCAGGTCGGCGGTGCCGCGGTCGAAGCCGCAGAACAGCTCCGGCAGCCGGAAGTCCGGGGAGTGCTGGGCCGCCTCGAACATCCGCGACGCGATCCGGTCGGCGGCGTCATGGCGCCCCGCGCGCTTCATGCCGGCGGCGATGATCGAGTTGTCGTGCGGCCAGATCGTGCCCGTGTGGTAGCCGACCGGGTTGAATCCGGGCTGCCCCGAGGCGTACGTCCGGATCCCCCAGCCGGCATCGAGCGCCGGGTCCAGCAGCTGGTCGACGACCGCGTCGACCCGTCCGTCCGGCACGATCCCGCTCCACAGGCAGTGCCCGGGGTTCGAGGTCAACGTGCCGACCTGGCGCTTGTCGGCGTCGAGCGCGATCGCGTAGAAGGAGCGGTCCTCCATCCAGAAGGCCTGGTCGAACCGGCTCCGGAGGGCCACCGCCTCGGAGGCAAGCCGGTTCGCGAGCGGCTCATCGTCGAGCCGACGGGCGAGGCTCGCCATTCGAAGCTTCGCGTCGTAGACGTAGCCCTGGATCTCGACGAGCGCCATCGGCGCCTGGGCGAGTGAGCCGTCGCGGTGCCGGATGGCGTCGCCCGAATCCTTCCAGCCCTGGTTCAGGAGGCCGCTCGGCGTGCGCCGGCCGTATTCGACGAAACCGTCGCCGTCGCGGTCACCGTATGTGTCGATCCATTGGAGCGCGGCCAGCGCGTTGGGCCACAGCGCGCGGACGAGGTCGAGATCGCCCGTCCAGCGGAACGTCTCCTCGAGCAAGATCAGCCAGAGCGGCGTCGCATCGACGCTGCCGTAGTACGGCCGGTGCGGGAGCTCGCCGGTCCGGGCCATCTCGCCGACGCGGAGCTCGTGGAGGATCTTGCCCGGCTCCATGTCCCGTTCCGGATCCTCCTCGCGGGCCTGCCAGTCGGCGAGCACGCGAAGCGTCCGCCGGGCGACATCCGGCATGAACGGCAGGATCTGGAGCGCGGTGATGATGCTGTCGCGCCCAAACAGCGTGGCGAACCACGGAACGCCCGCCGCGATGTAGTGCTCGCCGGGATTCGGGCCATCGTTCTGGAGCAAGCGCAGGTCGGCGATGCTGCGGCGGATCGCGAGATCGAGCAGCTCGCCATCGGAGCGGATCCGGGCGGTGCGCTCATTCCAGGACCCGTACTCGGCTTCTGCCTCAGCCGGATCGCCGACGCTCGCGACATCGGCGTCCACTCGCTCGGTCGTCGGGTCCACCCCGACGGGCTGGCTCATCGCTTGGGCGAGCTTCGTCGGTGTCTTCTCGCGGTGGACGGCCCCGCCGCGGAGGGACGTGAGGTCTGTGCGCGCCTCCCACCGGATTCCGTCCTGTCCGCCGGCCGGAACCTCGAGGACCCATCGGATCCGGACGGAGCCTTCCGTGCCGGGCGCCGCCGGCCCGCTCGACTCGACCTCGCCGGGCGAGAACGCGAGCACGGAGCGGCGGAGCATGCCGTCCAACCCCTCGTACGCGAACACGAGCGAGTGATCGGTCGCCTCGGTGTCGCGGAATGTGCCGCGACCCGTCCGCGGGTAGCCCCGGACCTCGAAGATGTCGGCCGCGTCCACGTCCAGCTCCAGCTCCAGGACGATCTCCTGGCTCCGGCCGCTGAAGTTCGTGACCTCGATCCGTTCGGCCAGCCCGCCTGAGATCCAGCGCCGTCGCGCGATCGAGAGGGCCCGCCTTGCGAGGGCGTCTTCCCCGGCCTGTTTCATGGTGGGATCTCGGCGCAGCTCGGGGTTCGTGAGCTGGATGGAGCTGATGTGGTTCGCGGCGACCTGGCCCCGCAGGAGCGTCGGCCGAACGCCGTTCACCCGAAGCACGGCACACGAAAGGAAGCGGGTGTCGAGGTCGTACAGCCCGAGGCCGCGGGTATCCGGATGGATGTCGCCGAAGGGATCGGACAGCAGGTAGATGTTGCCGTGCTTCAGGACCCCGACGCCGCCGAGGTCCGTCGCCGGGACGATCGTCGGAAGCGGGCCTGGGAGGTTCGTTACTCCGGGGCCTACCGGGCTCTCTGCCGTCGCGACGGCGGCCGGAGCGGATCGTTGCGCCATGCCTCCATCTTGCCCCGTCAGCCGACGCCGCGCTGCTCGAGGTCCGCATGTGAGCGGACTGCAAGCGCCCGTCCCGATCCTGACGGTCTGCCGAAGCCGTCGATGACGTACGGTCGGCACAGAGCCCGCTCCGCGGGACCGACATCGGGAGCTCCTCCGGGCGATGATTGAGACCGGCCGGATTTCCGGCTGACCATGACATCTCTGGGACAGCGCCCCGGCACGCCCCGCGCCGTCCACGGGCAGGTCGTCCGCGGTCGGCTGTCGCCGCGCGCCCGCGCCCTCCTCGCCACGCGCCAGGCCGCAGGGTCCGCGCGCCGTAAGCGCGCGCCGATCGGGCAGCTGTTGCTGGCACTCATCGTCGCGATCATCCTCGGCCTGAGCGCCATCGGCGGCACCGTTGCCGTCGTGGGCGTCGGCGTCGTCAACTCCCTCGCCGCCCAACTGCCGGATCCAGCCCAGCTGGATGCGCTGACGTTCGATCAACCGACGACGGTCTACGACCGAACGGGGACGGTCCTCCTGGCCCGATTCGAGCGCGAGGACCGGCGCGTCGTGGCCTTCGTCGACGTGCCCCGCATCGTCCTCGACGCGACCACGACGGCCGAGGATCGAACGTTCTGGACGAATGGCGGCTTCGATCCGGCCGCGATCGCGGCGGCGATCCTCCAGAACGCCGGCACCGACCAGACCGGCGAGCGTGGCGCGTCAACGATCACCCAGCAGCTCGTCCGGGCCCGGCTCCTCCCGGTCAGCGTGATGGACACTGGCGACCGCTACCAGCGCAAGGTGCTCGAGGTCATCCAGGCGGCGCGAGTGACGGGCGCCTACCCGGGCGAGGCCGGCAAGCAGAAGATCATCACGGCATACCTGAACGAGATCTACTACGGCCACCAGGCGTACGGGATCGCCGCGGCGGCGCAGATCTATTTCGGCGTCAGGGACCTCGCCAAGCTGACCCCGGCCCAGGCCGCGCTCCTGGCCGCCCTGCCGAAGTCGCCCTCCACCTACGACCCCTACCTGTACGCCCACAAGAACGCCAAGGGCAAGCTGGTCGTCCCGGCGGATTCGCCGCCTGTGGCCCGGCGCAACTACATCCTCAGCAACCTCGCCACCTCCCGCTGGACGCAGCTCTCAACCGCCAACCTCCAGGCCGCGCTCGTCGAACCAGTCGTCCTGGCCGGACCTCAGCCCGTGATCATGCGAGCGCCGCAGTTCTCGTGGGCGGTGCGAACCCAGCTCGAGCAGTTGCTCGGCGGCGTCGATGCCGTCGACACCGGCGGCTACCGGGTCATCACGACGCTCGACTGGAGTGCTCAGCAGACGGCCGAGAAGTACATGACCGCGGCCGCGATTATCCCGAACCTCAGGAACACCGCGGGCAGCGTGCTGATGAGCCAGCTGAAGATCGGGCCGGCTGATCGGACGTGGATCCAGGCCCTCCGGGGCAAGGACATCCATAACGGGGCGATGGTCGCGCTGGATTATCGGCGCGGCGACGTCCTCGCCTATGTCGGCAGCGCGGGCTACTACCGCAAGGACCTCGCGAGCCCCAAGTTCGCCCCCCAGGACGATGCCGCGAGCGCGCTCCGGCAGCCGGGATCGGCGTTCAAGCCGATCGTCTACTCGACGGCCTTCGACAAGAACGTCCTCACGCCGGGCAGCTTGATGCTCGACATCTCGGCGCAATTCGGGGCCGTCTGGGCCCCGAAGGATGCCGATTCGCTCGAGCGCGGCCCGCTCCTTGTCCGGAAGGCACTCCAGCAATCGCTGAACATCCCGGCAATCCGGGCGCTGCAGCGCGTTGGCAACGGCCCGGTGGCCGACGTCGCCCAGAAGCTCGGAATCCGCTTCGGCGGCAGCTCCCAGCAGTTCCTGGAGGCCGGCCTCGCCGGCGCCATCGGGACCGTCGAGACGCGCCCGATCGACCTCACTGCGGCATTCGGCAGCATCGCCAACAGCGGGGTTCACGTCCCGACGCGCCTCATCCTTTCGATCACCGGGCCGAACGGCAAGAAGGCCTACGACGCACCGAATACCAAGGGGAACACGGCGATCTCGCCCCAGAGCGCCTTCCTGATGACCGACATCCTTGCCGGCAACACCGACCCGAGCCAGAACGCGTGGTGGTCGGCGACGCTCCAGCTGGAGAACGGCCCCGGCGGCAGCCGCCGACCTGCGGCCGCGAAGACCGGCACCGCCGACAACCGGCGCGACTTCTCGACCTATGGATTCCTGCCGCCGCCGAAGGATCCGAACGCACCGGCCGTCGCGCTCGGCGTGTGGATGGGCAACAGCGACCATTCCGCACCGCGCACCGCGATCCAAGCCACGTCGCTGCAGACGGCGGGCCAGGTCTGGCACTCATTCATGCGCGACTACTCGCGGAAGTGGCCCGTCGCGAGGTTCGTGCCGCCTAAAGGCCTCGTCCAGGCCACGATCGATGCCTGGTCGGGCGGTCAGCCGGGGCCGTGGACGATCGCCACGACGACCGAGTGGTTCAAGAGTGGGACGCAGCCGGGCGCCGCAGATGCGATCGATCAGGCGGGCCTCCTCTACACCTCCGGCTGCAGCGGCTGGCAGGTCGATCCCGTGAACGCCGAGCTTGGTCCTGCGGCCTGGAAGCCGTACGACCAGGCTTGGATCGACCGGGCACGGAGCGGCGCCGGTGTCCTGGGGCCGCTCGGCTCGACGACCGCCTATTTCACCTCCGGCTCGTGGGGCGGCCAGCTCGTGGGTTCCTGCGGCGGCTCCGGCGGGAATGGCGGAAAACAAGGCGGGAAACCACCTGGTCACCGGCACAAGCATTGAGGGGCTGCGGTTGGGATGCAGTTGCAATCCCCCTCGGAGGGCGTAGCGGGACCGCAGCCGTGACCGCGGATTAGGCTCGGCTGCCTCAACACGCATCTGGAGCTCGTTTGGTCGGCCAGATCACCGATCCGGCGGATGTTCTGAGCGGGTCGGCAGGCGACGGGCCCGCTGCTTTCGGCACGCCCGCTGGATCCGGTCGCGGAGCGCTGTCACTCGACGGCCCCGCCGCCACCGGAGTGGCCGCGCTCGCGGACGCCGACCTCGACGCTGGTCTCCTCCGCCTCATCGTGAACGCGGTCGGGGATGGGCTCACAGTCCAGGGCGCCGATGGCCGCCTCATCCTCGCGAATCTCGCCGCCGCGCGTCTCACGGGCTACCAGACCGCCGGGGAGCTGATCGCCGGCGCACCGGGCCCCGTCCGAAACCGGTTCGAACTCTTTGGTGAGGATCGCCACCCGCTCGCATGGCAGGACCTGCCCGGCGCGGAGGTCCTCCGAGGCGCCGCGAAGACCAGCAAGGTCGTGGGATTCCGGGACCGCGCGACGGGCGCCGTACGCTGGTCCTGGGTCACGGCGACCCCGATTCTCGATGCTCACGGCAATGTCGCGTTCGCGGTCAATGCGTTCCATGACGTCACCGCCACGAAGGCGGCCGAGGAGGACCTCCGGCGCCAGCGCGCCGAGGCCGAGCAGCTACTTGCAGGGCGCCTTGGCGATGAGATTCGGCTGGCCGAGCTCGTGAGCGCCGAACGCGCGCGGGCCGCCGAGCTGAACGCGATCATCGGGGCGATCGGAGACGGGATCGTCGTGGTGGATGCCGCGGGAGCGGTGTCCCTCGCGAACCGGACGGCCGAGGAGCTCCTCGGGTCGACCGAGGCGCACCCGCTCGACGAACCGCTCGAGCTGATCGCGCTGCCGCCGAACATGGATCTCGCCGCGCTCGCCGCGCATGGGCCCATCCAGGCGAGACTGCATGGTTCGGAGGGCCGCTGGCTCGAGGTCGCCGCGTACCCCGTCGACCCTCCTGATCGCGCGGGCGGGTCGACGATCCTGGTGCTGCGGGACGTGACGGAGGCCCGCGAGCGCGAGCAGGCCCGGGACGCATTCATCGGCGTCCTGTCGCATGAGCTCCGGACGCCGGTCACCACGATCTACGCCGGCTCGGAGCTCCTGGCACGAAATGAGACGAAGCTCGACGAAGCGGCCCGGGCCGGGATCTTCGACGACATCCACCAAGAAGCCGAGCGGCTCCACCGGCTCGTGGAGGACGTGGTTGCCCTCACCCGGTTCGGCGAGGGCGCCCTGGAGATCGGCAACGAACCTGTCCTGCTCCAGCGGGTGCTCCCCGCGGTCGTCCGTTCCGAGCAGGGGCGATGGCCGAGCGGTCGGTTCGAGCTTGACCTGCTCCCGGATCTACCGCCGGTCGCCGGCGAGGCAACCTACGTGGAGCAGGTCGTCCGCAACCTCTTGGCAAACGCGATGAAGTACTCGGGCAGCGACGCCGTTGTCCGGATCCGCGTCGACGTAGCGCCGTCGGGTGCCGAGGTCCAGGTCCGCGTCCTCGATGCCGGTCCGGGCTTTCCCGAGGCCGAGGCCGATCGGCTCTTCGAGCTCTACTACCGCTCGCCGAGTGCCGCTCGCAAGGTCAGCGGCTCGGGCATCGGGCTCTTCGTCTGCGCCCAGCTGATCGACGCGATGGGTGGCACCGTGTGGGCCGTCAACCACGAAGGCCAGGGCGCGGAGTTCGGTTTCGCCCTCCGGGTGATGCCAGCCGACCGCTGACCGGGCCGCGCCAAGATCTCACACGCTCAGGCCGCCGAGTTGGTGCTATGAGGGCATGCCGGGTGCCGGATCCATGGCCGCCGGCGTGGACCCGCGGCGCGGACCCGCGGCGCGGATCCCGGCACCGGGGCCGGCGTGCGACTCGTCGCGACGGCTAGTGGCCGAGGCCGATGGCGGTCGCGGTGATGATCGCCGCGACCGCCATCGTCCCTTCGAGGATGCGCATCGACGCCCCCGAGATCGGGCCGACCGAGCCTGACAGCTGGAGCGAGTCCGCCCGCAGGCGCGCTCGTTCCGGCAGGATTGACAACCGAGCGGCGCTGCTCAATCGACCCACGATGCCAGTTCCTCCAATCGGAGAGAAATATCGAGGCGCCAAGGTTCGCGCTGGGAAGTCCTCGCCTGCGACACGGGTGGGGCCGCGGCTCTCTCACGGCCATAACACCTTCGGCCCGGGACGGCTGACAGAGCGCTGCAACGGCTGTCCGGCAATCGTTGTCGGGGAGCCGAGTGCAGGTTTCGTAGGCTGGGTTCGCCCAGAGCGATGACCCTGGCAACCCCGACCTGATGGCGGATCACTGGAGCCCCGCGACTGCCCGGTCGGCAATCTCGAGCCTTCCTCATTTCGACGCCGTAGCCCTCGGGCTACGTGCCAATCGAGCGCCGAGGTCGTCCTCCCCGACCTCGGCGCTCTTTTCGTGCCGGGCGCGAATCCGTTCTCGCCCGGCGCGGCTCCGGGTCCCGCAGGTCCTGGCGCAGTTTCACATCCTGCGAGGCCGACGCCGGCGGCCCCAGAAGCGCCGGCGGCCCCAGAAGCGTTGATCCCCGCGGCATGACACGGCGCCCCCGCGACTTTGTGTCAGATGCTCGCTGCGGGAACGTTCGGTCGTGTGTCGCCGTAGGGCGGACTGGGTCAGCTCGAAGGAACCGTCGCATTGAGGCGACCGCTGAGCACGACAGGGGGCACTTCGCATCCCGAGGTCGCGAGCAGGGCACACGCCAGGCAGATACCGGCTCTAACGTGCCCCGGGCGATCGTCTGACACATTTTCGGCCGGCGTCGGCCCGGGCGCGCCTGGGTCAGGGCCGAGGACAGTCAGGGCGAATGATCAGGCGCGGTCCCGGGAGCGCGCCTCGAGCTGGTTCGCGCCTCGGGCTGGTTCGCTGCCGCGGAATCAGCGGGCGGTCCAGAGGACCCCTCCGGACCCCCCCATCGACCTACCCAAAGGTCCCCGTCGCCCGTTTCCCGATCCGTGTGGCTAGTCGCGCATTACGCGGACTACGAAGTGACGAGGACACGAGGCGCTCAGGGCCCTAGAAGGGATGGTCCTCGTCGGCCCGGTGATCGCGCCGGCAAACGGGGCAGACCCGCGCGGCATAGACCTGGCCCGTCGCGGCGACATGCTTGCGCTCGTGCGCCAACTGCTCGAGCCGGCAGTGCGGACACTCCCGGCAGGTGCCGATCGGCAGCGTAGACAGCAGCGCGCCCGTGCCGAGGAGCGTCACGCCAGGATCGAGATGACGGACTCCGGGCCGATCAGGTCAGTTGGTCCTCGTACGACCCCGAGCTAAGAGAGGATTCGGCAGCCGTCAGGCCCGGGCTCATGTCGGGGTCCGTCATGGGTGTCCCGCCGAGATCCGGCACCCCGCCGAGATCCCCGTCAACCGAGGTCCGCATCGTGACGTCCTCGGCCCACGGGTCGTTCTGGCGCATCCAGCTCGCCCGCCGGTTCCACGTGAAGACGGCGGCAATCGTCCCGACCAGGGCAACAACGAAGACGCCGGCGGCGATCCACGGCCAGACCGGTGCCTTCGATCGCCCGAGCAGGCGATCGAGTGTCTGATCGGCCTTGCGGCCCGCGTCTTTCATCGAAGGCAGGTCCATCGATGGCATCTCGAACGATGGGATCTCGATTGCCGACAGCGATGGCATGTGCTTGCGCAGCTGCTCGAGAGTTTTGCCGTCGATGTCGGGCAGGACGATGGCAGTCATTCAGGCCTCCTGGGTTGTACGTGTCCTGCTGACGATGTCGCCCGACGGGGCACGTGGTGACAACGCGCGTGGGAGGTGCCGTTGCATCGATGTCGCACCCGTTCAGCAGTGGTGCGGTGGCGTCCGCATCCTGGCCCCGAGCGTAACCCGGATGTAAGCGCCGCGACGCCTTGGCGCGCGGGCGGGCAATGCGGGGCGGAGCATCGTTGCGGCGGCACGGCTGTTCGATCCGGCCACAATCGAGAAGGAGACCCTCATGACCCAGCTTGGCCAGCCCGGCGGCACCAGTCCGGCCGAAGGCAGGGACGACCTCGATATCCCCGGCGCCGATGTGTCGGGACCGCCCAGCGAGCACCCCGACGCACCCGTGCCGGGGATCCAGCCGACGCGCGATCTGGGCGACCAGCCGGATTCGCGCGAGGGCCAGCGTCGCGACGAGCTTGCCGACCACGTCGGTGTCGGCATGCCTGGTCCCGCCGTCTCGAACGAGCCGGATGTGCTGCCCGATGTCGAGGTGCCGAAGGGCCAGATGTAGGTCCGAGACGGCTTCGGGACGCCTCCACGGCTGCTGCACCTGCACGGCTGCTGCAAGCCTCACGCCCAGGCGACAGGACTAGAGTGCATGCGTCCGGCCGGACCCTTGCGGCCATTCGTTCTCGGAGGAACTGAGACATGACCTACGAACGACGCGTCGTCCAGACGGACGATCCGGTCGTCGAAACGCCGATTGCGGGGACTCCGGTGGTTGCCGCCACGCCGGTCGCGGCGACGACACGCAGCGAGGTCGTGACGCGCGGCCCCGTTGGTCCCAGCGGCGGTGAGCTCGCGAGGCGAGCCGTCATCCTGATCTTCGGGATCATCCAGATCCTGATCGTTCTACGGATCGTCCTGCTGTTGCTGAATGCCCGCGAGGGCAACGAGCTCGTCTCGTTCATCCTGAACACGAGCCAGATCTTCGTGTCGCCGTTCAACGGCATCTTTAACAAGGACGCCCTCGCGTCCGGCGGCTCCATCCTCGACATCGCGGCGATCGCTGCGCTCGTCGGCTGGACGGTCCTCGAGGTGATCGTCCTGTGGGCCATCAACCTGTTCCGACGGGAGACCGTGGTCTGACCTGGGCGAGGCCCATCAGCCTCGCGCGTCCCTGAGGCTCGCCGCGGGCGTCGCCCCGGCGAGCCGTTCTCCTGGCTCCGCGGTCGGATCGATCGCTCGATTCGGTCGCCTCCATGGCGCCGGCCACGTCAAGCCCTGGCGAGCGACCCGCCGCGGTTTGCGTCGACCGGCGCCACCATGTCCGCCCCGGCGGACGGCGCCAGCTCGACCAGGCGGCAGAGCGCATTCGCGAGCTGCATCTGGCGCGGCGTGTGGCACTGGACCCGAACGAGCTCCGGGGATGCGACCACGATCGCAGCGCAGCGGGCCCGCGAGGTCGCCACGTTCAGCCGGTTGAGGGAGTACAGGAACTCGAGGCCCCGCGGTGCCTCCTCGGGGGTTGATGTCGCCATCGAGTAGATCGAGATCGGCGCCTCCTGGCCCTGGAACCTGTCGACGGTCCCGACCCTCGCGTCCCGAAGTCCCGCCTCAGCAAGCACCTTGCCCAGTCGTTCGACGTGGGCGTTGTATGGCGCGACGATCACGACGTCCTCGAGGCGGATTGGCTTCATCTCGCCGCGCCGATCGGTCCACGAGGCCCGGCTGTCGAGCAGGTCGCGGACGAGCTTGGCAATGACCCGGGCCTCGTCGATCGACTCGGTCGCGTCGCCGGCATGTGTCACCGGAAGCCAGCGAACGCCAGTCCCGTCGGCCGGTGGCACGCCCGCAAGGTCTTGTTGCGCGAGCGTCGGCTCCCACGTCAGCTTGCCCTCGTAGAACACCTGGGACGTGAAATCGCAGACGTCGGGGTGGAGTCGCCACGAGTAGGCGAGGAACAGCCCGACATCATCGCTGATCACTGCCTCGTCCCCCAGCACGTGGCCCAGGGCGCTCCGCTCGGCGCCCGGCGGGTGGCTGCCCTGGAGGGGCTGCTCGAGCTGCTGCGGGTCGCCGAGCAGCACGAGCGAGCGCCCCGCCGGCGCGACCGCGATCGCGCTCGCCAGCGAGAACTGGCCGGCCTCGTCGACGAAGAGGACGTCGACGGCCTCCTCGAACTCGGCCCGCGACCACAGCCACGCCGTGCCGCCGACCACGTCGAGCTCGCGCTCGACGAGTGCCGCGCGGGCCTCCGCGTTCGTACCCAGCGGGCGCGCCAGCTTCGAAGTGGGTCCCTCCTCGGCGCTGTGCCGCTGCCCGATTCGAACGGGCACCTCCGCCTTGACGGCAGCCTCGTGGATCTTGTCGAGCGCATTCCCGATGACCTTGTGGCTGTTGGCCGTCACGCCAATTCGCCGGCCCTCTCCGATCAGCGCCACGATCATCTCGGCGGCTGCGTGCGTCTTCCCGCTGCCGGGCGGGCCCTGGATTGCGAGCAGGCCGCCGTCGAGGCTCTGGCCGAGCCTGACTGCGGCCGCGAGCGGTGTTTCGCCTTCGCGCTGCAGCCGTGTCTCCGGGACGCGGAGTCGAGGGGGGCGCCGAAGGAGGAGGTCGCGGGCAGCGCGACGGGCGCCCGGGCCATCGATCCCGCTCTCGAGCACCCCTTCTGCCGTCCGCTGCAGCGAGCTCCGGATCTCCTCCGTGCCGAAGTATTCGTGGGGGATGAGCGCCTTCGGCTGCCCCTGAGCGAGCTGACCGGGCGTCCGTTTCAGAACGATGGTCAACCCGATCTCGTCGAGCTCGTAGACGGTCCCGCATAGCTTCGCGCCGTCGTCCTGGACGGTCTCGGGATTGATCACGGGACGGCCGACCTTGAGGCCGTGGTCCTGGAGGGGGAAGCTGAAGCGCTGGAGGCGGCTCCCGCCCTTCTTCATGACGCCCAGGTCCTCGATGAGCTCGATGCGGCCCAGCGGCTCGCGCTGCTCGACGAGCTCCTCGTCGGTCATCCCAGCGAGCTCGTAGAAGCGCCACCAGAACGCCTTGTCCTCGCGCCGGTGCCAATCGAGGAGCTGGGCGAGGAGCCAGGTTGCGTGCTCGTCCGCGGATCGCTCGGCAGGCTCGCCCGGGAGGCCATGGGTGAGGGCCGCGACGAGATCGGCTACCCGCTGCTCCTTCTCCGTGAGGACCTTGGGCGCCTCGGCTTCGGGCTGTGCGGGTGGGCGTGGCAACGGGTCGCGGAGCTCCCGCTCGAGGTCCAGCCGGCGCTCCTCCAGCCAGTCCCGCAGGCGCCAGGTGCTCAGGACGTCGTCGCGGTTGTAGCCCGCGATCTCGACCAGGATCGCCTCGCCGATCGCGCCGTTCTCCGTCGTGCCACCCTCGAGCCAGGCCTCGAACTGGACGATGCTGGATCCGGCGCTGCGGAGCTCGACCTCGCGAACGAGGCCGTACAGCGGCTCGAGCCGCTTGATCGAATAGCTCTCGACGCTCGCCCGGATGCCCTGCCGGACGACGCGGAACAGGTCCACGAGCACGCGCGCCCGGAGCAGGCGATCCACCTCCTCCTCGCGGGTCGCGTGGCGCTGCGCCAGCCGTCCGAGGGCCGCCTTCTCGTAGGCCGCGTAGTGGTAGACGTGCATCGTCGGGTGGGCGTCAAGGCGGTGGATCAGGAGGTCCACGAGCCGCTCGAACGCGGCCTTCTCGGCCGCTCGCGTCACGGCACCCTCGGTGTCTCGGCTCCAGATCTCGTGGAAGCACGGCTGGTCCAGCCGGTCCGGGTCCTGGAGGGCCGGCTCGAGCACCCCGAACAGGTACTCGACGCCGTCCTCGAGCGCGAACGGGTCGCCTTCGATGTCGAAGAAGAGGTCGTGCGGAGTCGGCTCGGGGAGCACGAGGAAGCCCCGGTCCGCGACGAGGGCACCCTCCTTGTCCCGCTCGGGCTCGAGGAGCTCTGACTTGATCGCCCCGGCGTCCTCGCCCTGGACCTGGATGCGCGCCTGCTCCCGAACCCGCTCGAGCGACTGGCCGCTCACGCCCTCGAGCTTGGGACGGACCGGCAGATCGAGGACTGCGAGCTCGCGGCGCCGGGCAATGCCGCGAGCCTTGAGCGCTGCTCGCTGGCGGCCGGTGATCCCGGCGACGAGGGACAGGTCGTCATCCGTCCGGCGCTGGGCCTTGCAGTGGACCACCCAGCGGCACACGTCGCAGTGCTCGACGGGCTCCGGGTAGGTCGCGGTCACGGGATAGACCGCCTCGCCTGCGGTCACCGCTGCCTCGAACTCCGCCTTGATCCGCCGGTAGTACGCCATGTAATCGGCCACTCGCAGCGATTTTGTCTCGTGGCTGCTGCCGCCGAGGACCACGTGGAGCGACTCCGGTTCCACGCCGCCCTGGATCCGCGTCAGCTGCTCGACGTAGGAGCAGATCTGGAGCACAGCGCTGCCCTTGACCTGGCGCGCGAGCTTCGTGTCCGCGACCTCGTACGAAAAGTCGCCGAGGTCGCTGGCGCGGTGATCCACGCGAAGCAGGAAGTCCGCGTACCCGACCCACCTGCCGTCGAAGAAGGTCGCCTGGTAGACGACGTCGACCCCGGCCCGGAGGGCGGCGATCGTTTCGGCCGCGGCAGCCCGGATCTCGTCGCCGCGATCCGCGATCGAGCCGTCCGGCTGGATCTCGACGACGCTTCGGCCGCTCGCGATGAGCTCGTCTCGATACCGCTTCTCATGCGCGGTGCCGCGCTTCGCGATGAGGTCGATCTCGGGATCATTGCGGATCGGCCGCTCGACCAGGCCGTCGAACGCGGCCCGCTCGAGGGCGAGCCGGTGATGGCAGGCGAGGAAGCCGACGAGATCCGAGGCGGAATAGACCGGCCGGCCATCGATTCGCTGCACCCCGGCATCGTAGGCGCGGGACGTGCCGGGTTGTCTGTCAAAGCCCTGTCAGCGAGCGGCGTCGATCTCATCCCGCGCGCCGTGCGGTCGCGACTCGCCACTCGACGAGTAGCTGCAGCTCCGTGGTGAAGTCCGCCGGGTGATACAACCCTTCGGATGGCCAAGCTGCTGATCGGTCCCTTGCTGCGACACGTGGGGGAACGTGATGCCAGCATCTGGGTCGAGACAACCGAACCCTGCGAGGTCGAAGTTCGAGCCGGCGACATCACGGCCCGCGAACGGACCTTCGGCGTCGCCGGACACCACTACGCGATCGTGGTGATCTCCGGCCTCGAGGCGGCCTCATCCACTCCGTACGAGGTCCGCGTCGACGGCGAGCCGGCCTGGCCGCTGCCCGATTCCGAGTTTCCGCCGAGCCGCATCCGGACCGTCGACCCGAGCCGGCCGATCCGACTCATCTTTGGCTCCTGCCGAGAGGTCCCGCTGTCGCCGGGGACGGACGAATCGAAGACCGACCCCGACGTGCTCGACGCCTTTGCGACGCGGATGGCCCTCCAGCCGTACCAGGACTGGCCGGACCTCCTGCTGTTCCTCGGCGACCAGGTCTACGCGGACGAGACCTCGGCGCCGATGCAGGAGTTCATCAAGCGCCGTCGCGACATCAAGAAGATGCCCAAGGCGGAAGTGGCCGATTTCGAGGAGTACACGCAGCTGTACCTCGAGTCATGGACGGTGCCGCGGACCCGCTGGCTGCTCTCGACCACGCCGACCTCGATGATCTTCGACGACCACGACGTTCGTGACGACTGGAACACGTCGCAGGCCTGGCGCCTGGACATGCAGAAGACGAGCTGGTGGTCGGAGCGGATCACCGGCGCGCTGATGTCGTACTGGATCTACCAGCACCTCGGCAACCTGTCGCCCGCCGGTCTCGAAGCCAACGAGACCTATCAAGCCGTCCGCGGCTCGCAGGAAGCCGAGCCAATCCTGCGCAAGTTCGCCCAGGCGGCCGACCGTGAGGCCGATGGCGCCAAGGGCACGCAGTGGTCCTATCGCCGCGACTTCGTGCCGGTGCGGATGCTCGTCATCGACTCCCGCTTCGGACTGGTAATCGCAGACGTCAATCTATCCATGGTCTCCGACAAGGAATTTGACTGTATCG
>JBBQTO010000030.1:0-19054 GCA_038234575.1 Candidatus Limnocylindrales bacterium
CGACGATATTCAGGCCCATCGCGAGGAGGATGAACACGCCGGAGTAGGCGAAGCCGTCGATCCAGCCGGATTCCGTCTGGAACGTGCTGAACGGCGGGATGAGGACGATCAAGGGCAGGAGCGCCCCCACGATCGCCCAGCCGATAAGGACGGTGATCGAGCGGTGAGCATCGGAGAAATCTCGGATCCGCCTCCTGGTATCGCTCACGCGCGCTCTCCCAGCGGCTGGCCAAGGAGGCCGCTCGGGCGGAAAACGAGGACGAGGATCAGGACCGTGAACACCGCCACTTCCGACCACCTCGAGAACCCTTGCTGGACCGTCAGGACCTCGATGAACGCGATCACGAAGCCGCCGATCGCGGCTCCCATCGTATTCCCGATGCCGCCGAGCACGGCGGCCGTGAAGGCTTTCAGGCCGGCGTTGAACCCGAGGTTGAACTGGATGCTGCCGAAGTAGAGGCCCGTAATAACGCCGGCCGAGCCGGCGAGGGCGGCGGCGATGAAGAAGGTGATGGCGATCGTCTGGTTGATGTCCACACCCATCAGCTCCGCGGCCTCGCGGTCCTGGGCGGTCGACCGCATCGCCCGGCCCAGCCGCGTCCGGCCCACGAACAGCTGGAGCACCACCATCAACGCGACCGCGATGACGACCATGAAGATATTCAGCGCCCCGATGCTCCCGCCCAGGAGGTCAACCGTCAGGTGAGGGAAGATCTGGGGCGTGTTCCGGGGCGACGACGAGAACATCACCTGGATGATGTTCTGGAGGATGAACGAGACGCCGATCGCCGTGATCAGCGGCGCCAGGCGCGGGGCGCGGCGGAGGGGCCGATAGGCGAAGCGCTCGATGATCACGCCGATGGCGCCCATCACGATCATCGTGGCAACCACGACGACGAGCAGGACCCCGCCCAGCTGGACCGGATTGTCGATGGGCTTGTCGGCCAGTCCGAGCGGCACGGTGAGGATCCACATCGAGACGAATGCCCCGACCATGAACACGTCGCCGTGGGCGAAGTTGATGAGCTCGATGATCCCGTAGACCATCGTGTAGCCCAGCGCCACGAGCGCATAGATCGCGCCGAGCGTCAGGAAGTTCTGGAACTGCTGGACACCAAGGACCAGGAAGCTGACAACGATCGAGATCGCGAGGATCGCCGCCAGCCGAAGAGTGCGACTCAGCTCAGGTCTCATGGCCTCCGCACCGTAGAACGAGCGAAGTTATACAGAGGCCGGGGAGGGAACCTCCCCGGCCTCTTTCAGAGCGCGATCTATTTGTTGGGGTCCGTGAAAGCCTGCTGCTTCACGTAGGTCCAGTCGCCCTTCCCGCTGGCGGCGGTGAGGTCGACCTTGTAGAACGACATATACGGCGTCGTGATGTCGCCGTTCTTGTCGAAGCTGAAGGTGCCGATGACCGTGTCGTACGTGTTGCCCGCGGCAGTCGCGCCAGCACGGACGGCTTCGCGGAGCGCCGCCGGATCGGTGGTGCCCGCCGTGATCGCCTTGGCGGCGTTCGCGATGATCATCTGGGCGCAGGCATAGGCGATGGCGCTGTAGGCGCCAGGAGCCTTGCCGAACTCGGTGTTGTAGTCGGCGACGAAGGTCGAACCGCTCGGGAGGTCGTGGACACCGGCGACGGTACCGTGGACATCGTGAGCAGCCGCGCCGGCGATCGTGATCGTCCCGCCTACGGTGCCGCCGGGACCCAGGTCGGCGACGCCGTCAGGACCCATGAACGGGATGGTTTCGAAGCCGGCAACGGTCCGGCCCTGCTTGAGCGCCAGGCCCATGCCGGTCGGGGTCGTACCGGCGAGGTAGACGGCTTCCGGATGACCGGCCGCTGCGGCGGTGAAGAGCGGGGTGTAGTCGGTCGTCGTCTTCGGAGCGCGGTCGCGCTTCGTGACCTTGCCGCCGTCCTTCTGGAACTGATCGGTGAACGTGTTGCCGACGCCGACGCCGAAGGCCTCGGTGTCGTCGAGGATGTAGACAGTGTGCTTGCTGAGGTCCTGGTAGACGTAGTCGGCGCCGGCCGGGCCCTGGATGCTGTCCGGAGCCGCGAGGCGGACGTAGCTGATCTTGTCGGGGTTCTTCGGCCGGTACGTGAGCGCATCCGGCAGGTAGGTCAGGCTGGTGTTGGTGTTAGCCGGGCTACACTGGAGCAGGCCAGCGGCGTTGCTGATCGGAATCTCAGCCTTCGCGACGCTCGAGTTGAACGGGCCGATGACGGCGACCACGCTCTTGTCGTTGACAAGCGTCGAGATGTTCTTCGCGCCCTGCTGGGCATCGTGAGCGCCGTTGACGGCGTCATCCTGGACGTTGATCGCCAAGGTGTAGCCCGCGATCGCGTTCTTGGCGTTCGCCTGCTTGATGGCAAGCTTGACGCCGTTCGCGGTGGGCTCACCGTTGGCGGTCTCGCCACCGCTCATCGGCAGCTCGGTGCCGATCGTGATGGTCTTGCCGCCGCCCCCAGGAGTGCTGCTGCACCCCGAGAATACGAGCACGGCACTGGCCGCGAGCACGCCGATCTTGGCGAGCTTCATAGACGTTTCCTCCTCATGTCGCGTCCGCCTGGTGGCGAACGATCCCGGTCGGGCCGCCTGCCTCCACCCGGGTGCCGGTTCCCGTTCCGCCACCGGCGCCCAGCCCGCCGGTCCATCTCGGCCGTGCCTCGGGTGAGGTCGGTTCGATCGGGACCCAGGACTTGCAGGTGCGCAGCGGTCGCGACTCGTTGGCCCGGCTCCGAGCGGCGCGCTGGTTGCCGCCGAAGCGATAGCGTATGATAGGGGTCGGCGCACCGATTGCAAGACCGGTCGTTCGCCACCCGGGATGGTTTCAGGAGCGATGCACGCTCCCCCCGTGCGGTCAGCGGACACCGGCCCGGTCGGCCCCGGTCGGGGCGGGTCGAGAAGAGAATCGGGTCGGCGCCGTCCGCACCTCGAGGGAGCACACCAGCGCGTGGACTACACGGTCCGAGCGGCCCGGATCACGGACATCGATCGTCTCGTCGCCTTGAGCGGCGATCAGCTGGGGCGCACCGTCTCCGGACAGCCCGCCCCGGCCGACTTGCTTCGACAACTCGTCTTCCTGCCGCATGCAACCATCCTCGTCGCCGAGCGGCGGCGTGTCATCCTCGGCGGCGCGGTCCTCGCGATCCGCCCATCCGTCCGGGCCGGCGGCTACGTTGGCACCATCGATCTCCTCGTCGTCGACCCGACGACCGATGTCGATGACGTGACCGACGGCCTCATCGACGAGGCGATCCGGTCGGCAACCAACAAGGGCTGCGCGTCGGTCGAAGCGCCGCAGCCGCGTGACTCCACCGAGCGGGCCCGCTGGGAGCGTCACGGATTTACCGATCAAGGTCCGCATCTTGGACGCGTCGTTGCCCCAGTCGGGCAGCGAGCGCGATAGGAGTACAGGTGAGCAAGAACGTCGCCGTCTTCGTTGACGTGGCGAACATCTTCTACGCGGCCAAGGCGGCCGGCGTGGACATCGATTACGTCACGCTTCTGAAGGCGAGCAGCGCCGGCAGGGATCTCGTTCGCGCGTACGCGTACACGGGCCTCGATCCGGACAACGAGAACCAGCGCAATTTCCACGAGTTCCTTCGCCGCCACGGCTACAAGGTCGTGAGCAAGGACATCCGCAAGTACGGCGACGGCAAGGTCAAGGCGAACCTCGACATCGAGCTGGTCGTCGACATGATGAAGACCGCCCGGAACCTCGACATCGCGATCGTCATCTCCGGCGACGGCGACTTCGCCCCGGCCATCCGCGCCGTCCAGGAGATGGGCGTCCGCGTCGAGGTCGTGAGCTTCCGCGGCAACACGTCGTCGGACCTCATCGATGTCGCCGACCTCTTCACGGACATCACCCAGATCGCCAAGGTCGAGAAAGGCTCGTCTCGATCCGGTCGCCGCGTGGCGACCGACGACGAGGACCTCTCGATGACCGAGGTCCCCGACAAGCTCTTCGAGGGGACCGGCGAGAGCCGACGCGGTCGCGGTCGGACGCGAACCCGAGTCGGTGAGCCGGCGCCCATCGCCACGACGCGGACGCGGACGAGCCGGGCGGCCACCCCCGCGTCGCCGATTGCGGCCGCAGCTGCGGGCGGTGATGTGCCGATCGTCGTCCTGCCAGGCGAGAAGCTCTCGCGCGTCGCCGCGAGTGCCCCCTCGCGCGCGGCCCTGAATGGCGACGCGGCCGACGAGGCCCCGAGCACCGAGGCGCTCGATGCCGCCGACGACGAGGCCGCCGATGCGATGGCCGCGGCCAACGGCGAGGACCTCGACATGAGCGAAGAGGGCCAGGTCCGCCGCCGCCGCCGCCGTGGCGGCCGAGGCCGGGGCCGTGGCCGGGCGCGCGAGGACGTCACCTCCGCCGAGGGCGCCGAGGGCGCCGAGGGCGCACCGGCGCGAGACCGTGCCCCCGACCGAGAACGTGCCCCAGAGCGAACGTCCGCCGACCGAGCACCCGCAGAGCGAGCGTCCGCCGGGCCCGACGAGGACGAGGATTCCGAGGCACTCGCGCCGCCATCGCGACGACCGGCTGCCTCCACCTTCGGATCGGTGTGGGACTCGCAGATCGGGATTCCGGCTGCCGTCTCGAGCGGCTCCCGCCCGCTGGCGCAAGCTGAGGACGAGGAGGACTTCGACGAGCCGCCGATTCCCGAGTACCTGATCGCCGAGCGTCGCCAACGCGACGCGGGTCGCGGCCGTGGCCCCGTGCGTGGTGGCCGTGGCGGCGCGTATGCCGCGGCCATGGACCGTGAGCGCTTCGGTGGCGGCCGCGGCTCCCAGATCAGCCGCTTTGCCGAGCCGGCGCCACGCCACGATCCCGAGCCGAATCGCAACGACCGGCCCGATCGAGGCAACTTCCGGCAGGCCCCCCGCCCGGGACCGCGTCCGGCGCCCCAGCCTGCCCGCTCGGGCGATGAGCCGTGGAGCGAGGTTCCACCGGAGATTGAAGCGATGCTTCGGGCGCAGATGGGCGGCCAGGCGAGCCGTCCGCCGCGACGCGACGAGCGCCCGGCCGCGGCTCCGAGCACGGAGGCATCTTCGGCCTCCGAGACGGCGGCAGGCCCCGAGGCGGCGCCTGCATCCGAGCAAGCCGCGGCGCCACGACGCCGGACGGCCCGCCGACCGGCCGGAGAGCCGATCTCCGCGACGGAGTCCGTATCGGACAGCACCGGCTCGCCCGAAGCCAAGTCTGACGGCGGCGCCGCCGCCCCGAAGCGCCGGGCCACCCGCTCGACCCGAGCGACCACGGGATCGGCGGCTACAGCCGCCGGAGCCGCGGACGTCGACGCTGGAACCGGCGAGGCCCCGGCCGCGGCGCGGGCGCCTCGGGCGACGCGGACCCGCAAGCCGGCGGCCCCGAACGCGCTGGCGGAGTCCGTGCCAGATGCGTCCGCGTCCGACGGCGCGGAGGTCGCCGCCACGAAGCGACGCACCACCCGCAAGAAGGCCGATCCCTCCGCCTAGCTCCCGCCGGAGCGAGCGATGAACGGATTCCGAACCCGCGGCCAGCCGGCGGCGGTGGAAGCGTCGCGAGCCATGCTCGCCACGGGGATCCCGCACGCGATCCTCCTCGTGGGGCCCGGAGGCGTCGGCAAGACGACGCTCGCCCTCGACGTCGCGGCGGCGCTGCTCTGCCTCGCGCCCGACCCGAGCGCCCGACCGGACCGAACGTGCCGCGCCTGTCGCTCGGTCGAGCACGGCAATCACCCCGATCTCCATCGCCTGACTCCGGTGGGAGCCGGGGCGGTGATCCCGATCGGCGGTCGCGAGGAGCGCGGCGTTCGGGACCTCGTCTCGGAGCTGTCACTCATGCCCGTCGAAGGTGGTGCCCGCGTCGCGGTGATCGAAGGAGCGCACCGGATGACCGAGGACGCCCAATCGGCGCTCCTCAAGACGCTCGAGGAGCCGCCCCGCGGCGCGGTCCTGATCTTGTGTGCGGACGACGAGGAGCGTCTCCTGCCCACGATCCGCTCGCGCTGTGTTCGACTCCGGCTCGGCTCGATCGGCGTTCGCGCGATCGAGCAGATCCTCGCCGAGCACGATGTCGCCGACGCCCCGACCGCGGCCCGCGTCGCCCGGCTGGCCGGCGGCCGGCCCGGCCTGGCCCTCAAGCTCGCGCGCACACCCGAGGCGATCCGGATTCGGGGCGAGGTCGGGCGCACGCTGCTCGATCTCTTGGCCGCTTCGCGGACGCAACGGCTGGTCGGCATTCGGGATCTCGCGGCTCGCGCCGCCGATCTCGGCCGCGCGGAGGAGCCGGGCCCACCACGTGAGACGGGACGCGTGGCCGCCAAGCGAGGCCGCACGGTCGCCCCCGCGTCCGACGACGCCCCCGAAAACGGCAACGACGACGGCGCGGTCGCCGCTCGCGTCGCGCCAGCCGAGCGCCGCGGTGCCGCGCTCACGCTGGTCGGCGTCTGGCGCGACCTTCTGCGCGACCTGACACTCGTGTCCCTCGGCGCGCCCGACGGCGTTCGTGACCCCGGGCTGCTCGAGGAGCTCGCGGCGGCCGGCCCGCTCGCGATCGTGGACGCGGCCGCTCACCTGCGCCGCCTGGACGCGGCGGGGGAGCAGCTCGAGGGCAACGTCAGCCCGGAGCTCGTGCTCGACATGCTGGCGATCGCCTGGCATGCCTGAACCCGAATCGGCCGGCCGACGCCGTCTCGACGCCAGCGTCCACGGTGACGTGCAGGGTGTTGGCTTCCGGGTCCTCGTCGTGCGAACGGCGATGCGGTCCGGCCTCGTCGGCTGGGTCGCGAACGAGTCTCGGGCCACGGTCCGCTGCTTGGCGGAGGGCCCGGTACCCGCGCTCGAGGCCCTGCTCGACGTGCTCCGCGAGGGCCCCGCGGCCGCCCAGGTGGATCGCGTCGACGCCGCGTGGTCGCCGGCAACCGGCGAGTTCCAGTCCTTCGAGATCCGTTCGGGCTGGCACGGCGGCGACTGACTTCCGGGGCAGTTCGGCCCGCGGCGGCGCCCCTCAGGGCAGGCCGGAGAGCATCCCCCCGTCGACGGCGGTGAAGGTCCCGGTCTGGTATCGGGCCGGCTCGGAGGCGAGATAGGCGACGAGGCTCGCGACCTCGGCCGCCGTTCCATACCGGCCCGCCGGGATCGAGGCGATGTGGGCGGCGCGTATCTCCTCCATCGTCCGATCGGTTCGCTCGGCGGAAGCCCGGTCAAGCTGCTCGATGCGCGGCGTGTCGTGGCGGCCCGGCAGGACACCGTTTACGGTCACGCCATCCGCGGCAACCGTGCGCGAGACCGTCTTCAGCCAGGCCATGAGCGCCGATCGACCGGCATTCGAGTAGGGCAGCTCGGGAATCGGCTGCCGGACCGTCGACGACAGGATCGCCACGATGCGGCCCCAGCCCCCGGCGCGCATCGAGGGCAGCAGCCGCGTCGCGAGGTCGATCGGCGTCGTCGCCAGGAGCTGGAATGATGTGCTCCAGCCCTCCGCATCGGTCGCCGTCGGGTCGACCGGCGGCGGGCCTCCGGCGTTGAGGACGACGATGTCGATGCAGCCCAGGGCGGCGGTGGCCTCGTCCGCGATGACCGCCGCGCTGCCCGGCTGGGCGGCATCAGCCGTCAGGACCGCGACGGGCAGCCCGTGACGAGCCTCGAGGTCCCGGGCGACGGGCGCCAGCCGCTCGGTGGATCGCGACCAGATGGCGAGCCGGCAACCCTCCGTCGCCAGGGCCTCGGCGACGGCGCGGCCGAGCCCGCTCGATGCGCCCCCGACCAGCGCCCGCCGGCCCTCGATCCCGAGATCCATCGCTCCTCCATGGTCCGTTCGTCGGTCCCCGCACCGGACCAGCGGGCTATTCCATCGGAGCCGCCTCAGGGCCGATGCTGCGTCGATGGAAGAGCCCTCGGTCGCCGAGCTGCTACCGGAACTCTACCGGCAGGTCCTCGACTGCGTCGCCGAGCTCGAGGAGCACGGGGTGCGCGCCGAGGCCGGTCGGGTGCGCGCGGACGCGACGCGGGCGTACTCGCGCGCCTGGGACGCGGCGACCGTCGGCAGGCTGCGAGGCCTCAGGATCCATGCCGAGCGGGTCATCGCGGGCCGAGAACGACCGCGCACCCAGCTCCCAGTGGTGGCCGCCGCGATCGCCCGATTCACGCCGGAGCGCGGTCTCTGATCAGCAGCTGGAAGCGCGGTAGGCTTCCGGCATGGCGGCAACGATCTCGGAGCTCATGGAGCGAACGATCGCCGCGCTCGAGGCCCTGGCGCGGACCGCCGATCCGATCGACGACGAACAGCAATACGTCCGCGACCTCGTCCTCGTCTGGAGCGCGCGTCTGCGGACCGTCGGATCCGAGCGGGCGACCCAGGCCGGCGCGGCGGAGCTCGATCAGGCGATCGATTGGATCGCCGCGGAAGCCGCCCGGGTCACCGACCCCCATCGGGCGATCGACTGGCTCTCGACGCTGCCCCAGGTGGCCCTCTACGCCGTCGGCGAATCGAACGCGTGAGATTCCAGGACGCTTCGCGCGATGCCAGGGCGGTCGTGTACGCCGGGATCCAGGCCGATCCACTCGTCGCTACCTGCGCCGATCTCCTCGCGGATGCCGCAGTCGCACAGCGCGTGCTGGCACGGGCGGTGATGAACGGCGAAACCACCGACACCGACGGTTGGCGGACCGCGTTTCCGGGCCTGTTCGGCACTTCGGCAGCCGCGGCGGGCTCCGCCGAGCGCGGGCGATCAGAGGCGATTCTCACTGCGGCGCTGGCGGTCGCGGCGCGGGGCGAGCAGGTCCGCTCGCAGGTTCGCGGCGCCATCGTCGAGGCGCTGACGGAGCGGCTGCTCGCCCGGCGAGTCGGCCCGGCGACGCTGCATCGTGAGCGCCGGATCCTCTTCGACGGCGTCACCGCCGAGATCCACCCCTACGACGTGACCGTCGAGCGGCCCGGCAGCGCCGAGGCCTACGACTGCAAGTGGGGCGCCCGCGGGATCGGTCCCGACGTCCTCAACCAGCTCGATGACGCGCGGCGTCACGCAACCGAGGAGGGCGATCGCCTGCTCGTTGCGCTCGTGATCTTCGATGCTCGGCGGTCGTGCGAGGTCCGCCTCGCTCGTCAGTCGGCATCGCGGGAGGGAGTTCGCCTGGTGAGCCTCGAATCCCTCGATCGCCTCGCCGGAACGAAGCCGGCGCAACCGGCCCCCGTGGAGACCGCTCGGTGATCGATCCCGGTGGCTGGCCCGAACCCGTCGGCGATGTGCCCGCCGAGCTCGATCCGGGGCTCGTCGGTGGGCCGGCGCGGCCCGTCCCGGGCATCGACAACGGCTACGTCGCCGGCTATCGGGTTCGGTTCGACGAGGCCGGCGCCGACGGCCGCGTCCGGACCTCGGCCCTCCTGCGGTACGCGCAGGATATCGCCTGGCGCCACTCGGAGGACCTCGGCTTCGATCGGCAATGGTACACCGAGCGCGGCCGGTGGTGGGTCGTTCGAGCCCTCGAGCTCGAGGTCCTCGCCCCGACCTCGATGGGCCGGACGCTGCGACTCTCGACTGCGGTGATCGGGCACCGCCGGATCTGGGCTCGCCGTGTGGGCGAGTGCCGGCTCGCGGACGGATCGCTCGTCGCCTCGATCATCAGCGATTGGGTGATCCTCGACGCCAGGGGCCGACTCGTGCGAATCCCCGAGGACTTCGGGCGGTCGTTCTCGAACCCCGATCTCCCGGGCGAGATCCTGCGCGTCGATCAGGGCGAGCCGGCAAGAGAGAGCGCCCGGCTCGAGATTCGCGTCAGGCCCCAGGACCTCGATCCGATGGGTCACGTGAACAACGCCGTCTATCTCGACTGGATCGAGGAGGTGCTCCTCGCTTCCGGACGCAACGAAGCGGTGATTGCGCTCCCCAGGCTGTTGCGGCTCGAGTACCGCGCCTCAGCCGAGCCGGGCGATGCCGTGGTCGCGATCGCCTGGGCGGATGAAGCGGCCTGGCATGTCCGCATCTCGCGGGCGGATGGCGCCGAGCTCGTCCGGGCTACCGGATCGCCCCTGACTGCCACATCGTTGTCAGGCTCCGACTGACGCGACGCGCCTCAGGCGACGAAGAGAAGCCGGTCCCGAAGTCGTCGATCGCCAGGCGCACCCCGAGCGCCTTGAGCTGGGCAAGCGTCGTGGCTGTTGCATCGGTGTCACCGGGACGAGAGGTCCTAAGCGGGCGTCGCCCCGATCGGATGGGCCAGCGAGTGGGCGTCCGCGACAGTCCCGAGCCACGAGTTCGCGGTCACCGCCCAGTAATTCGCCATCTCCTCCAGGCGAGGTGCGTAGATCGCCCGCGCCGCCTCGAATCGGGGCCAGGCGACATCCGCTGGCTCGAGGCGGTAGCCGACCTCGGCGAGCCGCGCCCACGCCGCGTCGAAGTCCGCTCGGACCAGGGTCCCAGGCTGGCCGGCCCGAAAGCCGAGATTGCTCACGTCCTCGACGAGGTGCGATCCAACCCGCCGGGCGAGCTCGGCCTCGCCTCGCGGGATCCCGGTGATCGTCGTGATCACCAGGCTCGACGCGTCCAGGACGGTGCCGAGCGAGCTGATCCAGGAGAGGTTGTCGTGGCTGGACCGGAAGAATCCGAGCAGCGGGTAGGCGACGTGGGAGTCGAGCACCTCCGCCGACCAGCGCTGCCAGCCGATGAAGAACTCCGGGAGCCGATCGACGAGGTCAATACGCGCGTAGGCCTCGAGGAGGGCGACGGCCGACGGCGGCGCGCCGGCGGTTGCCTGGAGCGTGACCACGTCGATCTCGCGGCGCTGGTACGAGCCGTAGAGCGAGAAGAGAAACGTAACCACGAGGGCGACGACGCCGAGCCCGGTCGCGGCCGCCGTGATCACGAGGATCCGGGCCAGCGGGCCATTAGCGACGATGTCACCGAAGCCGAGGGTCAGGACCGACGTCGCAGCGAAGTAGATCGTCGTCCCGAAGCTCGGCAGCGGGCTGAGCTGATCGCGGATCGCATAGAGGACGAGGCCGTAGCCGAGGATGAGGCCCCCCAGCCACAACGTGAGCAGCATGATCGCCGCGGCCGGCCCGAAGATGCCGAACAGCAGGTCGCGCGTCTCGTCGGATCGGCCCCGGCCGAGCGCTCGGATCGCTGGCCACGACCCGCGGATCGCGTAGCGGGCGATCCGGAATCTGCCTGGCGTTGGCCGCGGCACCACCACGGTCTGGAACAGGTCCCAGAGCGTCAGCGCGAGGAGGAGGGCGCCGGAGGCGAACGCGAGCACTTCCATGTCGCCGCGATCATCCCATCCCGGGATCGGCGGCGACGCGCCAGGTCGTGTAGCGCGGTGGCCAGTCGTCAGCGGTCGGCCGCTCGCCGAGTACGGCCGATTCGATCTCGAACTCGAAGAGTTCATAGCCCTCGTCGGCCTCGAAGAACCAGCCTGCCGCGACGACCGACCGTGTGGGCTCGCCCACGACCCGGGCCCGGCCGCGCACGCTGAACTCGTTCGGTGCCGCGGGATCCAGGTGGGCGTGCAGGGCGTAGCGGCCGTCGCGCTCCAGGTCGACCCGCTTGGCCGACTTCAGGATGAACGCGTAGAGCCCGTCCTCGACGATCCCGACGCTGATCGGGTGGAGCCGCGGCGGCTCGATGTCGCGGACGGTCGCAAGGAGGGCGCCACCGTGGCCTTCTCGGTAGAGCAGGGCTCTCCCGGCGGCGGCGATGTCCGGCGCGGCCGTCGCGAACTGCTTCCATGTCGTCATGGGTCGTCTCCCTGTCGATCTCGCCCGGCCTTGGTAGGGTGGGCGCATCCGCGGCCAGCTGCTATGGAGGATGCACGAGCCATGCGTCATCGTCTTGTGGGAGCGGCGATCCTCGCCGCCGGTCTTTTCGCCGCAACAGGCGGGATTGCCTCCGCCGCGCCGGACAACGGCCAGACCCTGCACTTCGTCCTGACCTGCGACGACGGCAACGTCTGGAACGCCAGCTTCAACGGCGGTCCTTCAGCGTTCCATCTCGACAACGGCGGCGTGTACATCTGGAAGGAGATCGACTACGTGACGCCCGACGGCGTGTCGGGCTCGATCTTCCACGGGATCCAGGGCTTCTCGGGTGGCCCGCTGGTCGTCTGCCAGTACACGGGTGCGGTGAGCGGCAACGCCTACACCGTGACCGGGTTCTACCCGGCGCCGGGCTGACAATGCGATTTCACACGACGATCCTCGCGGCCGGCAAGACGGCCGCCGGGATCGTCGTTCCTCCCGAGGTGGTAGCCGCCTTGGGCTCCAGCCGGAAGCCGGCCGTCAAGGTCACGATCGGCAGCTACACGTACCGCAGCACCGTTGCGACCGTGAACGGCCAGTTCATGGTCGGCGTGAGCGCCGAGAACCGGGCCAAGGCCGGGGTCGCGGGCGGTGACGAGGTCGACGTCGACATCGAGCTCGACACGGAGCCGCGAACCATCGAGGTGCCGGCGGACTTCGCCGCGGCATTGGCGCGGGAACCGAAGGCAGACGCGTTCTTCGGGACCCTGTCGAACAGCCAGAAATCCTGGTTCGTCGGCGGAATCGAGGGTGCGAAGACGCCCGAGACGCGGCAGCGCCGGATCGACGCCGCCCTCGAGCGCCTCCGTGAGGGCCGCGGCCAGCGCTGAGCCGACCTACCAGGCGACGAGCTTCCATATCTCGGGCTCGAGCTCGCCGGGACGGCCGCCCACTTCGGCGAACAGGGCAACGGCTCGCTTGAGGTGATCCATCGCTTCGTCCGCCCGCCCGGCCGCATGTAGCTGGTCGGCGAGGTTGTTTTCTACAGCGGCCTCCAGGTGGAGATCGCCGGTGCGCCGGCACGCTTCCAGGGCTGACTCTAGGCGACCGATTGCCGCATCCCGATCCCCGAGCGAGGCCTCGACCAGCGCCAGTGCATTGCCGGCCGCAATCGCCGCCTGCGGATCGAGGTCGGGGTCGGCGAGCGCAAGGCTTCGTTCGAGCTCGAGGTGGGCCGCCGTCAGATTCCCTTGCTCGAGCGCGACTAGGCCGAGTAGTCGGTGGGCAGCGCCCGCGCCAGACCGCTCGTCGTCGAGTTCGGCGAGCGAACGAGCCTCGACGGCGCTCGCCCAGGCGGCATCCAGGTCTCGTGCGCGATACGAGACGAATGCGCGCTCGACCAGGGCTGCCGTGAGGATGCGACGATCGTCGAGCGCGCGGTCGTGGTCCGCGTCGATCACTGCGTCGAGATGGCTCGCTGCGACGGCAAGATCGCCGCGACGAGCGTGGATTCGGCCGAGCTGGAGCTCGATCGCCCCAGGAACGGCTGCTCCGGCCGACGCCGCGGCAGCCTCGAGGGCAATGATCGCGCCGGCATAGTCGCCGATGGTCGTCCGCAACTCGCCAATCGCCAATTGGAGTCCTGTTGTCTCAGGGTGCCCAAGCGCCAGGGCCATCTCCAGGTGTTCAAGCGCCTCGCGATTCGCGTATACTCGGCGCGCCTCCGATCCTGCCGCACGAAACGCCTCCGCTGCTGCCGCCTCGCGTCCGGCCGCCCGCTCGTGATGAGCGAGCTGCGCGAGATGGGTGGCATCGCGCGCGAGCATCGAATCGGCTCGAAGCTGGTCCGCGATCCGACCGTGAAGGAGGCGTCGCCGAGCGAGGCTGGTCGAACCGTAGGCCTCGTCGCGCAGCAACGCGTGGGCAAAGTCGTATCGGGCCGCGTCGCCAGCGGTCGTGGCCTCCCGGACAATCCCTCGCCGCAGGAGCTCGTCGAGCGCATCGACCACCTCCGCGTCGGACCGGCCGCTGGCCACCCGGACGATCTCGAGGTCGAATGATCGGCCGATGGCGGCCGCAGCCCCAAGGACCTGAGTCGCTGTCTGACTGAGTCGGCCGAGCCGCTCCTGCATCATGGCCCGGATACCGCGGCGCGCGGGCGCGTCGCATTCCGGACCGGCCGTCAACGCCTCGACCAGGTAGAGCGGCAGCCCCTCCGACTCCGCCGCAAGCGTCTCGATCGTCGACGAATCGGACCCGGGTCCCCAGGCCGCCGTCACGAGGGCGCGAATGGCCTCGTAGTCGAGCCGCCGAAGCCGAACGGTGAGCGATTCCGGAATCGCCTCGACAAGCGAGGCGAACGCCTCGGCGCGTGGATCCATATCCTCCCGGCGCCACGCCAGCTGAACCAGCATTGGTCGCCCGGCGAGGCGCCGGAGGAGGTAGCCGAGGAACTCGCGCGTCGCCTCGTCCGCCCACTGCAGATCGTCGATCCGGAGGAGGCCCGGGCTGCCCGGGCTGCTCGCGAGCGCGGGCAACGCCGTCGCCACCGCCTCGAGGAGCCGGATCCGGCCGACGTCGGGATCAACGGATGCCCTGCCCGCATTGCCGACGATCACGCCCGCCGGCAGGGCGACGAGCCGATCGAGCTCGGCCAGGCTCGCCGCAGGCATCGAGCTCAGGCGCGCCGCGGCATCGGGCGGCGTGAGGCCTTCGCGCAGCAGATCCACGATTGGCCCGTACGGAATCGCCGCCTCCGTCTGGAAGGCACGAGCAGTCAAGACCCGCCCGCCCGACGCCATGACCACCGACGCCAGTGCGTCGCCTAGCCGCGTCTTGCCGATCCCGGCCTCGCCCTCGATCACGGCGACCCGCCCCGCCGACGAGGCACTGCGATGCGCCTCGATCAGGGTTGCGAGCTCATCGTCGCGCCCCACGAGCGGCAGGCGCCCAGGCGAAATCGAGTCCGGCGCAATGCGCGCCCCTGATACGGCCGTACGTTCCGGGAGGCGCGGTGGCACGGTCACGGGGGCGCCATCGCGGATCGACTCGTAGAGCTCGGTCGTCTCTGCGAGAGGGGGGACGCTCAACTCGCGCTCGAGGATGGCCACGCAGGCTCGGTATTGACGAATGGCGGCGGGGCGGTCACCGGCCTGCGCATGAAGGGCGATCAAGTGCCGATGCGCGGGTTCGTCGAGGGTGTCAACGCTCAGCCGGTGCTCGGCGATTCGGATCGCCGATCCCAGGTCTCCGGCATCCGCGGCCGCGGCGGCCAGGCGATCAAGGGCCAACTTGACCCGGCGCTCGACGAGCGTCGCTCGTGTTGCACGCCAGTCGTCGAAGGCCGAGCTGTCTCGCAGCGAGAAGCCGGTCAGGAACGGCCCACGAACGAGATCGACGCCGAGAGCGACGGTGGACCCGGCCGTCGGGCTCGTTTCAGGGCTCGCCGCTGCCGCTCGCTCCAGCTCGTCGAGATCCACGGATACGCCGTCGATACCGAGGGCGACGCTCATTCGATCCACCCGGAGCCACCGGTCGGCGAGCGCCGCCCGGAGAACTGAGAGTGTTCGGCGCAAGGCGCCGCGGGCCGACTCGTCATCGGACTCCGGCCATAGGAGGGCGGCGAGCTCCTCGCGCGCGAGCGCTCGCTGCTCGACGGCGAGGATCGCGAGGATCGCGAGCGCCTTCCGAGTGTCGACGACAATCGGAGCGCCGTCGGCGCTGACGTCGAGCGGACCAAGCACGCGGATATCGAGCCCCCGCGTTCGCGCATTCATCGACGTAACGGTATCGCGCGCGACGCATTGCTCGTAACGTTTCCCGAACGATGCTGCCTCAGGATGGTGCCGTGTCCAGCCTTGGCTTCAGGTGATCGGGCTTGAGCGCGTGATGCCTTCCGCTCGGGATCGTCGTATGCGCCGCCCGACGGCGTCCATTGTGTGGGCGCTTGTCGTGGTCGACGTGCTGGGCTTCGGCGGAGTCCAGGTCCTCACCCGTGAGGCGTCCCTTGTCCAGCCCTGGTTGCTGGCGGAGCTGCTCCTGATGACCGCGCTGTTCGGCGGGGTCGGAGCACTGATCGTCACGCGAACGGCGAAGAACACGGTGGGTTGGCTGCTCTTGCTGTTCTCAACGCTCGTCGCCGCAAACCTCTCGAGCCTGGCCTACTCGGCGTTCAGCGCGCGCGACTACGCCGGCACCTTGCCCGGCACCATGGCCGCGCTATGGTTTGCCGCCTGGACATTCGTGCCGGGGCTCACAGCAGCGCTCCTTTTCCTGCCATTGCTGTTCCCCGACGGACGGCTGCCGGGGAGGCGGTGGCGGTGGGTGGCGACGATGTTCGGCTTATGACGGCCGCGATCGAGTACCAGCTCGAGCGGTTCGCGCCCGGGTTCCGGGACATCGTGCTCGCTCGGACCACGACCGACACACGGGCGATGGAGGCTTATGACGCCAACTACATCGGCGGCGACATCAACGGCGGCATCCAGGACCTGCGCCAGACGCTGTTCCGGCCGGTCGGTCGATGGAACCCGCACGCGACGCCCGTGCCGGGCCTGTACCTCTGCTCATCCTCGACGCCGCCGGGCGGTGGGGTGCACGGGATGAGCGGATCCCTGGCGGCGCGGGCCGCGCTTCGAGCCGGACGATGACCATACCTGCGGAAGCTCAGTCACCGCGAAATGAAACAGATGAACTAACGCGCCCGACAGGATTCGAACCTGCGACGGTGATTCTCAACCGCGATGAGTCTCTCGTCGTAGCCCCGTACGATCGGGAAACGAAGGAAGACCGCCGAGGAGGCCCGCGTGCGCAAGGCCGTGCTCTATACCATGATGTCGCTCGATGGCGATGTCGATGATCCGGGCCGGTATTTCACCCCGGACGAGGAGGCCGGCCTGGCGCCGGAATTCGACGCCGTGATGATCGAAATTGAGCGGCGGGTGATCGATGCGCAGGACACGGCGCTGCTCGGCCGGCATTGTACGACGAGTGGTCGCGCTATTGATGCGACCGGCACCTTCGAAGCGCAGCCATGATCCCGCCCATGCCGCGGCCGAAGTTCGAAGGGAGCTGCTAATGAAAGACCTGCTGGCGCCGATCGCGCTCTGCGCGGCGGTCATGATCGCCATCGTCGGGTGTGGCGGAAGCACCTCGACCCAGCCCTCGTCCAGTTCGGCGCCGGCCGCATCGGCGTCATCGCCGTCATCGCCGTCGGAGCCCGCCCCGACATCATCGCCCGCGGTCCTGCCCTCACTTCCTGCGATCTTCTCGAATCACGCCGATCCGGCACTCGAAGGCCAACTTCCGACGGAGGTCTCCGGGATCGCGCTGCAGCGTTACAGCCTCGCGCTGGCGGCGGTCCTTGACGCCGGTGGCGACCGCGCGGCGATCGACGCTTTCCTGCAACGAATCGGCAAGACCGAGTCGGATAGCAGTGTTGCGGGCGCCCTCGATCCCACCAACAGGCTGACCGGAGGGATCCTGGCCTACAAGGTCAGCGGTGCGGAGACGGCAACGCTTCTCGCGGGCATCGTGTCCGTCGAGCAGTCGGACCTGGGCGCCGGTGCAGCGCAGCGGCAGGGCACCGTTGGTGGCAAGAGCGTGACGATCGTGTCCGTAGGAGCGGGAGTCAACGACACGGAGTGGATCTATGGACGCGGCGACGTCGTGTTCGTCGTCCATGCAGACAGTGAAACGCACGCGGCCGCCTACCTGTCAGCGCTCTCATAAGCGGCGCGCCGCCTTGAAGCCATGACGATTCTCACGATCCCGCGCCAACCTCAGCCCAGCCGACTGCCCTGGCCACCGGCATCCTCGCGGTCGCAGCCTGCGGAGGTGGCGGTGCCGGCCCGATCCTGGTGACCGGCGCGCCCGGCAACATGGGCACACCCCTCGTCGGGGAGTTGCTCGCTCTAGGAGCCCGAGTCCGTGTCGCGGCGAGGAACGTCGAGAACGCCCGGGCGGTGTTCGGCGGAACAGTTGAGATCGTCCGCTTCGACTTCGGCGGGTCGGGCGTACACGCCGACCGGGCCAGTGGCGCTGGCCTACCATGGGTGCGCGACGATCCTGACGGAGGTCCTTGGTCGGCCGATCCGCTACGCCGACCCGACGCCCTGGCACTACTGGCGCCGGATGCATCGACGGGGGAATGCCAGCGGCGATGATCGCGGTCACCTTGGGCATCTACACGGTCGCCCGGTTCGGTCTCGCCGCGGGGCTGACCGACGACGTCAAGCAGGTGACCGGCCGGCCGCCGATCGCCTTCGCGGACTTCGCCCGCGACCACCGCGGCGCCTGGGCGCCTCGAGCCGACCAGCGCCGGGATGACCGGGTCGCGGTGCCCTCCGCGTCGTGAGCAGAAGAAGGGGACGCTGATGCAAGTGACGATCTTGGGCGCCACCGGGCGCATCGGCTCGCTGGTGCTGGCCGACGCCCTCGCGGCCGGCCACGCAGTCGTGGTGCTGACCAGGCGCGCCGGGTCGGAGCCGGACCCGATCGGTGTCCAGACCGTCAGTGGCGACGTCACGGATCCTGACGCCGTCGGGCGCGCCATCACCGGGAGCGATGCGGTCATCGCGGCGCTCGGTCCCCGGATGAACTCACTCGAGGAGGAGCTTGCCCTCGAGAAGGGGATGCGCCACATCGTCGCCGCGATTGATGCCAGCGGTGTCACGCGCCTGATCGCGCTTTCCGGGGCCGCCGTCGATGTTCCGGGCGACGTCAAGCCCGTCATCGATCGGGTGGCATCGAGGATCGTGCGGCTGGCGGCTCGCCATGTCGTCGGGGCGAAGCAGCGCGAGTTCGCGGTCTTCTCGGCCTCGGCCCTTGCCTGGACGGCGCTTCGACCGGCGATCGTGACTGACGGCCCGGCCCGTGGCTACCGGCTGTCGGAGCGCCTCAGCCCCGGGGCGCGCGTGACACGGGCCGACGTCGCGGCGGCGATGGTCGCCCAGCTCGACGACGACTCGTTCGTCCGTCGTGCGCCCTTCGTGCTGCCTCGGGCCAAGTCCGACGAACCGGTGCCCGGTTGACGGATGTCGGTGGTCCAGCCTTGGTGAACTTGGGCGATGGCATTTCGTCGACAGGAACCGGGGGATGCCTGCCGGCTGGTTGGGGCGCCTGCGCCCTCGGCGCGAATAGAACCGGTGTTCGTGGCGCGCCCGACAGGAGTTCGGCGTCCGGGTGCATAAGCCCGGATCCACCGAATAAAGCCTCGTGACCGCCTGAAGCGGCTCGGATGACCGCCCGTGGCTCGTTGACGGTGGCGATCGACCGCCGTGACGGTGTGGTTGTCCGTCAGTGATGGCCGCGACAGCCGGTCCCGCAAGGC
>JBBQTO010000031.1:0-18850 GCA_038234575.1 Candidatus Limnocylindrales bacterium
CGCCATTCGGCTCGACGGGGGCCTGGCCGGTGCTTCTCGACAGCGCGGCGTTGGGGCAGCCCGTCGTGGCGATCGGAGGCGGGGCGCGAGGTGTCAACCTGCACCTGCGGCCAGCCGACCTCCTGGACGCGCTTGGCGCCGCGACCGTCGACGTCTCGATCGACGAGGCGGGCTCCCAGGCAGATTCGCGGGCTGGGGGATCCTCGCCGAGCGGCTAGTTCGGGTTGTTGATCGCTTTCCGGTCCGCCGACGCCGGCGCGCCGTAGCCGCCGGTCGTTGTCAGTCGGTACCACTCATCGGGCTTCGGGCACGGGAAGGCCGCCTCGAAGACGAGGTCCTTCACGGCGTACGCAACGTAGAAGGTCGTGGCCTCCTGCTCGGTATCGCCGAAATACAGTTTTGCCCCGGTCGCGTACGCAACGCTATAGGTGACCCGGACGGTCCCGTTCGGGTCAGTGAAAGCGCAAATCGCCGGGCTGACGCTGAACAGCAGGATCTTCGGAGCAAACGCCATCGCATGCCTGGTCGCTGAGGCTGCCGGTCCGGTGCCGCCGGTCGTCACGAGGGTGTAGGCGTTGTTCTTCGTGCAATCGAACGGGAATTCGCCGTGGCCGGTCGTTCCAGAGTAGCTCTTCGACGAGCCAGATCCGCCGATCGAGAGCGTGACGCCGGTGGCATCGACGATCGACCATGCAATCTGAATCGTCCCATCGAAGTGAGGGTCGGTGCAGTCGATCTGGGCGGGGACGCTGTACGAAGAGATACCGGGAGGGTGAGTCGGGGTGGTTTCCGGCCCCGGGGTGGTTACCGGCCCCGGGTTGATGCGGCCATCTTGCGTGGCGACGGGCGTCGGCGCTGGCGGCTCGGATGCCGGACTCGATGCCTCGGCGGATCCGATCGCCTCGGCGGATCCGATCGCCACGGGCGCGGCACTCGCGCCGAGGTCCGCAGTCGGCTCGGTGGTCGCCGCCGGCGAGGTGTCGAGCGCACCGCCGCAAGCGAGGGCCACGGTCGCGAGGATGACGGCGCCGATCGCGAGACCCACGGTCGACCGTGGCCACTTGCCCTTTCCCGGGCGATTCACGGTGGCGAGCATAGTCACCTCTGGGCCAGATTCGGGCACATCCTAGCGAAGCGCGGGCTTGGTGAACACCGTACCTGGGAGTGGGCGCGCGAGGCGACTGCCGCTAGAGCGCTTTCACCGCCGCAACGAGATCCGCGAGGCCCTGCTTCGCGTCGGCGAAGAGCATCCCGGTCTTCGGGTTCACGTAGAGCTCGTTGTCGATGCCAGCGTAGCCGCGGCCCATCGAACGCTTGATCACGATGATCGACTTCGCGTGGTCGACGTCGAGGATGGGCATGCCCGAGACCGGCGAGCCGGGTCGACGCGCCGCCGGGTTCGTCACGTCGTTCGCGCCCACGACCAGGGCGACGTCCGCCCGATCGAACTCGGGGTTGATGTCGTCCATCTCCTTGAGCTGGGGATAGGGCACGTTCGCTTCGGCGAGCAGGACGTTCATGTGCCCCGGCATCCGGCCGGCGACCGGGTGGATCGCGTAGCTGACGTTCACGCCGCGCGACTCCAGGAGCTCCGCGAGCTCGCGAACGGCGTGCTGCGCCTGGGCGACCGCAAGGCCGTAGCCCGGGACGACGATGACGTTGGCGGCATACGCCAGCTGGATAGCGGCGTCATCGATGCCGATGGAGCGGACCGAGCCGCCCTCGGCACCGACCGCGGTGACCGTCCCTTCGCCGCCACCGAACCCGCCGATCATGATGTTCAGCACGGACCGGTTCATGGCATCGGCCATGAGCTTCGTCAGGATCGCGCCGGAGGCGCCGACGAGCGCGCCGGCGATGATCAGCACGGTGTTGTCGATGACGAAGCCGGCCATCGCGACTGCCGTGCCGGTGAAGCTGTTGAGCAGGCTGATGACCACCGGCATGTCAGCGCCGCCGATCGGCAGGACCATCGTGACGCCGAAGATCAGGCCGGCGGCGATGATCGCGAACAGGACCGCAACGTTCGTCTGACCGGTGACGAAGAGGAACAGCGAGCCGGCGACGGCGACGAGCGCCAGGAGGATCGTCACGATCCGGCCACCCGGTATCAGGATCGGCTTGCAGGGGATCAGGCCCTGCAGCTTGCCCGAGGCGATCAGCGACCCGGTGAACGTGATGCAGCCGATCACGACGTCGAGGACCGTCGCGACCTGGATATCGAGCGGGAGCACCTGGCCCTGGCCGGCGATCCGCAGGTAGTCATCGATCGCGATGAGGGCCGCGGCCCCGCCGCCGACCGCATTGAACAGCGACACCAGCTGCGGCATCGCGGTCATCTTCACGGTCCGCGCCGTGAACAGGCCGAGCCCGCCGCCCACAGCGATCCCGACCACGATGATGATCCAGCCCGCCACGCCGACGCTGCCGTTCGAGATCAGGAGGAGCGCGGTCCCACCGACCGCGAGGGCCATCCCGGCGGCCGAGACAAGGTTGCCGTTGCGGGCCGTCGCTGGCGAATTCATCCGCATGAGCCCGAACACGAACGCGGCCGCGCCGGCAAGCCAGACGAGGCGGACGACAGTCTCGATCGGCGTCACCGGTCAGGCCTTCGACTCGTCGGGCGCGGGCGGCGTCTTCGATGGGACGGCCATTTTCCGGAACATCTGGAGCATCCGGTCGGTGACGACGTAGCCACCGACGACGTTCATCGTCGCGAAGGCGACGGCGACGAGGCTGAGGACCTGGCTCAACGGGTCAGTCGCCGAGGCGGCAATGAGCATCGAGCCCACGAGCACGATCCCATGGATCGAGTTCGCGCCGGACATCAGCGGCGTGTGGAGCGTCGCCGGGACCTTCGAGATCACCGCGAACCCGCAGAGGATCGCGAGCACGAAGACGGTCAGGGCCCCGATCAGCTCGGTGCTCATGCCTTTGCCTCTGGCGGCGCGAGGAGCTTCCGCACCGCTTCGGAGCGAATCTCGCCGCCGTGCGTGATCGTGACCGGCCCGCCGATCTCATCCGCCGGGTCCAGGTTCAGCTGGCCGTCCTTCACCAAGGCCAGGAGCAACGACGACAGGTTCCGGGCATAAAAGGCGGACGATCCGACGGGCATCGTCGCGGGCAGGTTGTCCGGCGCGAGGATCGTCACGAGGGTGTCCGTCACGACCGTTTCGCCGGCCTTCGAGAGCTCGCAGTTGCCGCCCAGGGCGGAGGCGGCCATGTCGACGATCACGGAGCCCGCCCGCATCTTGCCGACGGCTTCCGCGGTGACGAGTACCGGGGGCTTGCGGCCCGGGACTTGCGCGGTCGTGATCACGACATCCATCCCGCCGATGACCTCATTCAGCTCGGCCTGCTGGGCCGCACGCTCGTCGGCCGTGAGCTCGCGGGCATAACCGCCGGCGCCCGTTGCGTCGATCTGCGTCTTGAGCGTCACGAACTGGGCGCCGAGAGATTCGGCCTGCTCGCGCGTCTCCGGCCGGACGTCGTAGGCCTTGACCACCGCGCCGAGCCTGCGGGCGGTGCCGATCGCCTGCAGGCCGGCCACCCCGATCCCGAGGATCAGCACGTTCGCCGGCTTGGCCGTCCCGGCGGCGGTTGTGAGGAGCGGGAAGTAGCGACCAAAGGCGTTCGCAGCGAGGAGGACGGCCTTGTACACACCCACGTTCGCCTGCGAGGAGAGCGCGTCCATCGTCTGGGCCCGTGAGAGCGTCCGCGGGATCGCGTCGAGGCTGATCGCCGAGACGCCGCGTTCGGCGAGCGTCGCCATCAGCTTCGGGTCGAGGAGCGGCTGGAGGAGCCCGACCACCGCCTGGCCCTTCCGGAGTCGCTTGGCCTCGGACTCGCTCGGCTTCTGGACCCGGACGATGACATCGGCGTCGCGGTAGAGGTCGTCCTGCGACACGACGGTCGCGCCGGCCTCCGCGTAGGCCGAATCGGGGATCAGCGCGCCCGTTCCGGCGGCCTTTTCGACGAGGACCTCGAGGCCGACCGCCGTCAGCTTCGCGAGCGCGTCGGGCACGAGCGCGACGCGTCGCTCTCCGGGCGCGGTCTCCCGCACAACGCCAATCTTCATGGGGGCCAAAGGATAGCCGACCGACAAGTGAGGGCGTGCTGCCGCCGCGCTCAGGCGTGGGCGCCAGTCAGCTGAGGGCGCCGACCGCGAGCAACATCAAGGTCAACACGTAGAGGTGCCCGAGGGCGCTCCAGACGATCGAGCCGGTCCGCCAGTCGAGCCACGCGAAGATCGTTCCGCCGAGGAACGTCGACCACAGCTCCAGCTCGGGCTTGCCGATGTGGGCAAAGATGAACGGGACCTGGACGACCACGATCGCCAGGGGCCCGATCCGGCGAAGCAGCGCGAACATGAGGAAGCCGCGCAAGAGGAACTCGGCCGGGAACAGCTCGAGGGCGGTCGAGACGACCGCGTTCGCGAGGCTCCCGGCCGGGCTCCCGTAGTAGCCGCTGAACTGGGGCAGGCGGGCTAGCAAAAGGACGATCGGGGTCATGATCGCCACGCCCACCAGGAGCAAGCCGAGTCCCCAGCGCCATTCCCCGAGCTGGAGGCCGTAGCGCGCGGGCCGGTCGCGGAAGCCGACGAGCACGACCGCAAGCGGGACGATCCCGAACAGGGTGAACCGCTCGAGGGCCTGGAAGCGGGTCGTCTCGGGCGAGTGGCCCAGCGCCAGGATGTCCGCCGGAAACAGCGTCCGCGAGTAGTCGAGGAGCATGACGAAGGTCACGACGAAGAGCGCCACGCTGGCGCGGATCGGCAGGTCGAGGCCGGCGGCCCGGATCTCGGCGCGGTCGCCATCGTCCGGCGCATAGCCGGGTCCCGAGGTCGCTCTGGAGATCAGACCCGCGAGCCCGAGGGGTCGAGGTCGGGCCGTCAGGATTGCTCGGTCACGGAGCCGATGAGGCCACCGGCCCACGCCCCTAGCCAGGTGCCGGCAAACCCGAACCCGATCGCGAACAGGATGAGCAGGCTGCCAGTCACGCCGGTGCTGCTGTTCGCGGTGACGTGCTGGCCCAGCGTGACGCCCGATGCGAACCCGACGACCAGGCCAATGACCCCGCCGACAATCCCAGTGACCGTCGCTCGCCGGATGCCGATCGCCCAACGGGTCTCGTGCCTGGCGCGCCAGATCCGGACGACACCGGCAAGGATCGCCAGGGTCCCGCCGCCGACCGTCGTCCAGAAGCCCGGCAGCAGGTAACCGTGGCCGCCCTGGGTCCACAGGCTGTCGATGTAGGACTGGATCGTGTCGCCCGCGACGCGCAGGTCGATCACCGCGATGATCCCGATCACGGCGGGCGCGGCCACGAGGACCGCGAGACGGCTGCTCCAGGCCCGTTCGCTCCACGCGATGGCGAACAGGAGCAGCGCAAGCTCGAGGATGATCCCGCCGTCATTGGCCCGCTCGAACGACGACATGTCGAACCAGCCCCGGACGGGCAGCCAGATCTCGACCCAGCTGAGGGCCGAGCCCGCGAGGAGCAGGGCGGCCGCGCCAACAAGCGTGAGCCGGGTCGGATCCTTGAAGGCCGCGTGGAGACCCCGGCCCCTCCGGGCGGTCGGCGTGAAGCGGCTCAGGCGGGCGGTGGGCTCGGCGTGATCCATCCCGGTCACCCTACTGCATCGGCTTCGGGATGCTCGAATGCGCCGGCCCACAGGGTCGCGCCGCCCCGAGCGACGAGGCGCACGTCCCGTCCAGCGGCGTCCAGCAGGCTCGCGGCGATCGCGGCCCGGGCGCCGGACTTGCACAGGACCGTGACGCGCTCGCCGGCCGGGACCTCGGCGATTCGTGCCGGCAGGTCGGCGACGAAGATCCGTTGCGCGCCCGGAATCGCGCCCTCGTCGTGCCATTCGATTGGCTGGCGAACGTCGAGGACGGTTTCGGGCGTCTCGTCGCCGTTTCCGGCGACGGCGGCCTCGGCGTTGACCTCAGCCATCGTGGTGACCTCGTAGGTCGAGACGGCTCGACGGTCGGCCTGCCAGGCGTCGACGCCGCCGGCGAGCGTTCCCGGGACGCGCTCGTAGCCGATCCGCAGGAGCTGGGTCGTCGCCTCTTCGGCGGTCTCGCGGAGTGGTTCGGGCAGGACCAGCAGGATCGGCGCGGCGAAGGGCACCAGCCAGCCGACGTACGCCGCGAAGGAGTCGTCGAGCTCGATGTTGATCGAGCCCGGGATGTGCCCCGCCGCGAATGCCCGCCGGTCACGGCCGTCGACGATCATCGTCCCGAGGCCCACCTTTGCGGCGAACGTCGCCGGATCGAGCTCCGGCGGCTCGCGATAGGCGCCGAGGATGCGCGGGCCCAGCCGATTCAGGGCCGCCATGTGGGCGTAATAGGTCGGGACGCGGCCGAGGCCGCCGAGGAGCCGCTCGCGAAACCCCGATGCGTCGTCGCCGATCCGCGCGAACGTGGGATTGCCCAGCCGCTCCTCGCCCACGGTGGTCGTCTGCCCCCTGGCGACGGGGCCCGCGCTGCAGAAGCTGCCCGCGCCATGCGTTGGCAGGATCCGGACACTGTCCGAGAGCTCGGCGAGACGGCGCAGGCTCCGTTGCTGGTCCAGCGTGAGGGCCGCCGAGAGAGCCGGTCCAAGCAGGTCGGTCCGCCCGACGGAGCCGACGAGCAGGCTCCCGCCGGTGAACGCGGCGAGGGGCGCGGGGCCGGCCGCGGCGCCGGTTCCATTGCCGCCGGTTGCGCCGTCGCTGGGTCCATCCTGGATCGTCACCAGCCATGCGAGGTGCTCGGGCGTGTGCCCGGGCGTGGCCATGGCCGTCAAGCGATAGCCCCCGAGCTCCACCGAATCGCCCTCGTCGGCCGGTCGATGCGGGAACTCGTAGCCGCCGCGCGCGGGCGCGACGATCTCGGCCCCCGTCGCGGCCCGGACCTCGAGGGCGCCCGAAAGGTAGTCGTTGTGGACGTGCGTCTCGATGACCCCGACGATCCGGACCCCGCGCCGCTCGGCCGCGGCGACAAACCGCCAGGCATCGCGCTGCGGATCCACGAGGACCGCCTCGCGACCGCTCGCGAGCAGGTACGAGGTGTCGCCAAGCCCCCGGGTGACGAACAGCTCCAGCTCCATCGGGGACATCGTGCCACGCGGCTCCCGGACGGCGCTCGTACCATGGCCCGATGGCGAAGATCGGCTACGCGGCGGCGCTCGAGCAGTTCCATCCGACCGACCTCCTCGACTGGTGTACCCAGGCCGAAGCCGCCGGGTTCACCGCCGGTTTCATGGTCTCCGAGCACTTCCATCCCTGGACCCCCCACCAAGGCCAGAGCGCCTTCGCCTGGACGTTCATGGGCGCCCTCGGGCTCAGGACCACGCTGCCGTTCGGAACCGGCGTCACGTGTCCGAGCTTCCGCTACCACCCGGCCGTAGTCGCCCACGCCGCGGCGACCCTCGGGGCAATGTTCCCGGGCCGGTTCTGGCTCGGCCTCGGTGCGGGCGAGGCCCTCAACGAGCACATCCTCGGCGGCCAGTGGCCGGAGATCGGGATCCGCTCGGCGATGCTGTTCGAGGCCATCGAGATCATCACGAAGCTGTTCACAGGCGAGGTGGTCCGGCACCGAGGTACGCACTTCAAGCTCGAGAGCGCCCGCCTGTACACGCGGCCGGAGCAGCCTGTCCCGATCTACGTCGCGACCGCCGGTCCGGTCAACGCGAAACGAACCGGCCGGATGGCGGACGGCATGATCACCGTTGGTGCCGCGGACGCGAAGCTCACCGAGCTCTGGGACAACTTCGACGTCGGCGCCCGCGAGGCGGGGAAGGACCCCTCAAAGGCGCCGAAGATCGTGCAGCTCCACTTCAGCTGGGCGCGAACGGAGGAACAGGCGCTCGAGAACGCGATCGTCGAGTGGCCGAACGGGGGGATGGCCTTCCCGAAACAGGACGTCCGGAACCCCGAGGACTTCGCGGCCATGGCGAAGCTCGTTCGGCCGGAGAACTTCGAGAACCGGATGCTGATCAGCTCGGACCTCGGCCGGCATATCGAGAACATCCAGCACTACGTCGACCTGGGCTTCGATGAGGTCCACATCCACAACGTCGGGGTCGACCAGGCCGAGTTCATCGACGTCTTCGGCAAAGAGGTCCTGCCGCATATCAAGCTCGGCTAGGGCCGCCCGGCGGAGGGTCGGACCCAGGCCCGAGATCACCCAGGACGATGAACTTGACCCCTTCGGCCCTCGAAATGCAGGTTCTATCGCCCCAGACGATCGAATCCGACATTTCTTCGCCGTCGGTGATCGTTTTGACCCGTTTGGGCACCCAACAGGTAACACTCACCGCCCAGGGCGATAACCCGCCTCCGAGTCAGCGCCACTGGGGCGTGGCGCGCGCGATCCGACGCGCAAGCCGCGTGACAGCGAGAAACGCCCGCAGGTGGCGACCCCCCTCGATGTGGCTCGTCTCGCCGGCGTAGATCGTCCGGACCGGGATCCAGCTGATCGGCCATTCCTCGCGTAGGCAGACCGCGATCATCTCGACCTCGAAGGCAAAGCCGTCCTCGCGGCTGTCGAGCATCGCATTCATGAGCCGCCGTCCGATCAGCCGATAGCCGGATTGGTTGTCGGGGATCCAGCGGCCGAGCGCTGCGGAGAGGGTCACCGTCCCGAGCGTGTTCGCGAGGCGCCGAACCGACGGCATCGCCGAGAAGCTCCGCTGGCCGATGATGAGCTCCGTCGGGGCGCCGGAAACCGTTCGGTGGGAATACACGCCGAGGAACCCCGGGATCTCGCCCGGATCGTGCTGGCCGTCGCCGTCGATGGTGACGACAGCCTCGATACCGTGCTCGATTGCCCAGCGAAACCCCGAGCGCAGCGCCGCCCCCTTGCCCTGGTTCGGCGATTGCGGGATCACGGTCGCTCCCGCCGCCGCTGCGGCCCTTGCCGTGGCGTCGGTCGAGCCGTCGTCGACGACCAGGACCGGCAGGCTGCGAAGGGCCGCCTCGACGACGGCGCCAATCCGTGCCGACTCGTTGTGGGCCGGTACCAGGACCAGGATCGACGATTGCGCCATTGCAGCATCCTACGGGCGCCGTATGCTTCGGTCACCCGATCCGAGGCCAGCAGATGGCGAGCCGCTTCCAGCGCCCCCTCGCCGCCCTCGCGCTGAGCGCCGCTGTTGCCGGCCTGCTGATCGTCGCCGAACCCTCGCTGCCAACGCTGACGGCTGGTCCGGTCGACGTGGTGGCTCGCGAGGTCGGCGTTTCAATCGATCGAGTCCGGGTCGTGCCGCTGCCCATCGCCGCCTCGGACGTGGCGCTCCATTGGGATGGCAACCCCGACGCCAAGGTCAACATCGCCTTCGCCGATGCGAGCGGCCGGTTCGGCGAGGACCTCCCGGTCGATCGCGACGAGGCCGGTGAGGTTCGCGGCGGCAGCGAGACGTACGGCGATGTCATCTGGGCCGCAGGCAGCCGCCTTGTCCGCGTCACGTCCGATCGGGCGATCGGCCGGCTGACGGTTCTCGCCTTCCAGGCTGATGGGCGGGCCCACCAGGTGCTCGCGAGCGGACCCGTCGTCACGGCGGCAGTTGGTCAGCCGAGCATCGTCACGCGGGCCGGGTGGGGCGCCAACGAATCGCTTCGCTTCGATGCCGCCGGGCACGAGATGTGGCCGCCCAGCTTCGCGCCGATCCAGGAGCTCTTCGTCCACCACACGGCCGGCCGGAACAACGACCCGAACCCGGCGGCGACCGTCCGCTCGATCTACTTCTATCACGCGATCACCCAGGGTTGGGGTGACATCGGCTACAACTTCCTGATCGACGCGAGCGGCCGGATCTACGAGGGCCGGCATGCTCGGGCCTACGCACCCGGCGAGACGCCGACCTCCGAGGACCTCGCCGGCAACGGTGTCAGGCCCGCACAGGCCAAGCTCTTCAACGAGGGCTCGATCGCAGTTGCCATGCTCGGGACGTTCAACACGCAGCTGCCCACCGCCGCCGCCCGAAGCTCTCTCGAGAAGCTCCTCGCCTGGATCGCGGACCGCCACGGGCTGAACCCGACCGCCTCGCACACCTACGTGAACCCGGTCCTCGGCACCTCGAAGTGGGTGCCCACGATCGCCGGCCACCGTGACGTGAACCAGACGGACTGCCCCGGAGCGGCGTTGTACGCCTACCTGCCGACGATCCGAAAAGACGTCGCGGCCCGAATCGCGGCAACGACGGGACCGGCCCACGACACGACTCCGCCCACGGTCCGCTCGCTCACGCCGCTCGCGACGACGCCGACCGGCGCCTCGAAGATCTCCTTTGGGCTGATCTTCAGCGAGCCGGTCACCGGCCTTGCCGGGGCCGACTTCGCGGTGGGCGGGACCTCTCCGGGCTGGGCCGTCAGCGGCCTCAGTGGCCGGGGCGCGACCTATACGGTGACCGTGGCATCGAGCGCACCCACAGCGGGCACCATCGTTCTCACCCTGCCTGCCGGCGCGGTCGCCGACCTCGCGGGTCACGCAGGACCGGCCGCGCCGAAGGAAGCCACCGCCCAGTTCGCCCCGGACGCGACGCCGCCCTCGGTCGTGCTTTACGCCACGAAGATGGCCTCGAAGACGACAGCGTGGAATTACGTCGTCACGGTGACCTTCAGCGAGCCGGTCGTCGGGCTCACAGCCGCCAACCTGACCGTGGGTGGCACCTCGTACGCTACGTCCCACTGGACCACCGATCCGGTCGTGGGCCAGGGCGCCCATTACGGCTTCTCGATCCACCACGACAACCCGCCGAACGGCACGCTCACGCTCGCCATCGGGGCCGGCAAGACGACCGACATGGCGGGAAACCCGAATCTCGCCTCCCCGGTCCAGACGATCTACGTCGACCGGGCAGCGCCGAAGGCGACCGCGCCGGTCGTTCGCCTGCGATCCGGCGGGATCCTGGGCAGCAGCGAGGCGGTCACGATCAGCTGGGGCGGCTCCGACACGGGTGGCTCCGGGATCCGGAGCTACGACCTCGCCCGCAGCATCAACGGCGGCGCGTTCCAGACGATCTATGTCGGGCTTTCCAACCCGGTCGTCTCGATCTCGCTCGTTCCGGGCGCCGCCTATCGGTTCGAGGCGCGGGCCCACGATCGGGCGGGCAACGTGGGTGCCTGGGCTACCGGGCCAACGGTTCGCGGCGCGATCTACGAGAACTCGAGCAGCTCGGTCGTCTATCACGGGGCGTGGGCACTCTCGAGCGCGTCGGGCTTCTCGGGTGGCTCGGCGCGCTATGCGACGGTGGCCGGAGCCACCGCGAGCCTGACGACGAGTGCGCGCAGCCTGGGGTTCGTCACGACCATCGCCTCGACCCGTGGCTCTGTCTGGATCTACATCGACGGTCACTATCGAGCGACGATCAGCCTCTCCGGGACGACGGCATATCGGCGCATCGCCTATTCAACCGGGTGGGCATCGCTCGGCACGCACAGCATCAAGATCGTGGTGGTCGGGACGGTCGGGCACCCGCGGGTCGACCTCGATGCATTCGAGGTCGTGCGATGACCCTGTCACCTTCCTGACAGCCGGATCGGCCGATAAGGCCCACGGGCGACACCCTCCGACCCGCACGCTCGATCCGTGCATCTCCTTGGGGTCCGTTTCGAAACGACGCAGGCGGCGAAGCTCGCGCTGCGGGAGCTCCGCGCGCGCTTCGCGATCGCGGACGTCGATGCAGAGATCCAGCCTCTCGGCACCACCCAGTACGACGCCCCCACCTCCGACCTGATCCTCGCCGCCAGATTCAAGACCGAGATCGTGCCTGAGGTCCTCGTGATCCTCGAGCACCTGGGCGGCACGGTCGTCGTGGAGCACGCCGAGTCTCCGAGCTTCTCAGCGGCCCCCGAGACCGAGACGCCGACCCCGTCCACGATCTACCGGCCGATCGATGACGATCCGGCCCGCCCTGGCGCGGGCCGGTGGGTCCGGGATCGCGTCGAGGCGATGGGCCTGCCTCCCGAAGGGCGGGACCGCGGGCAATACCCGCGCGCGGATTGGCGGCGAAGCTCCGCGAGGAACCTGCGCCGCATCTGACGGAGTCTGCGGCCGGGTCAGTACCGAAGCTTCGAGAGGTCCGTGCCGCCGAAGCGGTCCAGGTCGACGCAGCCCGAGATCCCGGCCACCGTGCCGCAGCTCGAGTACTGCCAGAACGTCCACGCGTGGCCGGCCCAGTTCGAGGCGGGCGTGGCTGGAGACTGGGCGCCCCAGTGGGCGACCCAGACGACCCGGTAGCCGTTGTTCGCGAACCAGCGCGTGTTGCCCATGTAGCTCTGCCAGAAGCCCGGCGTCGTGTAGACGATCGGCTTGACACCGAGACGGACGTAGACGCGCCGAAGCCACGTCTTGACCCACGTCTGGAGGGCTGCGGTTCCAAGGATCTGGCCGCTCTCGAGGTCGAGCGCCGGGACGAGCATCCCATGGCGCAGGCCGGCCACGGCGACGAAATGGTCGGCTTCGAGGGTCGCGTCGCCGGCGGTCCGGTCGGGATGGGCGAAGTGGTAGGCGGTGAAGGCCAGGCCGGCGGCCGTGGCGCCAGCGCGGTTGCGGGCGTAGGCGTCATCGGTGTAGAGGCGGCCCTCCGTGGCCTTCGCGATGACGAATCGCTTGCCCGAGGAGCGGACCTTCGCGAAGTCGATCCGGCCATTCCAGCGCGAGACATCGATGCCGTAGACAGGGCCGGTCGGTGTCGCGGCGGTCGTTGAGTGGAATAGGGCGCTCGCGGCGTACACGACCCGGAGCCCGAACAGCGAGCTGACACTGCGGCCGCCGATTGCCGTGATCGCGAGCCAGGACGCTCCCGAGACGGACTTCCGGCAGGTGGTCATGTAGGCCGCGCCGGACACCCTGCCGCTGACCGTCACGATCGTGTTCGTGGCGATGACGGACTTGCGAGTCGACAGCGTGGTCGGCCTGGCGCGGACGTTGACGGCGCAGTTGGCGGCCCATCGCGAGGTCGCGGCGTCGGCGAAACCCACCCCGGCCGGGATGAGCGTGACGAGCAGCACGGCAAGGGCGATCGGGACGGCCAACCGACTGAGGAAGGGCATGACCGGCAGGCTACGTGTGCGGTCCGGTGATGTCTGCGGTACTCCAGTCATGGCCCAGATCGGCCATAGCCCTACCTGGATTCACGTCTCCGGGCGGACAGGAGCAGCCCGCCCCCGATCACGATCATGAGACCGAGCCCCACGACGATGAGCGCGAGAGTCGACGGTGAATCAGTGAAGCCGGTCGGGCTCGGTGCGGTCGGCGACTCGCTGGGACCCGGCGTCGCCGATGGCAATTCGATCGATGGGGCCGTCGCCGGCGACGGGCTTGGCGGGATCGATGGTTCGAGCGTTGGGCTGGGTGTGGGCTTCGTCGTCGGGCTGGGCGGCGGCGCGGTTGTCAGCGGCGTGCCGGTGGGTGTCGGCCCGACGTAGGTCGTCGTGAAGTTGGACCATAGGAAGGCCCGGGTGGTCAGCCCGGACGCGTGGATGCTGGTCGCGAGCTCTCGACCCACGTACCGGTAGTGCCACGGCTCGTAGGCGTAGCAGACGGTCGATAGCTTGTGCCTCGGGTAGCTGATGACCCAGCCGTATTGCCACGCGTACGCCTTCATCCAAGCCCCCGCCGGAGTGGTCGCCCAGTCCACGCCGTTCCAGGGCGCGCCGCCCGGCTCGCTCTTGAAGTCGATCGCGAGGCCGAGCTGGTGCTCGGAGTGGCCGGGCCGAGCCGAGACCTTGAGCGCATTCGCATAGCCGAGGGCGTTCACCCAACCCTGGAAGGTGATCTTCTGCACGGCGTAACTCCGGTAGGCGCTCGCGACGGCGATGGGCGCCCCGGCCGCACGCGCCGCGTCGGCCATCGCCCGCAGGTCGTCGATGACGATCGCGCGAATCGTCCCGCCACCCGGGACCCCGGCCGTGGCTGTCGAGACGAGGTCCGGCGGGGCATAGGTGCTGGGCACGCGCAGGATCGGATCGACGAGCGTTTCCTTCCAGTCCACATAGCGCCGCGGCGTGGTGAGGATGTCGTCGTAGCGGCAGGCCGGCAGCACACCCATCGCTCGGACCGACGCAACGGTGCCGCCACGGGCGATGGGCAGCGCCAGCGCGAGGCAGGCGAGCGCAAGGGCAGCGAGGAGGTGGAGGCGGCGCATCGCGGGCAGCGTAGGGGCCGTCGTGCCGCGAGACAAGCACCGGAGCGACGGATCACCGCCCGTACGATCGGCTCAGGGGGTCCTCGCGTCAGGCTCCTCTCCCGAGGGCGTTTTCGTCAGATGCGTCCGTGCGGATCATTAGAGCCGGAATTCGGCCGCCTGGCGTCGCCAGACGGGCACAACCGCCCGGCTTGAGCACGAAATCGGGTCGGCTCGGTCCGTCACGCGCTCCGTCAGACGCTCCGTCACCCGGGATTCGGGGCGATTCCGATCCTGACGTTCCCCGGGCGAGCACCTGACATTCGCAGGCCCAAGCGATCCAAAGCGAGCCCATCCGCGGAGCAAGCACGAGCCACGCAGCCCGCGCGAGCCGCGGGAACGTCGCGCCGCCTATGCGCGTCCTGACCGGCCCGCCCAATCCGCAGCGGCGGCCGCAGCGCAGCGGAGGATCGCGTCCGCCGAACGGTCGATGTCCGCTTCGGTCGTATTCCAGCTCGTGATCGAGATCCGAATCGTGCCCAGGCCGTGCCAGGTCCGGCCACCGACCCAGCACGTGCCGTCCTCCTGGACGCGGCGGATGACGTCGCGGGTGAACGCGTCGCCGTCAACGACGTCCGAGCCCGCGTCGCCACGACTTCCGAATGCCGGCGTTAAACGGACCAGGATCTGGTTCAGGACAATGTCATTCAGGATCTCGACGCCTGGTGCCGCACCGAGGCGCTCAGCCATGCGCCGCGCGAGGCGGCAGCAGCGCTCGATGAGGTCGGGGAGCCCGGAACGGCCCAGCGCATGGAGTGCGGCCAGCACGACGAATCCCCGGGCCCGACGGGACGATTCCGGAACCCAGTCGTATGGATCGCGCCCGCCCTCGACGTGCTCGACCAGCGCGTGACCGCCGAATGACATCGCGGCTCGGTGGGCCTCGGCGTCCCGGACGAACACGAGGCCGGAGTCATACGGCACGTTGAGCCACTTGTGGGCGTCGGTCGTCCACGAATCGGCGAGCTCCAGGCCGGCGGTCAGATGGCGCAGCTCGGGTGAGACCGCGGCCCACAGCCCGATCGCCCCGTCGACGTGCAGCCAGCCGCCGTGCTCACGAACGACGGCCGCGATCTCGGGTAGAGGATCGAACGACCCGGTATTCACGTTCCCGGCCTGGGCACTGACGATCGTCGGACCCTGAAGCGTGCGCAGCACCGCGCGCAGCGCGTCGGGCCGCATGCGGCCCTGGTCGTCAGTCGGCACGCGATGGACGCGGCCGCGTCCCAGCCCGAGCATCTGAAATGCGCCATACACGGTCACGTGTGACTCGTCGCCAGCGACGGCGTAAATCTCGGGCGCGCCGATCAGCCCTCGCTCCTCGACATCCCAGCCCGCCTCGCCCAGCACCGCATGGCGGGCCGCGGCCAAGGCCGTGAAGTTGGCCATCGTGCCCCCGCTCGTGAACCCGACGCTCACGCCGGCTGGAATCCCGAACAGCTCGGCCAGCCGAGCGCCCGCGATCTCCTCTGCGACGGCCGCGGCGGGCGACCGGACGAACAGCCCCGCGTTCTGGTCCCACGTCGAGGTCAGCCAGTCGGCTGCAAGCGCGGTCGGGCTGCTGCCACCCATCACGAAGCCGAAGTAGCGCGGCCCGGCGCTCGCGACGAGCCCCGGATCGACAGCTTTGGCGAGCCACTCGATCACGGCGGTCGGGTCGGCGCCGGTCTCTGGGATCGGCCGATCCAGGCTGACTCGGAGCACTTCGAGATCGACCGGCGGGGCCACCGGCCGCTCGTCGACCGAGTCCAGGTAGGCCTGGGCGAGCTCGCTGGTGCGTGGGATCAGCGGGTCAGGGGTCACGGGTAGATACTGTGACAGCAAGGAGGATTTACCGAATGGAACACCCGAACGCAATCGCGATCCGCAAGATGGGCGATGCCATGCAGGCCGGGGACATGGAGACCCTCGACGGTGTTATGGCAGACGACATCGTTTGGCACGAGATCGGCGGCGACACCAAGCGGGGCAAGGCTGCGCTTCGCGCTGAAGCTACCGGCGCCGACTACGACATCACGTTCAAGGTGCACGACGTCGTGGCTAACGACGAGCACGCGATCGCCCTCGGCGAGGCGACCGCGACCCAAGGCGACAAGTCGCTCAACTATCGAACCGCCGAGATCTATCACATGAAGGACGGCAAGATCACCGAGCGCTGGGCCTTTTCGGACGACACGAAGGCGATCACCGACTTCTTCGGCAGCTGACTCTCCGACGTCTGGAACCGGCGTCGCGGCGAGGGTTCAGCCGCGGGCCGCGCGCAGGCACCGGAGGATCGCGTCGGCTGAGCGGTCGATGTCGGCCTCGGTGGTCTTCCAGCTGCTGACGGAGACCCGCATCGCGGCCCGTCCATGCCAGGTCGTGCCGCCGAGCCAGCAGGTCCCGTCCGCCTGGACTCGGGCGATGACCTCTCGGGTCAGCGCGTCCGCCGCCGCGGCGTCGGACGCGGGGTGGGTCGCGGCGTCGGCGGCGCCGAAGCGGACGAGGACCTGGTTCAGCACAAGCTCGTTCAGGATCGTCACGCGCGGTTCCTCGGCCAGCCGCGTCGCCATCTGGCGCGCGCGAACGCAGCAGCGCTCCACGAGGTCGGCAAGCCCGATCCGACCGAGCGATCGAAGCGCCGCCAGCACCGTGAATCCTCGGGCCCGCCGCGAAGACTCGGCGACCCAGTTGTACGGATCCCGCTCGGCGCCCGCCGACTCGACGTAGTACGCGGCACCGAGCGTCATCGAGGCGTGGTGGGCGACCCGATCGCGGACGAAGACGAGGCCCGAGTCGTAGGGCACGTTCAGCCACTTATGCGAATCGGTCGTCCACGAATCGGCGAGGTCGAGCCCGGTCGTCAGGTGCCGCAGTGACGGTGCCGTTGCGGCCCACAGCCCGAAGGCGCCGTCGATGTGGAGCCAGCCTCCGTGCTCGTGGACCGCGGCGGCGATCTCCGGCAGCGGATCGAAGGCGCCGGTGTTCACGTTGCCCGCCTGCGCGCAGACGATCGTCGGGCCACCGAGGCCCTCCAGCGTCATCCGCAACTCGTCGGCCCGCATTCGGCCCTGCTCGTCGGCAGCGACCCGGTGCACCCGACCCCGCCCGAGCCCGAGCATCTGGAGCGCCGCGAAGATGGTGACGTGCGACTCGTCGCCGACGATCACGTCGATCGGCGGAGCGCCGAACAGTCCGTCCTCCTCGACGTCCCAACCGCGAACCCGGAGCACGGCGTCCCGAGCCGCCGCGAGGGCCGTGAAGTTCGCCATCGTCGCGCCAGTGGTGAACCCGAAGCTCGAATCCGCGGGGAGGCCGAACAGGGCCAGGAGCCACGCGCCGGCGACTTCTTCCGCGACCGCCGCCGCGGGCGACAGCGCGTACAACCCCGCGTTCTGATCCCAGGCGCTGGTCAGCCAATCCGCGCCGATGGCGGCCGGGGTGCTGCCACCGACCACGAAGCCGAAGTACCGTGGTCCGGCCGTCGCGATGAGCCCGGGATCCGCGGCCTCGGCGAGCCACTCCGCAACGGCGGTCGGATCCTCGCCGCGCTCGGGCATCTCGCGGTCGAATCCCGCGCGGAGGGTCTCGAGATCCGCACCTGACCGGACCGGTCGCTCATCTACGCCGGCAAGGAATGCCTGCGCGAGGTCGTGCGCGCGGCGGAGCGTTGGATCCTCGTTCATCGGCTGCCCCCCGGCTACTCGATCACGACGCCCGCCGGCAGCTCCTCGCCGGGCGGATATTGAGGATCCAGGTCGTCGAGGACGTCGGCCACGATGTCGGCGACCGCCAGATCGCGGAACCACTTGTGGTTCGCGGGGATCACGTACCAGGGTGCGACCTCGGTCGAGCACTTCCGCAGCGCGTCTTCGAAGGCGGCGGCGTAGTCGTCCCAGAGCGCGCGCTCCTTCAGGTCGCCGACCTTGAACTTCCAGCGCTTCGTCGGATCGTCGTAGCGTGCCTTCAGCCTTGCGAGCTGCTCGTCACGGTCGATATGGAGGAAGAACTTCAGGACCGTCGTCCCCTCGCGCGACAGCATCTCCTCGAAGGCGTTGATCTGGTCGTAGCGGCGGGACCAGACGTCCGTCGAGACGAGGTCGTGGACGCGCTCCACCAGCACGCTTTCGTAGTGCGAGCGATTGAAGATGACGATGTCGCCGTTGCCCGGAACGGCTTCGTGGATCCGCCACAGGTAGTCGTGCGCGAGCTCGACAGCCGACGGGACGCCGAACCCCACGACGCGGCAGCCCTGGGGGTCGAACCCCGACATCACGTGGTTGATCGTGCCGTCCTTGCCAGAGGCATCGATCCCCTGGAGGACGATCAGGATCCGATGCTTTCGCTCGGCGAAGATCCGTTCCTGGAGCGAGGCGAGCCGCTTGAGGTCGGCGTCGATCTTCGTCAGCGACTTGGACTTCGAGCGGCCGAGCGTCTCGTTGGGATCCACGTCTGAGAGTCGGACGGCGTCGCCGGGTTGGACGGCGAATCGCTTTCGCATCGAGGCCGCGCCTCCACCTGATCGGTCGCTCACCCGAGCATTGTGCCCAATGCAAGACCCTCAGGCTAGTGTCCCGATTCGCTGGACGCTCGGGGCTTGCGGATCGCCTTGGCGAGGATCTCGTCGGCGGTCCTGACCCAGATGAACGGGCTCGACCCGGCGTTCCAGCTGGCGGTGAATCGGTTGATCAGGGCGATG
>JBBQTO010000032.1:0-18839 GCA_038234575.1 Candidatus Limnocylindrales bacterium
CCACGACTTCAAGCCGCTGTACGGCGAGACGCTGGTCTGCGGCTTTGGCCACGTCGACGGCTGGCCCGTCGCGATCCTCGCGAACGACGGGATCCTCTTCAGCCAGAGCTCGCTCAAGGGCACCCACTTCATCGAGCTTGCCTGCCAGCGAAAGATCCCGCTCGTGTTCCTCCAGAACATCACGGGGTTCATGGTCGGCCGCGAGTACGAGGCGGGTGGCATCGCGAAGGACGGCGCGAAGCTCGTGATGGCCGTCGCGAACGCCGCGGTCCCGAAGTTCACGATCCTGATCGGCGGCAGCTTCGGCGCCGGCAACTACGCGATGGCCGGCCGGGCGTACGGCCCGCGGTTCCTGTGGACCTGGCCGAACGCGCGCATCAGCGTCATGGGCGGGCCGCAGGCCGCGCGCGTCCTGTCAACGGTCCGCGGCGAGTTCGCCTCCGACGCCGAACGGAACGCCTTCGAGGCACCGATCCTCGAGACCTACGAGCGTGAGGGCTCACCGTATTTCGCCACGGCCCGCCTCTGGGACGATGGAATCATCGATCCGCTCGACACGCGCCGCGTCCTCTCGCTGGGCATCGCCGCCGCAATGCATGCCCCGATTCCGGACACCAAATTCGGCGTCTTCCGAATGTGAGACTCATGCGTTCCCGGGCCGCGCCACGAGCCCGCTTGATCTGCGAGCGAGGAGAGAGCGATGCTGAAGTTCTGGAGCCAGGTCGGGTCGGCGCGGCTGCGGGAGATGACGGCCGACATCGTGACGTGGGCCTGGGTGGGCCTGTGGGCGGTGATCGGCTGGCGGATCTACAGTGCCATCGCGGGCTATGCGGAGGCGGGTCGCGTCCTCGCCTCCGGTGGGACTCGACTCCAGGGTGTCGGGGTCGACCTCGGTGGCGGGCTCGCCGGCGTGCCGTTCATCGGCGAGTCGATCCAGAAGCTGTCCACCGACTCGTTCCGAACGGCCGGCGAGCCGCTGATCTTCGTCGGAACCGAGCTCGAGGGGCTGATCCTCCTGGTCGCGACGCTCCTCGGGATCCTCGTGGTCGCGGTCATGCTGATCCCGTGGCTGAGCCGGTACGTGCCGTGGCGCGCGCGGCGGCTGAAGGACCTGCGAGCCGGTCACCGGGCGATCCGACGAGCGCCCCGGGCAGGCTCGGAAGCGGCGGTCGAGCGGCTCCTGGCCTCCAGGGCGCTCCATCGGTTGAGCTATTCGGAGCTGCTGGACGAGACACCGGATCCGTTCGGTGACTTCATCGCGGGTCGCTACGAGCGACTGGCTCGGGCTGAGCTCGCCAGCGTCGGCCTGCGGCCCTGATCCGGTCGGCTAGGATCGAGGCCATGCCCCGCGTCGCTGGCTTCTCGAACGGGCTCGCGATCGTCGGCGTCGCAATGCTCGTGGGGGCGTGCGCCCCAGGTGGATCGGGCACCGACTCGGCGGAGCCATTGCGGTTCGGGTCGACCTCGGCTTCGGACGTCGCGGCCCCATCGCCCTCGGACCTTCCCTCTTCCGGGTCGCCGAGCCCATCGATCGCGTTTACCAGCGCGGGCGAGCCATGCGCGAGGGTCTTCAATTCGGATCGGTGCGACGCACTGACGGCATTCGCGGCAGACCAGCTCGGCGTGCCCTTTCCGACCGTCCGGGCGATCGGGATCCTGCCGAACCCGAGCCCCCGCCAGATCGACTTCGCCCATCGGACCTTCCTTTCCGTCCGGCTGGACGATGGCACGACGCGCCCGCTCATCGTCAGTTGCCCGGGTATCGCCAGCGCGACCGACCCCCAATGCATGCCGAATCCGGCGGTTCCACTTTCGGGTTCGTCCAACGGGGGGTACACGGACTCTCCCGACGGATCCACGCCCCTGCCATCCCTTGAGCCGGCGGCGGTCGCGAATGCTCGGCCGCATCGGATTGCCGAGCTCGACATTCCGATCACCAGCCTCGGCCGCAAGACGATGACGATCGGCACCGCGCTCCTTGCGAATGGCGTGCTCAGAGATCGCCATGCTGCCCTGAAGGATCCATGGCCAACGGACGTCCATTTCGCCGACTGGATCAGCGTGGAGGTAACGCTGGCGGGGACCGACGTGCCGCTCACCAATCTCTACGAGGCGGGCTGGAAGCCGGGGGTCGAAGAGGTGGTGGTGACCCTCACCTACGACGTCGTCTGGTTCAAACCGGGAGCTACGTTGAGCCTCGTGGACATCCTCGTCCGGTAGGATCGGTCCCATGCCGCGCGTCGCTCGCATCTCGATCGCGCCCGTCCGGAGCCTCGGGCTCGAGCATCCCGAGTGGGTCGAGCTGACCGAGACCGGCGTGGTCGAGGACCGCCGCTTCTACCTCATCGATACCGAGGGACGGCTCGTCGACCAGCTGATCGCAGGGGCACTCGTTCAGGTCCACTCCCGGACCGATCCGGATGCCACCCGGCTCGCGCTGGCTTTCCCGGATCGCGCGACAGTCGATGGGGACGTGGAGCTGGGCGGCCCGGTCGAGACGGACATCCACGGGCGAACGGGCGTTGGCCACATCGTCGTCGGCCCGTGGGCGGAGGCGCTCGAGCCATTCGCGGGCCGTCCGATCCGGATCGTGCGCTGCGATCGGCCGGGTGGAACCCGGAATGCCAACGCCGTGAGCCTGATCTCCGATGGCTCGCTCAAGGAGCTGGCCCTTCAGGCGGGGCACGGCTGGATCGATCCACGACGCTTCCGAATGCTGTTCGAGCTCGAGGGCGCGGGTGCCCACGAGGAAGACACGTGGCTCGGGGGCATCATCGCGATGGGGACCGCGGAGCTGGCGATCACCAAACCGGACGCGCGGTGTGCGATGACGACGCACGATCCGAACACCGGTGAGCGTGACCTCGACACGCTCCGGACGATCATCTCGTACCGCGGCCTTCGCGAGGGCCGCAAGGCCGACCTCGGCGTACTCGGCGAGGTCGCGACGCCGGGTCGAGTCAGCGTTGGCGACGAGGTCACGGTCGTCGTCGCGGGAGACGACACGTTCGCGACGAGACGGGTGCGTCTCCGCTCGCCCGGTGTCGGGCTCGAGGCTACCGCGAAGGCCTGAGCACCCAGGGACAACCGAGCGCCTCGACGGAATGATCGGTCGCCGCCGGCGACGCCAGGTGGATCGAGGGCACCGCCGGCAACCCGCGAGACGGTCGAAGCCGAAGCGTCTGCGAGCCGATATTGGCGTCCCGCGCGCCACCGCCGGATAGCGACGGGCGGAATCGGAGCCCCAGCGCGCGGGTCAGGCGCTGGATCGCGGCCGGGATGCTCTCGGTCGGCAGCTCGAGGACATCGAGACGGACCGGCGCCATTGGAACGTCCGGACCGCCGATCGGATGCGATTGGGCCTCGCGAAGCGCTCGGTCGGCCGGCCGCCACTCGGCCGCGGCGGGATCGTGCTCGATGAGGAAGGGGCCTTCGCTCGGCCCGAGACGCTGCGGGATTGCGGTTCGCCAGCGGACGACCTCGCCATCGGGCCGGATCCGGTGCCCGTCGATGGGATCGCCGTAGCTCGCGCCCAGGGCCCCCAGGGAAGCGACGTCGCCGTCGAGATCGTCGCTCGCGACGGCCCACGTGACGAAGCCGCCGCCATTCGCCAGGGCTGCCACGACGGGGCCGCCGAGCCAGGATCCGGTTGCGAGGGTCTCGTCCACGATCGTCACGAGCTCGACATACGTGTCGCCCAGCCAGATCAGCCGATTCGCGGTCCCGAGCACCGGATGCCGGCCGCCGCCAGTCGCCACGATGCCAACGGCCTTGTCGAGCTCCATCGCCGCCGCCTCGAGGTCGGGCACGGCGATGACGACATGATCGATTCCGAGCAGCATTTCGTGAGTCTACCGCCGGCTCTTCTCGCTACGATGCTGCCGTGAGCGACCGCCTCCGCATCGAGCGCTCCGGGCCCGACGGCGCGATCGCCCGGGTGATCCTCGCCAGGTCGCAGGTCCGAAATGCCTTCGATGCCACGCTGATCGCCGAGCTTCGCGCCGCCTTCGCGGCTCTCGCTCGCGAGGCGCCCTCGGAACTCCGCGCGGTCGTCCTCGCCGGCGACGGCGAGACGTTCTCCGCCGGTGCCGATATCCAGTGGATGCGGGCGGCGATGGCCCTCGACGTCGAAGGCAACGAGCAGGACGCGATGGCGATGGCAGAGATGTTCGAGGCGATCGACACGTGTCCCGTGCCGGTCATCGCCCGTGTCCAGGGGGCGGCGCTGGGCGGCGGGATGGGCCTGTGCGCCGTCTCGGACCTGGTTGTCGCCGAGTCGGGTGCCAGGTTCGGGTTCACCGAGACCCGCCTGGGCATTCTCCCGGCGGTCATCGCGCCCTTCGTGATCGCCAAGATCGGCGAGTCGCACGCCCGGGCGCTGTTCCCGGGCGGCCGCCGCTTCGATGCGCTTCGGGCCCAGCGAATCGGGCTCGTCCACGAGGTCGTCGAAGGTGATGCCGCCCTGGACCTGGCGGTTGATGCCGCGATCGCCGATGTCCTCGCTTCGGGGCCGACCGCCGTTCGCGCGGCGAAGGCCATCGTTCGGGAGGTGCGCGGGCTCGGCCACGGGTCGTCCAAGTGGCACACCGCCCGGGTGATCGCGCGGCAGCGGGTGAGCGTCGAGGCACGCGAGGGCTTCGCGGCGTTCACCGAGAAGCGTCGGGCGGCCTGGTCGCCGGAGGATCCTCAGGCCGGCGGCTGACCCGCCGGCGAGGTCGGTGGGATGACGACCTCCGGCGCCCCGATCGGGCTGCTCGGCATCTCCCGGAGCCGCCGGATCGGCGTGAAGATCAGCCACGGCAGCGAGAGCAGCCCGATCACGGCGCCGACGAGGATCGTCCCGCGCAGGCCGATCGCCGTCGCGATGAGCCCGCCGAGGACCGCGGCCAGCGGCAGGATGCTCCAGTTGATCCAGCGGCCCGTCGCATTGACCCGACCCTGCAGGTGATCCGGGGTCAGCGATTGCCGGAGGCTGACACCGTTGACGTTGATGATGATCCCGGAGAAGCCCTGGACGGCCGCCATCGCGAGGAGGAGCACGAATGCGGTGTCGGGCGTTGCGAGCAGGATCAGGAAGGCGCCGCCGGTGACGATCGCGGTCGCGACGATCAGGGCCGGGCCTACGCCAAGCCGACGGCCGAACGCTGCCGCGGAGGCGGCACCCACGAGCACCCCGATGCTCCCGATCGAGAACGCGACGCCAATCGCCTCCGGCTTCAGGCCGAGCTCGCGGACGAGGAACACGAGCAGGATCGAGTAGCTGATGTTGCTCCCGAGGTTCATCGTGACGATGGCCGCGGACTCCGCAAGGAGCAGCGAGCTCTTCGCGTAGAACCGGAGTCCCTCGGCGATCTCGTGGCGAAGGCTCGGCTGCGGCGGGGCCACCTTCGGGCCGGCGGCCTCCTTCGTGTCGGCAGCGGTCTCGCCACGTGTCGAGGCCCGGATTCCGAAGAGGAAGCCGGCAGAGCCGAGGTAGCTCAGGGCGTCGGCCAGGATCGCCATCGGGGCGCTGATGACGCCGACGAGGAAGCCGCCGAGTCCCGGCCCCAGAATCTGCGCCGCCGAGCGCGAGATCTCGAGTCGCGAATTGCCTTCGGCAAGGCGGTCGCGATCGACGAGCTCGGGCAGGATCGACTGGTAGGCGACCTCGAAGAACACCGTCAGGATTCCGGCCGAGAACCCGATCACGTACAGCTGCCACATCGCCAGGACCCCTGTGACGTAGCCGATCGGCACGAGGGAGAGAATCGCGGCCCGGCCGAGGTCCGCGGTGATGAGGACGCGCCGCTTCGGGAGCCGATCCACCCACGCTCCGGCCGGAAGGGTGAAGAACACGAACGGCAGGAACTCGATCGCGCCGAGCAGGGCGACCTCGAAGGCGCTCGCCTGGAGGACCAGGATCGCGACGAGCGGCAGCGCGAGATTGGTGACCTGCGTACCGACCTGGCTGACCGTCTGGGCGAGCCAGAGCCGCCGGAAGTCGCGTTCTCCCAGGAGGCCGGCGTATCGCCGGAGCGCAGTCATCACGATCGGGTGAGGGTACTGAGGCCAGCGGGCCGGTGCAGATTTGGCGGTCTGTCGGGTCGCTTGCGATGCAAGGATTCAAGCGCGACAATCGCGCCACATGAACCGAGACGAATGCACTCCCAGTGAGGCCGCGCGGCGGATCGGAGCGACGACACGAAGCGTCCAGCGCTGGATCGCCATGGGCCGACTCCCCGCCCGGCGCGTTGGTGGTCGGTGGCGTGTCGCGTCTGACGCGTTAGACGCGTTTATCGCGGGCAGCGCAGCGGTATCTAGGCCAAGGTACGCCAGCCAGGAACCGGCGAAGCGGCAATCCGCATCGCTGGCGCGCACACCGCCCGCGCAGGGGGCCGCTGAACCCGCCGCGAGTGGGATCCGGACCCTGTTCATCGCCAATCGCGGCGAGATCGTTCGCCGGATCTCGAGGACCGCCGCGCGGCTCGGCATCGCCGCGGTCGCCCCTGCCACCGAGGGACCGGCCGCCCTCGACCTGCTCGACATCGAGGCCGTCGTGGCGGCCGCGAAAGTCGCAAACGCCGACGCCCTGCATCCGGGCTTCGGGTTCCTCGCCGAGAACGCGGCGTTCGCGGAGGCCGTGATCGCCGCCGCGATCCAGTGGGTCGGTCCGCCGCCTGCGACCATCCGGGCGATGGGCGACAAGGGCGCAGCCCGCCGGCTCGCCACGAACCTCGGGATCCCCATCGTGCCCGGCTATGACGGCGACGACCAGACGAACAACGCTCTCGCCACGGCCGCACGGGCGATCGGCTATCCGGTCCTCGTCAAGCCGGCCGCCGGGGGGGGCGGCAAGGGCATGCGGGTGGTGCCCGCGCCGGATCGACTGCCCGACGCCCTTACCGGCGCCCGGCGCGAAGCCACGGCGGCCTTCGGCGACGATCGGCTGATCCTCGAGCGACTCGTCGAGGGTGCGCATCACGTCGAGGTCCAGGTTCTGTACGACGGGCACGGCGACGGTGTCCATCTCGGCGAGCGGGATTGCTCGGTTCAGCGACGCCACCAGAAGGTCCTCGAGGAGTCCCCGTCGCCGGCGGTCTCGGCGAAGGTCCGCGCGCGCCTGACCGAAGCCGCGCTCGCCCTCGCCAGCGCCGTAGGGTACGAGAGCGCCGGCACCTGCGAGTTCCTCCTGACCGAACGGGGCGAACTCTTCTTCCTCGAGATGAACACGCGGCTCCAGGTCGAGCACCCGGTGACGGAGCTCGTGACCGGCCTCGACCTCGTCGGGGCCCAGCTCCAGATCGCCGCTGGCGAGCCGCTCCGCATGGACCAGCCGGGCATCGATCGGGCCCTGGCCGAGGGCGGCCACGCCATCGAGGTCCGCCTCTACGCCGAGGACGCCGAGGCTGGATTCCTACCCGCAACTGGACGCATCGAGCGTCTGGTCTGGCCGGGCGGTGACGGCGTCCGAGTGGACGCCGGCATCGACGAGGGCTCGATCGTCGGCGACCGCTTCGACCCGATGCTGGCGAAGATCGTCGCCCATGGATCCGACCGGGCCGAGGCGCTTGCCCGGCTGACCGCGGCGCTCGACGCCACGGTCGTCCTGGGCCTCACGACGAACCTCCGCTTCCTGCGCTGGCTGGTTCGCCAGCCGGTCGTCCGAGCGGGCGATGCGCGCATCGACACGCTCGATCGGATCTGGCCACCTGACGACTGGGCCGAGCGAACCACGATGCCGGACGCCTTGTGGGGCGTGGCGGCTGACGCGCTGGCCGTCCCCGGGTCCCGCGACGGCTGGCGACTCAACAGTGCCGGGACCCTCCGCCTCGAGGCCCAGGACGAGGAGCGCGTCGTGGCGATTCGGGAGCCGGAGACCGAGCGGGCCCTAGGCGACGGCGCCACCGCGTCCATCCGACGCAACGATCTCGTCCATGTCGACGTGGCCGGTCGGAGTGTGGCATTCCGGCTCGCTCCCCCACCGGACGTCGACCGGGCCGCAAGAGCCGCCACGAAGTCCACCCATGGTGGCGTCGCGGAGCTGGTCGCGCCGATGCCGGGTGCCGTCATCGCCGTCCACCGGAGCACTGGAGATCGGGTTGAGGCGGGCGAAGCGATCGTGACCCTCGAGGCCATGAAGATGGAGCATGCGGTCCTCGCGCCGATCGACGGCACGCTCTCGGAGATCGGCGTTCGCGCCGGCGACCAGGTGACGCGCGGCCAAGCCCTCGCGCAAATCCTCGCCGTCGTCGAGCCGTAGCGGTACAGTCTCGGCCCATGAACACGCCGCAGCCCGCCGAGCGACCGCTCCCGAAGGACCGCACCTCCCTGCTGAAGCTCCATCAGGAGTTGCGACACCGACGCGACGCCCTGGCGCTGCTGAGCGAGGAGCGGGCAGAAACCGTCATCGAGATCGCTCGCGTCGAGGTCGAGGTCGCCCGGATCGAGCGGGCGATGGACCCGCCGCTCGGCTGACCGCGGCAGACGCAGGCGCGCCATCGTGGCTGATCGGGTCCGGATCTACGAGGTCGGCCCGCGCGACGGCCTCCAGAATGAGACCAAGACGATCTCGCTGGAGACGAAGCTCGAGTTCATCGAGCGGCTCGGCGCCACGGGCCTGAAGGAGATCGAGGCGACGAGCTTCGTCTCGGCCCGCTCCATCCCCCAGCTCGCCGACGCGGATCGGCTGTTCCCGCTGATCAAGCGGTCGTCGGGCGTCCGCTACCCCGTGCTGGTCCCGAATGAGCGCGGCCTCGGTCGAGCGGAGGCGGCCGGCGCCGATGCCCTCGCGGTCTTCACCGCGGCCACCGATGCCTTCACCGAGCGGAACATCGGAATGACGGTCGCCCAATCGCTCGACGCGTTCGAGCCGGTCCTTCGGCGGGCCTCTGTCCTGGGCTGGTGGAAGCGGGCCTACATCTCGACGGCCTTCGGCTGCCCGTACTCGGGCGCCGTGGATCCGCACCGGGCGGTCGCGATCGCCCTGGTCCTGCTCGAGCTCGGCGCCGAGGAGGTCTGCTTCGGCGACACGATCGGTGTCGCCGTGCCGCTCCAGGTGACCGCGCTCATCGAGGCCGCGACCGGCGCGGGCATTCGCCTCGACGAGATCGCGCTCCACTTCCACGACACGCGAGGCACGGCACTGGCGAACGTCGTCGCCGGCTTAGAGGCCGGCATCCGCTGCTTCGATAGCTCCACGGGCGGCACCGGCGGCTGTCCGTACGCCCCAGGGGCAGCCGGCAATCTGGCCACCGAGGACCTCGTCTACCTGCTCGATGCGTCGGGCTTCGAGCACGGGGCCTCGCTCAAGGGCGTCCTCGAGACCGCCCGCTTCATCGCCGCGGCCCTTGGCAAACCGCTCACCTCGAAGGTCGGCCAGGCCGGCGGCTGGGACACCTCGACCGGTGCCGCGATCGGGCGTGCGCTAGCATCCCGCGCATGAACGGCGTGGTCCTCGTGCTGAACCAGGATTACGAGCCGCTGAACGTCACGAATCTGCCTCGGGCTTTCCGGCTCGTGTTCGGCGCGAAGGCCGAGGTCCTCGAGTACGACCACCAGGTCATCCGGACGCCGCGCCAGGAGTTCCACGCGCCGTCGGTGATCCGCCTCCAGCACCGGATTCGGCGACCCAGGCCGAGGGTCAAGTTGACCCGGCGCGAGGTCTTCGCCCGCGATCGCCATACCTGCCAGTACTGCGGCCGGCAGGTCGCCGACCTGACGCTCGACCACGTCGTGCCCCGGCACCGAGGCGGGGCCCACACCTGGGACAACCTCGTCGCGGCCTGCAAGGCATGCAATCACCGCAAGGGCGGCAAGACGCCGGACGAGGCCCGGGTCCGCCTCCTTCGCCAGCCATTCGAGCCTCGCAGCGACCTGTACTCGCTCTTCACGCCATATCTCGCCGACGATCGGAACGGCGCCTGGCGGTCGTACCTGTTCCTCGGCCGCAACTAGCGCCGCTCGGCGACGAGCCGATGGTGCCGGTGATCCGCGTTCCTCCGACCGTTCAGGGGCTTTTGGATGCGCTGTGGTCGCACGGCCACGCCGCCTACATCGTGGGCGGCTCGCTGCGCGACGCCCTGATCGGGCGCGAGGCTGCGGACTGGGACCTCACGACCGACGCCCGCCCGGATCGCCTCCTCCAGATATTCCCCGGAGCCGTATACGAGAACCGCTTCGGGACCGTGGTCGTCCGCTCGGGCGAGGACACACACGAGATCACGACATTCCGGACCGACCACGACTACGCGGACTTCCGGCGGCCGCACCGAGTCGAGTTCGGCGACGACGTCCTGCTCGACCTCGCCCGACGGGACTTCACGATGAACGCGATGGCGTGGGGCGACGACGTGCCGGCGGCCGGGTCCTCGCCGAGGCCACACCTCGTGGATCCCTACGACGGTGGCGTCGATATCGCGGCCCGATCGATCCGGGCGGTCGGCGACCCGGCGGCGCGGTTCGAGGAGGACGCCCTGCGGATGGTTCGCGCGATCCGCCTCGCGGCGACACTCGGATTCGAGATCGAGCCGGTGACCCGGGCCGCGATCGACGCCAACGCCGCGCTGGTGCGCCATCTTTCCGGTGAGCGAATCGCCACGGAGCTCGAGAACCTGCTCACCGCCCTGGAGCCCTCGACGGGCCTGCGACTCATGGCCGACACGGGAATCCTCGGCGTCATCTCGGCCGATCTCGCGGCCCAGCGCGGGGTCGCCCAGAACAAGATCCCCGGGGAGGACCTCTTCGACCACACCCTGCGCAGCGTCGACGCCGCGTCGCTCGGCAGCCCGCGGGTCCGGTTGGCCGCGCTCGTCCACGACATCGGCAAGCCGGCGACGATCGACGACGGCCCGTTTCGGCGACACGACGCGGTCGGTGCCGACCTCGCGGCCGCCCTCTTCGAGCGGCTCCATCTGCCTCGAGCCACCAGCGATCGGGTGGTCCACCTCGTTCGAAACCATATGTTCACGTACGACCCGGCGTGGGGCGACGCGGGCGTGCGGCGGTTCATCCAGCGCGTGGGCCCGGCGGCGCTCGACGAGCTCTTCGCGTTGCGGGCCGCGGACAACGTCGGCAGCGGGGTCGCCGCGAATGCCCATGGCCTCGACGAGCTTCGCGACCGGGTCCGGGCCCAGCTTGACGCCGCCGTGCCGCTCGACCTCCGCCAGCTCGCGATCGGTGGCGACGATCTCATGACCGAGCTCGCCATCCCGGAGGGCCCGACGCTGGGGCGAATCCTCGACGCGCTCCTCGAGTGCGTCGTCACCGACCCCGGCCTCAACGATCGGAAGACGCTGCTGCTCCTGGCCTCAGCGATCGTGGCCGGCGAGCGGTGATCGAGCGGCTGCTCGCCGCCGAGCGGGCGCTCGAAGCCGGCGACCTGGACCGGGCGGACCGCCTGTTCGGCCAGGTCGCGGATGCCGATTCACGCAACGCGATCGCCGTCGTCGGCCTCGCGGAGGTAGCGCATCGTCGCGGCGACACGGGGCGGGCGTCGGAGCTCGTGAAACGAGCGCTCTCGATCGATCCGGACGACGCTGTGGCGGAGCGGCTGCGGAGCGTGCTGTCGGGCGCCCCCGCCCCGTCCGCGGGCGAGAGCGAAGACCCGGTCGCCCAGAGCGAGGCGGTGGCAGCGGAACCCGTGGCCCCGCAACGCCGCTCGCTGCTGGAGCGGCTGACGGCCTGGTTCCGACGCGGGGCCTGACGCCCGGCTACGCTGCGGCGATGCGAATCCTCGTGACCGGCGGCACCGGCTACGTCGGCTCGGCGTCGGTCGAGGCACTGGTCGCGGCGGGGCACGAGGTCGTGGTCCTCGACGACCTGTCGACCGGACACGCGACGGCCGATCTCGCCGGGGCGCGACTCGTCGAAGGGACATACACGGATCGCGAGCGCGTTGCCGGGATCCTCGCCGAGGCCCACGCGGATGCCGTTCTTCACTGCGCGGCGCGATCGCTCGTCGGCGAATCGATGCACGACCCGGGTCGCTACTACCGCGAGAACGTGGCCGGTGGGATCGCGCTTCTCGACGCGATGCGCGACGCGGGCGTCGGCCGGCTGGTCATCTCGTCGACCGCGGCCGTCTACGGCGTGCCCGAGTCGACACCGATCCCCGAGACGGCGCCGCTGCGCCCGATCAATCCCTACGGCGAGACCAAGCGAACCCTGGAGGCCGCGGCCGGCTGGTATGGCACGGCCTACGGATTGCGGTCAGTCTCACTTCGCTACTTCAACGTCGCCGGCGCCAGCGAGCGCAACGGGGAGCTCCACGACCCGGAGACGCACCTGATCCCGAATGTCCTCACGGCGCTGGCCGGCGGCCGGGCCCTCCAGCTCTTCGGCGATGACTACCCGACCCCCGACGGCACCCCGATCCGCGACTATCTCCACGTCCTGGATCTGGCGGCCGCACACCTTGCCGCGGTCGAAGCCACTGCGCCGCATGACCCGCGGACGGAGACGCCGCTCGTCGCCAACCTTGGCAGCGGCAATGGCACGAGCGTCCGGGAGGTTCTCAGTGCTGCGGAGCGCGTCGTCGGCCGGCCGGTGCCGCACACGATCGAGCAGCGGCGCGAGGGCGATCCGCCGGTCCTCGTGGCATCGATCCAGCGGGCGGCCGAGGTCCTCGGTTGGCACCCGGCCCATTCGACGCTCGACGAGATGATCGAGTCGGCGTGGGCCTTTCGGAACGGAGCGAAGCGGCTCGTCGGCGCCTGAGGACCCCGCAGCCGGGAGCGGACCCCGGCTCGCATCAATCCGAGCTCGTCATCGCCATGTCTCTCAGAGCCGGCCCGGGACGGGCATGTCGTCCCCGGGCAGGAGGTGCTCCGGCAGCACCGGCGACAAGGGCTCTTCGAGCTCGCCGGACCCGCTCCACTCGTCGGAGACCGGCCGGATCAGCCAGAGCCCGATGAGCATCGTTACGAGGAGGCTCAGGACCGCGACCTGGTAGGCGCCGTTGCCGAGCGTGTCGAAGAGGGTGAGCAGGATGAGGCCGTACAGGAGTTGCCCGATGACCTGCGAGCCCTTGCCGACGAGGCCGTAGAGGCCGAAGAACTCCCCGAGCTGAGCCGGCGGCGAGAGCCGCATCATGAAGACCCGGTCCGCGACCTGGACGCCACCGAGGCCGCTTCCCAGGATCGCGCCGGCGACGAGGAACATGCCCAGACCGATCGGCCCCGGAATGCCGAGGGAGATCCCCCCGAGGACGAGACCGACCGCCCATGACGCCAGCACGGTGATCAACGTCCGCTTCGGGCCCCAGCGATCCACGAGGGCGCCCCAGCCGAAGGAGGCGAGGACCGCGACGACCGTGAGTCCAAGCAGGACGAGGGTCGTGATGCTGACCGACAGGCCGACTGCCTTCACGGCAACCACGCTCATGACGACGATGACGGTGTTGACGGCGTCCGAATAGAAGAACCGCCCGAGCAGAAAACGCCCCAGGCCCGGGACCGCTCGGGCGTCCGCGATGGTCCGGAACAGCTGCGACCACGATCGCGCGATCTGGGCGCCAGATGGCCCGCTGCCGGTCCGCTCCTCGCGGACGAACACGAAGATCGGCAGCGCAAAGAGCGCGAATAGCATTGCCGCCACGCGGAAGCGGTCCTCGACCGGAATGTCGGCGAAAGAGATGAGGAGCCCGACGAAGATCGTCCCGAGGTAGCCGACCGCCACGCCGATCCCCGACAGCCGGCCTCGCGAGACCGGGATGCTCACCGTCCGGAGCGTCGCGTCGTAGTAGATGAGCGCGGCCTGGTAGCCGAAGTTCGCAATCACGAACAGGACCAACCCGATCGCTGGCGTCCAGGTGGCGATGAAAGCCGTCGCGAGTATGCACAGCGAGGTGAACCCGAACAGGTACGGCAGCCGGCGACCGCCGATGTCCGACAGGGCCCCGAGGATCGGCGAGACGATCGCGTTCAGCCCGACCGAGATCACGATGGCGAGGCTCAGCAGGAAGTTGCCATCGCGCTCGCCGAATCGGGCGTCGTCGACGAGCCACAGACCGATCGCATTCGACACCACGGCGAAGCTGAAGATCGTGTTCGCGAAGTCGTACATCGCCCACGACGCGGGAACGATGGCCCGCCCGGATGGCGTCAGCGCGGCGAGCCGCCGCAGCGGATTCACGACGCGATGATAGGTCCGGGTAGGATGTCCTCGTGAGCGTTTCGCGGTCCCTTTCGGCACTTGCCTCCGCGACGGAGACCTGGCGCCCCATGGCGTTCGGGCCGGTCGATCCCAAGAAGGTCAAGGACCCTGTTTGCGAGCCCCTCTGGGGCGGCCGCCGAGCCCTCGTCGCGCTCTCGGGCGGTGTCGTCGACCTTCGGGATGAGAACGGCGACGCGCTCGACGGCTACGACGCCCTGCGCGCCGCCATTGCCGAAGCGGCCGCTGCCTCCGAGCTCGTCGTGGACGGCTACCTGCTGCCGCCGTTGCGCGACACCGTCGGCGCGGAGGCGCTGCTCGGCATGGACGCCTCGCCGACCGCCAGGCAGGTCGGCCGCCAGCTCTTCTTCGGCAGCGGCGAGAACAAGCACAAGGAGGAGCGCCAGCTCGCGGAGGCGCGACGCATCGTCCTCCCGCCGGCGGCACCGACCGCCCTGGTCGCGGTGGACCTGCTCTGGCTCGACGGCGAATCGCTTATCGACGTCCCGCTCCTCGAGCGCAAGCGGCTCCTCGACTCGGTCCTGCTGGATCATGAGCTCGTCCGCCGGACGGTGATCGTCAGACCGCCGGTCGAGGCCTGGTACGGCCAGTGGCGGGCGCTCGGGTTCCGCGAGTTCGCGGTCAAGGGCGCGAACAGCCGCTACAGACCCGGCACCGTCGCCCAGCACTGGGCCACCCAGGTCATCCCGAAGCGCTGACGGCCGCTGAGCCGACACCGAAACGGTGGTACGGTGCGTTCGTGCCCGAGACCGTGCTCACGCCGGCCATCCGCGCGGAGATCGAGCGCCTCGAACGTGCGGACATCATGGTCGGAATCCCGAGCTTCAAGAACGCAACGACGATCGGCTACGTCGTGCGTGCGGCCCAGGCCGGGCTTGTCCAGTACTTCTCGGACCTGCGCCCGGTCGTCGTGAACTCCGACGCGGGGTCACCCGACGGGACCCAGCGCGTCGTCGTGGAGACCGAGCCGCCGGACTACATCGAGCGGATCCTGCTCGTCCGGCCCACGAACAAGCTCGCCCGCGTCTCGATCACCTACCCCGAGGTCGCCGGCAGCGGCGGCAAGGGCGCCGCGCTGTGGACGATCTTCGAGATCGCGGCCGCGCTCCAGGTCCAGGCGCTCGTGGTCGTCGACTCGGACCTGCGGAGCATCGCCCCGGAGTGGATCGAGCTCCTCGCCGGCCCCATCCTCAAAGGCGGCTACGACTACGTGGCCCCGCTGTACGCCCGCCACAAACACGACGGGACGATCACGAACAATGTCACGTACCCGCTCACGCGCGCCCTGTACGGGCTGCGAATCCGCCAACCGATCGGCGGCGACTTCGGCGTCTCGGGCGATCTCGTCCGGCACTACCTTTCCGCAGGCGACTGGACGTCGGAGGTCTCCAAGTTCGGAATCGACATCTGGATGACGACCGCGGCCGTCACCGGCGGGTTCGCCGTCTGCCAGACGCGGCTCGGGGCCAAGGTCCACGACCCGAAGGACCCCGGCGCCGATCTCGGGCCGATGTTCCGCCAGGTCGTGACCACGATCCTCCGGCTCGCGGTCCGGAACGCCGACCGCTGGACGCTCGTGAAGGGCAGCCACGACATCCCGGCGTATGGCTTCGAGCGCGTCGCCGATCCTCCGCCGCTCGAGGTCAACGTCCTTCGCCTGCTCTCGGAGTTCCACGCCGCGTCGCTGACCATGGAGTTGACCTGGCGGGCGATGCTGACGCCGGAGACCGCGGATTCGGTGATGGTCCTGGCCGCCGAGGCGGGCCAGACCGCCGACCACCTCCGCGCTCGCCTCGAGCTCGACACGCCCGGCTCGAGCACGCCGACGACGCTCGCGATGGCCGATGCGGCGAAGGACTTCGCCTTTGCCGACGACGTTTGGGCCCGGGTCATGTACGACCTGATCGTCGTCGCCCGGGACGAGCCAGACCGCGTCGACGCTTTCGTCGCGTCGCTCGTGCCGATCTACTTCGGGCGGGTCGCGAGCTTCGTGGTCGAGAACCGCGACCTCACGACCGAGCGCGCCGAGGAGCACATCGAGCGCCAGGCGCGCGAGTTCGAGCGGCTGAAGCCGTACCTCCTCGACCGCTGGACGGCCGCGTGAACCGGCCGCTTCCGGCGCGAATCATCATCCCCGTCGCGAACCCCGCCACCGCCGAAGAGCTCATTCGACTCGGCGCGGACCTGCTGGAGCCGCGCGGCGGGGAGTTGACCGCGCTGGGGATCGTGGAGGTCCCCGAGGGCATGCCCCTGTCCGAAGGGGCGACGCGGGCCCGCCATGCCCGGCGGCTGCTCCAGCGCGTCCTCGATTTCGTGCCCGAGGGCACGCCGATCCATCCGATCGTCCGGATCGGCCGTCACGCGGCCGAGGGCATCGTCGAGGCTGCCGCCGAGCTCGACGCCGACCTCATCGTCTTCGGCTGGGGTGGCAAGTCGCCGAACGGGCGCGACGGGCTCTCGTCGCCGTTCTCGTCGACGATCGACGATGTCCTCCGGGAATCGCCGTGCGACATCGCCGTCGTCAAGCAGCGCGGGGCTCGGGAGTTCAAACGCGTCGTCGTCCCGGTCCGCGGCGGCCCCCACGCCGAGCTCGCCCTCCGTTTCGGCGACGCGATCGCCCGCCGCCACGACGCGACCCTCGTCGCCCTGCACGTCGTGCCGCCCGGGATCACGCTCGCGGTGCGGGCCCAGGCTGAGCATGCGCTCAACGCCTTCGTCCGCCAGCACGTCGATGGACGCGCGGAGCCGCTGGTGCGCGAAGCCTCTAACGTCCGGTCGGCGATCCTGAAGGAAGCGGACCACTCCGACATCGTCGTGATGGGCGCGGCGGCGCCGAGCTCGAGCGACGGCCAGACCCACCTCTTCGGCGCCGTGCCCGAGGCGATCGCGACGCGCTCTCGAACGACTGTCGTGGTCGTCAAGACGCGCGAGACAATCGGCCGCCAGACGTTCGAGCAGCTTGCGACGCGGGCCGAGACCCTCGCCGCGGCAGATCGCGCGGCCGAGGAGTCGCGAGCTGTCCCCGCCCGGGTGGAGCGCTGGTTCGGCGAATCGAACTTCCACCACGCCGAGTTCGCGGACCTGCGGCGGCTGACGCAGCTCAAGGAGAAGCAGGGCCTGACCGTCAGCCTCGTGCTGCCGACCCTCAACGAGGAGGAGACGATCGGCCCGATCGTCCGCCGCGCGATCAGGGAGATGGTCGGCCGGATCCCACTCCTCGACGAGGTCCTCGTGATCGACTCGGCGTCGACGGATCGGACGCGCGAGATCGCCGAGGCCGAAGGCGCTCGGGTCGTCCAGCACCACGAGATCCTGGGCCGGTACGGCTCCTTCCGGGGCAAGGGCGAAGCCCTCTGGAAGTCGCTCTACGAGACGAGCGGCGACCTCATCGTCTGGGCCGACACAGACGTCCGGAACTGGCACCCCCGGATGGTCTACGGGACCCTTGGGCCGCTGCTCCACGAACCTCGGCTCCAGTACGTGAAGGGCTACTACCAGCGCCCGATCGTGGAAGGCGGGGTGCTTCGAGAGGGTGGCGGCGGCCGAGTCACCGAGCTCGTCGCCCGGCCGCTGATCAACCTCTTCTACCCCGAGCTCTCGGGCTTCATTCAGCCCCTCGCCGGCGAGTACGCCGGCCGGCGCACCCTCCTCGAGCAGATTCCGTTCTTCACCGGCTACGCGGTCGAGATCGGGCACCTCATCGACGTCGCCGAGCGGGTCGGGATCGAGGGCCTCGGACAGGTCGACCTGGAGCGTCGGGTCCATCGCAACCAGGAGATCGAGGGTCTGTCCCGGATGAGCTTCGTGATCCTCCAGGCGGTGATGAAGCGCCTCGAGGAGCGCCGCAAGTCCCGCTTGTTCGCCGAGCTCGGCTCGACCATGAAGCTGCCCCGCTCCGGCCGTGGCCGCCTCTCGCTGGAGGTCATCGAGCTCGCCGATCTCGAGCGCCCGCCGATGGTCCGCATTCCGGAGTACCTGGAGCGGCGACAGGCCGGCCTCAGCGGCCAGCTGGTCTAGTGGCGGGGACCAGCGCACGGGATGCCGTGCGTCAGGTCGAGATCGTCGCCCTCGAGCCTGCTGGCTACGAAGCGGCCATCCCGGACCTCGCCGCGCTGATCGTCGATTCGGTCGAGGGTGGCGCTTCGGTGAACCTCATGGCCGGGGTCACGGAAGCCGAGGCGGCGGGCTGGTGGGCGGCGCGGATTCCGGATGTTGCGGATGGCGCGATCACGGCATTCGTGGCTCGGGATCGCGCCCGCGACGACGGCGGCGAGCCCGGCGCGATCGTGGGCTCGACGATCCTGATCCGTTCCCGAAACACGAATGCGCCGCATCGGGCGGAGTGCGGCAAGGTCCTCCTCCATCGCTCGATGCGGCGGCGGGGTCTTGGCCGGGCGGTCATGGAGGCGGCAGAGGCTCGAGCGCGGGACGACGGCCGCTGGCTTCTCATCCTCGACACGGAAGCCGGCAGCGCCGCCGACAGGTTCTATCGATCGCTGGGCTGGCAGGTGCTCGGCACGATGCCGAACCATGCCTACCGCTCCGATGGCCAGCTCGCGCCCACGACGTATTTCTGGAAAGACCTCCGGGCGACGACCGGCCGGTGATCGTCCTGGTCGCGCCCGATTCGTTCAAGGGCTCGCTCACCTCCGTCGTCGTGGCGCGCGCGTTTGCCGACGGCTGGCGCCGAG